>JAUVXL010000135.1 GCA_030603595.1 Sedimentisphaerales bacterium | reverse complement strand
CCCAAATTACCTGGCCCCCTCTTCTCCTGATCCCCACCCGTCGCAGATCCGCCCGTGGCGGAGTCCCCTGATACCCCGATCGCCCCTTCTTTCTCTGTGTTCTCTGCCTTCTCTGTGGCTATTTCCTTCGTGCCTTTGCGTCTTCGTGGCCAAGCCTAGCCCTCTACAACTGTCGAGCGCGCTCTACAAATCAGACTTTTTATGCAAAACAAACCCAATCAGAAGCTCTCGCCCGCGACGCCATAAGTTTCCCGTTGACAATCGAATACAGACAGAGTACAAAATGGGCAGGCAAATTATTACTCTTTTGGAAGGAAGGCATTATGAGAAACCAAAGATTTATCAAGGCAGTGGCGTGTTGTGTGCTCGTAGTCCTGGCCGTATCGTCGGCTCAGGGCGCGGCGAGGTCGTCCTCGTCCGCCAGAGGCCGGTTTGGACTCTACGGCGACTGGAACATCAAAATCAAATTCGGCGAGCGGGAGATGAACTCGATTCTGGCGTTTTCCAGGGACCAGGAACGTAATCTGACCGCGCAGTGGATTAGTTTCTGGGGAATCAGCGAACTCAAAGACGTTAAGTTCGAGGAAGGCAGCCTCAGCTTCACCCAAACCTATCGATTCGGCGACAATGAATTCACCTCGAAATTCGCCGGAAAGATCGAAGAGGGCAAGCTTACCGGGACTCTAACCAGCGACAGGGGCGATTCCGAAGTCACAGGCAAACGCAGCCTGCGGATACCCAGAGCCGCCGGGAGTTGGGAAATGAAGTTCAAGATGGGTGAGCGGGAATACACTTCAACGCTCGTCGTCAAGGCCGACAAAGAAGGCAAGCTCACAGCCGAAATGAAGAGCGAGCGGGTCGAGCATACCATCTCGGATGTCCTGTACGAACGGGGCAAGCTGACCTTCAACAGAAAAACCAAGGTGGGCGACCGCGAGTGGGAATCGACATTCGAGGGAACCATCGACCGGCAGACTGATACGCTCTCCGGCACGGTCAAATCCGACCGGGGCGAGAGCACAGCCGAGGGAAAACGGATCGGCACCGCTCTTATCGGCACATGGGATCTCGATGTAGCCTCCGAACGGGGCACTCGCAAACAGCGATTGAGAGTCAACGGGGACCTAAGCGCCTTGTACGGGGCTATGCCCATCTAAGGATGTCAGCCTCGACGGCGACAAAGTGAGCTTCAAGATCGTCCTCGAATTCGGCGACCAGAAATACGAGATGAACTTTGCAGGAAAGATAGCCGAGGCGAAGCTTACCGGTGAACTAAAAACAACCCGCGGAACCTCAAAGATTACAGGCAAAAAGGTTGTCCGTACGTTCACAAGACGCACCAGGAGCACCACACAGTAATTGACGCATATCCTATCGAGCCTGCCGGACCGACAATCCCGACAGGCTCTTTCTCTATCTTCATCTCCATCCTTTTGCAAATTGCCCCAGGAGATGGCCGCCTGGCAATCTACTGGCCCGCACTTTGGAAATAGGGTATAATAGGTTCGTACAGAAGCTTGATATTTGAAAGGAGCAATCCGATGAAAACGACCCGGCCGATGCTAATTGTCACATTACTTTGTTTTGTCCTCTCGTGCGTTGGATACGCCGGGGAATTGTCCGTCGCTTCTCCAAAAGACGTTGGCATGTCCGCGGAAAAGCTTGCGGGCGTCAAAACAGCCGTGCAGGGACTTGTGGACGATAAAAAGGTGGCCGGGGCAACCGTTGTCGTGGCTCGAAAGGGGAAAATCGCCTTCTTCGAGACGTTCGGCATGATGGACATAGAGGCCGAGAAGCCTATGGCTAAGAACGCGATCCTGCGCTTCTACTCTATGAGCAAACCCATCACAAGCGTAGCTCTGATGATGCTCTACGAGGAGGGCAAGATTAAGCTCGACGAGGCCGTCTCGAAATACGCCCCGCAATTAAAGGGGCTGAAAGTTTACGCCGAATCGGGCAATGAGGATGCCAAGCGTCCCATGACCGTCCGCGACCTCTTGCGCCATACTTCGGGGCTGACATACGGCTTTTTCGGCAATACGGCCGTTGACAAGATGTATAGAGAAAAAGCCACTTTGGGTGGAGATGGCGACCTCGAAGATATGGCCGATAAGTTAGGCGAAATCCCGCTGCTCTATCAGCCCGGGACGAGATGGCATTACAGCGTATCGACCGACGTTCTCGGTTACCTGGTCGAAAAAGTCTCAGGCCGGCCGCTCGATAAGTTCTTCCGACAGAGAATATTCCGACCTCTGGGCATGAAAGATACAGCGTTTCACGTCCCGGCGAAGAAGGTCGATCGCTTCGCCGTCTGTTACAGCTTCGGGCTGAGCGTCTCCGACGACCCGGCCAAGAGCCGTTATCTCAAGAAACCGGCAATGCGCTCCGGCGGCGGCGGTCTGGTCTCCACCGCGCCGGATTACCTGCGATTCTGCCAAATGCTGCTCAACAAGGGCCAACTCGACGGCAAGCGGCTGCTGCGCACTGAGACGGTGGAGATGATGACTAAGAATCAGCTCCCCGAAGGTGTCACCAGGGACGATAGCGGGGGATTCGGACTTGGCTTTTCCGTACGGACTGAGGACGGCAAATTCCCCAAAGGGGAGTACGGCTGGGGAGGTATGGCCAGCACGCATTTCTGTATCTCCCCCAAGCACGACCTGATCGTAATCGCCCTATCCCAACGCATGCCCTTTTCCGGCCAGCTGGAAAACGCCGTCAAGCCAATCATCTACGACTCGATTCTCGAGTGATCTGAAAAGAAAAGACCTTGCAGGGCATTGCCGGAACCGAAGATAAGGAATTCACGATGAGAGCAATAGCAAAACTACTTCTGTTGATTGCAATAATATTCGGCACGTCGGTTTGTTGGGGTGCGGATTGGCCTCAGTTTCGCGGGGTATATCGTAATGGAAGAGCCACCGGGGAATCTCGCCTTCTTGAGAAGTGGCCTCAAGGCGGTCCGGTTATGCTATGGTTCATCGAAGGGCTGGGAAAAGGATTCGCCTCAGTCTCAGTGGTGGACGGAACCATATATACGACTGGGATGATTGAGAAGACCGGGTATCTCTTTGCCATCGATACCAATGGCAAACTCAAGTGGAAAGAAGAATACGGGCCTGAATGGGCCGGGTCGTATCCGGGAACGCGCACAACGCCAACCGTTGACGAGGATCGGCTCTATATCATGAGCGGCCGGGGCAGAATCGCCTGTTTCAACCGAGACAGCAGCGTTTCTGTCTGGAAAGTGGATACCTTGGAGAAGTTCCAGGGAAAGAATATCACATGGGGAATTGCTGAGTCGGTGTTGATTGACGGCGATAAGGTCTATTGCACTCTGGGCGGCAAAGACGCCACTATGGTCGCTCTGAACAAACATACAGGGCAAACCATCTGGACCACAAAAGGATTGAGCAATCTTTCCGCCTATTGCTCGCCCATACTCGCCGGGGGATGCTTGTTTACAATGGTCGAGAAGTTGATTGTCTGTGTCGATAGTAATAACGGCAAGGTCCTCTGGACGATTCCTCACGAGACCAGCAACAAAATAGCCGCCGTTACCCCCTTACGATACCGCGGATCTCGAGTTTATTTCACCAGTCATGGAACGGGAGGGACCATGATTAGGTTCACGAAGAAAGACAGCGAATATACCGAGATATGGTCCAGCCAGGCTTTGGACTCTCTTCACGGAGGGGTCGTTTGGGTCACGAACCCACGCACGAATCTCTACGGCTCCGACAGCAAAGGTAATTGGGTATGTCAGAATATCAGCACGGGTGAGGTGCTGTTCAAGGAAAAGTTGCTCGACGCCAAGGGCGCTATCGCATGGGCGGATGGGATGCTGTACTGCTACAGCGAAAAAGGAACTCTCGGACTTGTCCGCCCGACAGAGGACGGTATGGAACTGGTCAGTTCGTTCAAAATCACCAGAGGCTCGGGCAAGCATTGGGCGCACCCGGTCGTATGCAACGGCCGGCTCTACATCCGCCACGGCGATGTCCTGATGGCGTTTGACGTCAAGAAGAAATAGCGGCGGCTTCTGCGGTTAGTTGGTCTTTACGGCAGCGAGGATGGCTCCGGGCCAAAGAGGTCTTTTTGGACGAAGACGGCGAGGTAGTGATATGTCCCGGTCATCAACTCGCAGCGAACGGGAATCCATTCTGCTTGCTCGGCCTGGGCGATTAGTTTGCTCAGCGCCGTGCCGTGCGATCCGTGCTCGGTGGCGATAGTGGCGTATTTCTCAATCACGCAGAGGCGGCCGGTCGTCTTGACGACGTCTCGCAGATGCCGCAGGTAGTCGATGCGTCCGTCCTTATCCAGATGATGATAAGTTTGCGAGAGGAAGGCCAAATCGCAGGAATTCTCGGCTAATTCAGTGCTGTCGGTCTTGCACAGATAGGGCTTGATCTGCGGGGTATCGGCGAACTTCCTTTTCATGTTATTGACCGTTTTGCCCTTAATTTCTGCGGCGTGGATAGCACCCTCTTCGCCGACGCATTCGGCCATTCGCTGCGACCACCAGCCGTCGCCAGCGCCGATATCGACAACGACGTCGCCCGGCTTCAAATCCAGCTCTTTTAGGATGTACCGGCTCTTGGCGCGATGCGGGTAGCGGTTTTCTCCGGTGCGGGCGTGCTGGTTCGGGTCGGTAACGCGGGTGCTGCGCCATGAGTCCGTGGATACGGCCCCGGCTATGCCAATCGAAACGATGACAAGGGCCGCAACTGTAAACGGCCGGCTCATTCTTCGCATGGTTCTTCTCCTTGATTAACTGATTTGACGTGGGATAGGAGATTGCCACGTCGGCCTTCGGCCTCCTCGCAATGACGATTCTCGAGTTTCACTTTCTTTTGCATGCATCCTGGGAACCAGGTGTGGTGCTCGCAATTACAGCCCGGTGTACCAGATGCTGCGCTGCACAAGGTTGAGTTAAGGCACCGCTATCCGGCCGGCCCGACGACTACGCACTTCATCTGTTTTTGGTCGCGGATGATGAGCTTGCCGTCGGACAGGGCCAGCGGCGCCCAGCATTCCCTGGTATCGAGCAGCTTGGCGTTGGCGAGCCTCTTGAAACCTTCGGGGTTCGGCTCGATAAGATTCAGGATTCCCACGCCGCCGTCAACGCTGAGTATGAGGTCGCCTGCAAGGATGAAGCCGCCCTTGTCGAATACGATGGGCGAGCGTCCCGTCTTCCATTTCACATTGCCGTCGAGGTCCATGCAGACCATTCCGTCTCGGCGTGTGTTGGTTGTGCAGTGGCCGTAGAGATGGCCCTTGTAGAGGACGGCCGGGTGCGTGTGCGAGCCGAAATCGTCGGTCTTATAGACTTCTTTGGCAACGAATTTGTCGCCCTCTTTTTCTATCATCAGCATTGCCGAGCCTGCCTTGTATCCGCCGCTGACGAACAGTCGACCGTCGCCGATGTCAACAACGTTGGGGATAGGAATTCGGCAACGATAGTCTCTATAGCTCCAAAGCGTCTTGCCCGTTTTGGGATCCATTCCGAGCACCGCTCCGAGGACCTCGTTTTTGCCGTCTCCGTCCGGGGCGGCGCTCCTGGAACAGGTGGTTATCATGACCAATTGGTCGATGCCGGCAATTGTGACGAGCTTGGGAGAGACGTACCCGACTAATCCGGGCAGTGCAGGCGAGAACCATTTCACCTTACCGGTTGCCTTGTCGTAGGCTACGAGGCCCGCCTTTTTGGTCTGTGAGGCGAGTATCACAGTGTTTTCGTAGATTAGCGGGTGCTGGGTAATGCCCCACATCGGGACCTTGCCTCCGCCGAAGTCTGTCCAGATGTTTTTCTTCCAAACGGGTTTGTGCGTATTCTTGTCGAAGCAATAGACGTGTCCGAATGCTCCGCAGGTATAAATATAATCGCCGTCGATAGTCGGGACGGACCGCGAGCCGTCGTAGCTTATTTTCCCCGGGGCCTGGTATGAATAGGACCACAACTCTTTGCCGGTGAGCAGGTCAAGGCAGAGCAGGGCATCTTTTTCATTTCCGATTCGGTCGAGGACATAGACCTTACCCTCGCTGATTGCGGCCGAGCCGTATCCGGCGCCGAGAGAGACGGTCCAGAGAACCTTGGGCCCGTTCGCAGGCCAGGACCGGGCCAGTTTTGCTTGCGGCGCTGTAGCGTTAGCGTTCGGTCCGAGATACTTCGGCCAATCCGCCCCGCCGCCGGCGGGCCCGGAGATACTAATTGCAATTACTGCGACTACTATCAATCGTTTGCCCATATTTTTGGTTCCTAATGAAACAACGAGTGGCGAATTATACCGCCTGGGATTCTCTATCGCCAGTGAATTCCAGGTCTTGAACACACACAGATAGACGAAAACCAAAGCGGAAAAATCTCAAAAAACCGGGGACCAGCGGCGAAGTATTTCCTGTTGCGGAGGCGCATGCTACGGGTCATGGATTATCTGGGCAGAAGCCACTCGTCGGCGAGGATCGCCATATCACCAAAACCGACATGGCTGCTGAAGTCGATGTCGGCTCCTTCGCACCAGTACGGTGTCGAACACTGTTGCTCCCAGTTGTCGAGGAGTATCGCAAAGTCGAAGAAATTGACCTGCGAATCGTGATTGAGGTTTGATCTGCAATCGAGCAGATCGGCCGCATCCTCCAAGTCCGCTCTCCATGCCTGGCCTGCTTCGGGCGTAACAATTGCGTTCCACGAGCCCGCCTCGGCATCGATTAAATCGACTCGACAAGTGATCGTGTTTGCATCTGTGACGACCACATCGGTCGCCTCAACTCTCTTGGTGTCGTCCCGATAGACTACCAGATCCGAATCGACGTTGATCAGTTTCCTATTACCGCCGGTGGCGTCGGTCTGGAAGAACTCGATCTCCTCGCCGCCGTTATTTTCGAAGTAGTCGAGGACAAGATAGTACTTGCCGGGGGCTGGGAAAGAAAACGACATTGTTCCATCGGTTATGTTTTGCGTGACATCGGTCGTGGCGGCGGTGCGGATGGACGCATATTCGCCCACGAGTTGGCCGGCAATCGAAAGCGTGAAGCCTTCGTCGCTGTTGACGCCGAAGTACCTTACGCCTATAGCCGGAGTATAGATGTAGCCGCTAAAGCGCACAGCGTAGTTGCTGCCGTCGGTATCAAAGGGTGCTGCGAACGGACTTTCGTTGGCCGAGAACTCGCCATGATCGCCGGCATTCCACAGGTTTATCCGCTGATGGACCGCGTACACAGGATCGTCCACGCTGTCATCCGGGTTGTCAAGCAGCAGTGTCGCCGCATCAATCCGGTCGAATGCCTCGCTGTTTTGGACATACAGGGCGTCGAATCCGATCTCATCGGAGGGCTTGGCCAGGGCGACCGTAGTCGCCGATCCCGGTTCAAAGTCGGTCCCGTGGATTGTGATGTCGGTCGTACCGTTGTTGCACATGGTGCTCGGCGTTACCGAGGTAACCGTGGCCGGAGGCATCCGGGTGACTGTCATGGAGGCGGTCAGCCCGGCTATGGGATTCCCTCCTGAATCGAGCGCTTGAAGCAAAAGCTCAGTCAAGCCCAGGTCGATTGGGACTGTCACTTCAAAGGCGCTGTTGTCAAAGAATACCGTAGGCATCGGTACGCCGTTGGCGGCGACCCCTCTGACATGAAACGGGGCCCCACCTCTGATCGTTATTGTCGGCTCCGACGTATATAAGTGACTGACTCTGCCATATAATTCGAACTTCAGCGCCGGAATATCATAATTGGATAAAATGTAGGACCGACGGTCACGGACGTAGCTTTTGATGCTGTCGCGTCGGCTCCAGTCGCCTCCGTCGCGGGCCAGGGCATCGGCGGCATCGTTCAGAAATTCGTCAAAGGGCGTTGGCGGGTCCGCTGTGCGGTAGGATGTCTGCCATGGGCCGTTTACCAGCGCCGAAAAGGCCCCCAAGTACATGCTCTCATATTTCGAATGGTGCAAGAACTGATAGACCTCCGGAAACTGGCCGGCATTCATGGAGAACAGGTTAGTACTGAAGCCGTCGCCCGATCCGAGCGTAAAGTCGATGTCCCAGGGCAGAAGATACCACCTGCCCTCCGGCAGGGCGTAGTAGAAGAAGTTGTTTTTGCCGCGGTTGTATCCGTAGCTGTCCCAGTCTCCGACGGCGTGGCGAATCGCCAGGACCGCGGTGAAGTGATAAGGATCTATGGCCGCCTCCACGGCCGACTCATAGCCCGGATCGGTCGTCGGCGTGTTCATCGCCACGGCAAAATCGAAGATATGGTCCCATTCGTCGTTCTCGCGATGCGACCGCTTCTCAAATCCCCAACGATAAGTCTCCTTAAGCAGAGGGTGGCTGGCGTCATACTTGAGCCCTTCATCGAGATTCGAGAATCCTGTTCCACTGGAGCCGTATTCGAAGTAGTCGTCTATCTTATGAATGTAGCCGTCGTTATTTTCCGGGAACCAGGAGTCGATGTAGTCGCCGTCTACTTTTTGTACGTCCTCATAGTTTCTGGCGGTGTTGCCGTTCATGACCGGGCGCACATATTCCTGCGTCGAGTACTGCAGGCCCATCTGGCGGTAGAACCAGTATGAAGCTCGTTCTTGAAGCGGACCTCGACTGCTCCCCTCGCAGCCGTCGAGATTGATCTCCTCCCGGCCTGTGAATTTCCGGTCTGGGTTGAACTCGATCCGCATACCGATGCGATCGCCCGGATAAGGGAGTCGGCCTGTGCCGTTCCGCAGGAACGGGCTGCCGCGGAGCCGAATATACGCATTATAGAATACGTCTGTGTCGTTATAAACAAATGTGCAATCCATCAGTTCGTTTGAGAGGTTTGGACGTGATTGAAACGTGCTGATGACGTCATTGGACATCCACGCGTGGTAAACGGCGAATTCGCTTGTAACGGCCGTATCGCCCACGCGGACGAGGCAGGTTCGATCCGGCACATCAGCCGTGGCCTGCAGCACGGTGGGGAATCGCGTCGATACAGAACCGCCGTCGTAGGCCACGATATAAAACGCTCGCATCGTTCCGCCGGAGGCGCCCGGGATCGTGGCGGTATAGATGCCGTCTTGCGAAATCAGGTCGTCGCCGGACCCATTGTCGGCCATAGACCTGCTGGAGAATCCGCTGCCTTCGGATCGATAGTACATCGTGACTGATGCGACGCCGTCGTTGTCGGTTATGCGGGCGGTCACGACGATGGGTTCATAAGCCGCGGGCAGGACGGGTGAGTGCCGCACCTCGGATATGCTGGGCCCGCGATTGGATACAAACGCCGTATTCTGTGCGCCGGGCGTTCCCAAGTCCATCGGCATGGTTAGTTCAAACGAATGCGCAGGCCGCGGCGGCTGGACGGGCGATTGATCGCGGGTCGTGCGCAAGAGCATGTGCTTGGTTCCCCGCAGCCAGCGTGCCCACCCGCGGAACGTAACGCCGCTGCTGGTTAGACCGCTAATCGTCTGGTTGACGCGATTGGCGCCGGGATCGCCGTGGCCGGTTGCAACCACGTGCAGGCATTGAGACCCAGAGTGAGAATCCTCAGTGGTCACGAATGACCGGACATGGTTGCCGAGTCTTCGCCAGGACGCCGTGCCGCTCTCAAAACCGTTGTTGCTAAGGCGATTCGCGCCGCTGAGAACGACTTCAAGGTCGTCGAGGAGCACCTCGCCGCGGTTGAGCAGCATCAAACCGAAGGTGGTGATCGAACCTTGAGTGTAGCTGGGATCGGAGCCGCTGATGTAGAATGAGAATTGCTCCCAGTCGGCCTTGCCGGTCTCATCACTGTCGGCCCAGGCGTCCGGCGAGTTATTATTGCTGCGCGGATCCCGCAGTTCCATGCTTGCTCCCCGGCCGTCAGCCCATTTCGGCCATCTGCCGCCGTCATAGTAGGTCACCTCATCGACGGTAATCATGCTCACGATGTGCGTTCCCGGGTCCTTGTAGGGATACGACAAGCGGAGACGCTCGCTGTGATCGCTCAGCCCGCCGTCGTAGGGCCCGACAAGATTCAGCCCGATTGTCAGGTTGTCATATACGATTTCGAGCAATTCTGGATCCTTGGCCACCACCAGATATCCGCCGGCCGGGATCTCGGTTACCTCGCTGGCCTCATCGAATTCGTAGGTAATGCCGTCTGTGAAGGACCATCCCTCCAGCGAGACGGTGCTCGCGCCCTTATTGTACAGTTCCACATACTCATAGCGTTCGTCGCGGCTGCCGTGGTGGTACATTATCTCGTTGATTACGATGTCGTGAATCCACGGTTGGGCGTTTCTCGTTCCATAAGTAGGTGCGCTTAGCGCTTGCAAGTTGTCGGCGCCGTCCGGGTATCGACCGAGTATAACATCCGCCTCCGACGCCGGGAAGCGCACGGCGTCCGCGACACGCAGTGGCGTCGGGCCGCTGATGGCCTCGGTTAGAAAAATCGTCTCGCCGGCATGGCTCAGCGCAAATGGTAATCCGCTCGGCGGTGTGCCTTCTCTAACGGCCCAGAATTGGCCGGGTTGCAGTACGATCCCATCGGGGATCTTGTATTGGAGCAGCTCGAAGCGGCCGTCACTCAAATAGAAGTTGTCAAGGTTGACGGCGACAGGGCCCGGATTGTACAACTCGATCCAGTCGGTGCCGGGCGGCGCGTCGCTATTGGCCAGCAGCTCGTTGATTAAAAGGCGTGTGATGGGGACGACTACGGGTTGAGCAACGGCCTTTAGAACCGGGCTTACCACGCAGTCGGAACTGGTGATGCTGTAATTGTGGCCCTGCATTGCCAGAACGTTCTCGCCTGCTACCAGCAGGTGCATAAAACCTGTCAGGTCCACGTTGTCGGCGCCAAAGTCACCGCCCACACTGGTGGTTTGGTTGAACGGGGGCGGATCGCCGGAAAGGTATTTCGGGCCGGCCACTCTCGTGCCGTTAAGATACAACACATAGCCATCGTCATAATGGACCTCCGCCGACAACTGCGAGAAGGAAGCGAGTTGTGTAGTCGTCAGCGAAAACGGCAGCCGAGCATAAACGGAAATATAGTCTCCTTCCATATCGTCGAGTTCTGTCTCGATCCACTGCAGCTCGTCGGCTTCGTTGCTGTAGCCGTACCCGCTGTCGCCGTCGATCCAGTCGGTCGTGTCGGGATCGTCATCGAATCCGATTTCCGTCCAGGTCGTCGTGCCTCCTGACGGTTCCTGGATACCCTTGAAATACCGACCGGGATGGCCCACATCGACCAGGGTAACCATGTTCTGCTGCCCGGGGCCCGCTTGAGCCTCATCGGGGGCGCCCGGAGTGCCTCCGATGAATGTGCTTGGCCCCCAGGTTGATGCCTCCTCCGGGTCTCCTGCCGGCCTGATGCGAACCAGCGAATGGCCTGTTCCGTCCGCTGCGGCCGGCCACGGCCTGCCGTCGTTGTATCGGAACGAAATGATAATTTCGCTGTTACTATTGGATAGCTCAACCCTCTCGCCGTCGTTATTAAGCCTTCCGGAAGTCCATTCATGCACTCCGGTAATTCCGTAAGCGGTCTGGACTGCCGAAGCATCGCGCGCCACAACCAGATACTCTTTGCCCGGCAGAATAGTCCCGGCCGGAAACGTGTAGCTAACACCGTTCGTAAGTGCATACGCACTCATATCTTCGCGGGTGGCCTTATTGTTGTAGAATTCGATAAATTCGAGATTCTCGTCCCCGTCGGGCGTGCCCCCCTCTTCAACGGGGTGGTACATCAACTCGCTGACCACGAGTGCTGTGCAAGGCTGCACAATCCACAAGGCCAGTATGCAAGTTAATGCTAACATGCCGTACCGGTACCGCCATTGGCTCATCATGAGTATTCGTTCCTTTC
>JAUVXL010000330.1 GCA_030603595.1 Sedimentisphaerales bacterium | reverse complement strand
GGCAGAGAATGATGTTGTGACGCTGTCAGAGCTCCCTAACCCCATTCTTCAGCGTATCGAATATGAGTTCGGCGACACATCGAACGTAAAACAAATAGAAAGACACCCTTCCCCCAAGAAGAGTTACGATAGGGGAAGTATTGGCCGGGAATTGTCGGCAGATGAATGGCGAGCCAGCCAGGCATGGCAGTCGCTGGCAGGCTACAACATGGCCAAGGTTGCCAGGTTCCGCGGCATGAACTCCATGGTTTGGTGTACACTACGGGGCGGCGGTAACAGCGTGACCTATATGAAGCCCCTCATAGACTTTTACGACCACGCAAAGCTCGCCTTCTACGGATTTCGTCAAGCGCTTCAGCCCGTCTTTCCGGCCAGTAAAGGCGTGGATATTGTTTATGGCCCGGACGACAAAATTATACCCGTGATCATGAACCTCCGCAAGCCGCGCAAAGTTGATCTGTTCGTACGTATCAAGAATATGCAGGGCAAGCTAATCGAGGAAACACGCTTCCGCTCGGTCAAACTGACCAATGACCGTACCCCTGCCGTTCTGCCCGCGTTCAAGCCCACCGTCCCTTCCGAAGGCCATTATGCCGTCGAATACGAAGTCGTCGAAAACAAACGCGCAATAGGGCGCACGTTCGAGTTCAAGTTCTTCAGCAAAGACTCCAAGGCCAACGGTGATACAGACTTCTGCGGAAAGACCGGGGTATTCAACACAAGCCAGAGGGTCGAGTTCCTTAATAGGTACGCTGATTATGCTGCAGGCTACTTTGATGACCCGAACCTTGATACCAAGGTTGTTACCCACGCTGAAGTACAGGCCGCCATGGCAAAGTTCAAGTCCCTGCCCCTGCCCACGATAAGAAAACGCATTCCGCTGAACGACGGGTGGACATGGCTCGCACACAGAGAAGGTGAGCCAACGCAGAACAAGAACAGCCTTCTGGAATGGAAACAAATGCCCGGCGTGAGCATCCAAGACGGCCACCTGACTATTGCCGAAGATGAAGTTACTTTTACTAAGACTTTTGAACCGCAGACCTGGCGTTTCTTTGTTCAGTGGCGAGCCCGGACTCCTGCAAAATCACGTCTGACGTTTATCTTGGGTGACAACAACACGCCCGCAATAACAGTCGAGTTCCGGAAGAATGGCCAGTTCTTTTGCCACGCAGGCGGAGACGAGCGCAGCATCGGCCCGTATCAGCCGGATAAATGGCATACCTTCAAGGTTGAGATGGATCTGCACCCCGCCTATAAGTCATTCTCACTCTACGTTGACGGGGAACGAAAGATTTATGCCGCCCCACTTGTCAATGCCGCCGATGTCCGGGTTATCAGCACGTTCGTCGCCAAAGGCTCTCGCAAGGCCGGGCTGGACGACCTCTGGGGAGTTGGATATGAGCTTACTAGCGATAATATACGCAACGGTACTTACACAATTGCAACTTTTGTGGATCAGGACTTCGAAATCAAACCCGCCATCATGGGGTGGACAAAGTCGGACTACGATACACGCGACTGGCGCCGGGACGCACAACTGCCCCTCGTCATAGGCAGTGAACGCAACAGGGGCCGCGATCTCTACATCCGTCGCACCGTGAAGGCAGGAGACTTCCAGAAGGCATTCCTCAATATTGATGCACTCGATCCCGGCGGCGAGATCTACCTTAATGGCAAACGTGTGGCAAAACTCAACCGCCAACCCACAAGGCTCGATGTGAGCACTTTTCTCAAGAGCAACGCTGACAACCTCCTGGCCGTCAAAGTCGATCACGTGCCCGACGGCTATTTCAAGGAAGACGGACATACCAGCAAGGACATGCTGTACGGTTGGTTCGCTGCCCGTATGTCGCTCGACCTAACCACCGCCGCTCGTATTGAGAACGTTATCGTGCGTACCGAAACAATCGGCAAATCAGCCACTGCCATAGTCTCTATGGACATTGTAAATGATGGCGACAGTACGTTCGACGGCGAGGCTGAAGTCCGATTTACACCATGGTACCCCAAAGAAAACAACTCTGCCTCAGCCAAGGTTAGGTTCCCGATCAAGATCAAGGCCGGCGCTCATTCACGCATCGAACGGTCAGTTATAGTGCCTGAGCCGAAGCTCTGGACCTGCGAGACTCCTAACCTGTACAAAGTCGCCATTAGCCTTATTCCTGCAAAAGGCAAACCAATAGACGATTACGTTGTCACCACAGGCATCCGCACAGTCCGTCATGAGAACGGCATGTTCCTGCTCAACGGAAAGCCGGAAATGCTGAACGGCGCCACAGCCATGCAATTTCCAGCTCCTCTGGAAGAGATGTCAACCGGGCACCGCTGCCTTCCTGAAAAATGGATAGTTAAGCATATCCTCATGGCAAAAGCAGCAAATTCGAATACACTTCGTATGCACGCGCCAAGCTCTGCGTACAGCGATCCGCGCTTCGCTGAATACGGCGATCAGCTTGGTATCATGTACATATGGGTGTCAACCGGCTGGAACCGCAAGGACTGGGCAGAAGGCGGATATCCTTCCGGCCCTAAGCTGAGCCTCGCTGATCAGGTCGCCGAATATGTCACAGACATGAAACAGGTGATTAACCACCCCAGTATTGTTATGTGGGAGATATTCAACGAATCCGTACTGGAGGAAAGACAAGAAATGCTCCTGTCTGCATTCTATCCCGAGATATACAAGACCGATGAGAGCCGATTAATTAGCTTTCTTAAGAAGCCTAGATATAACAAAACAGGTCTCTATAATAAACCAGGTATCATTTTCAGTCAGCAATATGACAAGCTCGGGTACG
>JAUVXL010000163.1 GCA_030603595.1 Sedimentisphaerales bacterium | reverse complement strand
GTACGTGTATTGGAAGCGGTACGATAAGCGTTTGGCTTTGGTTCAGCCGAATGTTCGGGTCAAATCGACGGGCGATGCGGAGTCTAAGAGTTCTGTTAAGCGGCTGTTTACGGATAGGGTGATTCTGGATGTGCCGATCGTCACTATGTCCGGCAGTTCTCCTGTTATTGACATGGACGCCCTGCTGGTTGGCCAAGCGAGCAAGTTCTTTGGGTCAAGTGTGCGTGTTTCGAACTCGAAATTGGTGACGATCAAGAAGGCCAAGGCTTTTCCGAAGAATATTGAGCTTGCTTTCGAGGTTCCTACGGGCAGCGGGAGGCTGCAGACTTTGCATTACTCGATCAGCGAGATTCCGGGGAGCACGGGGTACAAGCCGCGAAAGGCGGACGAACGTGTGGGTTATTTTACGACGAGTCACCGAGACTACGGTCAGTTCAAGGATCCCGAGACGAGGGTCCGCTATATCAATCGGTGGCATCTGGAAAAGGCGGATTCGTCTCTTCAGATTAGTCCGCCGAAGAATCCGATTGTTTTCTATATCGAGCATACGACTCCTGTTCGGTATCGCCGGTGGATCAGGGAGGGTATTCTGTATTGGAATAAGGCGTACGAGAAGGTTGGCATCTCGAGTGCGGTAGAGGTTCATTATCAGGACACGCGGTCGGGCGCGCACATGGAGAAGGACCCTGAAGATGTCAGATACAACTTTATTCGGTGGCTGAGCAACAATAAAGGGACGGCAATCGGGCCGAGCCGGGTTCATCCGGAGACGGGTCAGATTCTCGATGCCGACGTGATTTTGACGGACGGATGGATTCGTCACTACTGGACGACTTTCAACGAAGTGATGCCCGATATAGCGATGGAGGGCGTTAGCCCGGAGACTCTTGCGTGGCTTCGGGACAATCCACGTTGGGATCCTCGTATTCGATTAGCCCAGCCATCACAGCGGGAACAGAAAAGAAAGGAGATTGCCGAGAGTTCGGAGTTGGCCTACGGCGGGCATCCGATGGCGCACGCGAGCGCGGATATGATCGGCGACGACGAGTACGACGGGCTGGGAGGCAGAGTCTCTCAGGTTAACGGGATGTGTACGCTGACTCACGGCAAGGCGTTCGATGTGGCGATGTTCAGGATGAATCTTGCTATGTTGGAGGCGGTGGAGGAAGAGGCTGAGGATGAGAAGGACGAAGGCAAAAAGGAGGAAGAGAAGGAAAAGAAGAAAGAGGATGAGAAAAAGAAAGAAGAGAAGAAAGAGCCTATGATCGACGGGATGCCGGAGTCGTTTATAGGGCCGATGTTGTCTGATCTGGTCTGTCACGAGGTCGGGCACACATTAGGATTGAGACATAATTTCAAGGCTTCAAGTTTATATACTATGGCCGAGATCAACAGCAAGAAGATAAAGGGCAAGAAACCGCTTTCGGCTTCCGTGATGGACTACTTGCCCGTCAATATGAATTTCAAGGACGGAGAGGTTCAGGGCGATTATACGATGATCGGCGTCGGTCCTTACGATATGTGGGCGATCGAGTACGGCTATACACAGGATGAAAAGGCTCTCAAGGGGATACTGGGGCGTGTAGCCGAACCGGAGCTTCAATATGCGACGGACGAGGACACGTTGGGGTCGGACCCGCTGGCGCGCCGGTATGATTTCAGTAAAGAGCCGCTGGATTATGCGAAGAATCAGATGCGCATCGCCAAGCATAATCGTGAGCGGATCATTGATAAGCTGGTGAAGAACGGTGACAGTTGGGCGAAGGTTCGCAAGGGTTATGAAATGACCCTTTCTATGCAATTGCGTGCAACAAGTATGATGAGTAACTGGCTGGGTGGTGCGTTTATTTATCGCGACAAGAAGGGCGACAAGGACGGACGGCTGCCGATAGAAGTTGTTCCGGCGAAGCAGCAGCGAGATGCGCTGAATTTTGTGATGGAGAATACGTTCAGGGATGAAGCATTCGGGCTGACGGGCGACCTTCTGCGGCGAATGACTGTTGATAAGTGGTGGGATAATATGTCGAGCGTTATGAATGACTCGACGTGGCCTATACACGATCGGATAACGGGTATTCAGGTCTCGACTCTTGCGAGGCTGATGTATCCGACGGTGCTTCGTCGGATATACGACAACGAGTTTTTAGTGCCGGCCGATGAGGATGCGGTGACGCTTCCCGAGTTGCTGGATTCGGTCGCCAATGAGATATGGAGCGAGCTGGATGAGGAGGCGGGCAAGGAGTACACGGCCCGCAAGCCGATGATATCGAGCCTGCGGCGGAACCTTCAGCGCGAGCATCTTGAGCTTCTGATCGATTTGAGCAGGTCGAGCTACGGCAGCACGGCGGCGTATAACGCGATCTCGAATCTGGTGATGGATAAGCTTCGCGCGATACAGGGTAGGATTGACGGGGTTGTCAAAGCGCATGGCGAGAAGCTCGATCCGTACACGAAGGCCCACCTGACCGACGGCCGGACGCAGATTCAAAAGGCGATGGACGCTCATTATGTCTATAAGAGTCTTTAGCGAGCCTGGGCTACGAGGAAGATGGGATTTCTAACAGATTCCTCCGCTTGGGCACGACTTTGCGGTGGTAGGTGTTTAGCCGAAGAAGTGCATTGGCGGCAGCCTCGCAGGGCACGGGCTTGAAGCCCGTGCTACGAGGGGGTTTCGCATGGCCAAACATGTTGGAAATAAGTGGGTGGGCGTCATTTGTCAGGGGCTTTTGACGAGGCATGGGGTTGGGGCCTTTGCTCCGGCCATGTCCATACGCGGCTGTTTTTCGAGCATTTCGTGTAGCGGCTCGAATGTTTTCAGGATTGCCCGGTAGTCGGGGTCGTCTGTGGATTCGAATACAGCCATTCCACAGGTCTGGGCGCCGCCGGCCTTCTTGGCCAGGGGAGCGAGGAGGAAGTTATTGAGGCTTGGATTTGTGATTCGCAGCCAGACCTTTCGCGGGATTTGAACGACGTCTTTATTGTTGGGTTTGTGGCAGGAGGCGCAGCGTTTGCGGGCGACTTTCTGGAAGACGTTCTCGAAATCAGGGGGGATCATCTGTCGGCACCCGGTGCGCTCGTAGTAGTTGGACAGGCTCGTTCCGTAGTAGGGGACGTTGAGGTCGATCCAGGTGAAGATTCGTCTGCGTTCCTTGTCGCTAAGTTTGATTCGCGGCTCGCCGTCTTGATTAAGGTGGCCTGAGAGTACGACGTCGGCGAGTTTGCTGGCGGGCGAGCCCCAGCTTTTGGGGGTGACGATTAAGATGTTTGCCTCCTGGCCGTTGAAGGTCGGTATCCATTTGGTATAGAGGTTCTTGCCGGGTTGGCCCTGGCGTGCGAGTATTTCGTAGGAGACGTTGAAGAAGTCGGTCTCGTCGCCGCTTAGATCGACTTTCTTGGGCGGGGTTGGGCCGCTATGGCAGCTTACGCAGTGCTTATCCAGGACGGGCTGGACGATGTTGGCGTAGCTGAATCCTCGCAGTCCCCATTCGGGCGGTGTTGGTTGTTGCGGCGGGGCGGAATTGCGTCTAACCGCGGCGGGGCGAGTTCGCAGACGTGGAGTGTGGTTACGTGGTTCGTGACAGCCAACGCAGCCCTGGATTTCGCCGGGCATGAAGTGTGTGAAGCTTCTCATTCTCTGGACGGCCTGGCCGTCGGCGTCAATCGCCATGAAGTATAGCGGCAGGTGGGCAGGGACTTTGAAACAGGCGGAGCCGTCCTCGGCTACGGGGACATAGCCCCAGACCTTCTTGGGGGCGTAAGTGGCGCCGCATGAGACGACCGGGAACTGGAAGCCGAAGGCGCGGTATTTGGTGTCGGCCATTTTGCTCTTTTCAATTTCCTGGACGACGCATATCTGTTTTATCTCGCCTCGCTTGACGTGAGGTTCGAGTCCGTTATAGACATCCTGCATTATCACGGTTGCCCAGTTGTCGGTTTGTTCGGGTAGGGTCGAGGGGCGGATTGGTGGCTTGGGCCTTTTGCGAATCGGGCGTGCGTTGTAGAAGCCCATTCCGTCTTTGCCGCCGAGGACGGTTATCTGCTTGGTTCCGTCGTAATCGCGGAGTAGGATCGTGCCTGCTCTCGAGACGAGGAAGAACTCGCTGTCGAGCGGGTAGGGGCTTTCATAAGGGCCTTTGACGTGGTTGCCGCTTCCCTGATCGACTTTTCCGATATCGACTTCTGGGGTAAGGTTTCGGATTGCCTTCTGGGCGTTTACTCCGAGGTTGGGCTGGATTATTCCGATAGCGCCTCTGCATGGTCCGTTGTGTGCGGTCATCGTGCATAAGATTGCGGTATCGCCGGGGATTGCCTGCGGCTCGATGAAGGTTGCGGGGCTGAGGACGCGGTTGCCGTAATATACTGCGAGGTTGGTTCCATCTGGATTGATTGTCCAGAGGCTCTGGATTGGGATAGCGGGTTTATCGACGTATTCCCATCTGCCGTAGATAATCTGGCCGTCGTTCATTACGCTGGGGGTGAAGTCGTTTAGATAGTTGGCCGAGATGCGGCGGACGTTTTGGCCGTCGCGGTCGGTGCGGTAGAGGATGCCGACGGGCGAAGTCCAGCAGTATGCGAATGCGGGCTTGCGGGTCGAGAGGAATGCAATTGAGCCGTCGGGCAGCCAGCAGCCGTTGAAGTTGTAGCTGTCGTGGCTGGTGATTTGCTTTAGGCCTGTGCCATCGATGTTGATGCGATACAACTGGTAGAAGTCGGAGTCGTTCTTTCGCCAGCTAAAGAGGATTTCGGTCGCGTCGTGTGAGACGTCGCAGTCGAGTATCTGGCCTTTTGGCGAGGCGACGAGTTGCCGCAAGTCATTCTCGCCCGGGGTATAGACGTACAGTCCGCCTCCAGGGGAGAAGCCTTCGTTGTGGTATGTGTAAACGTGGGTCGGCTGGATCGGATGTCGCTGCACTACGACGAGCGAGGGGAATCCGAGTTGGGCGGATTTGAGGTCTTCTTCGAGCTTGCGGGATTCGGGGGTTTGCTGCAAGTCGCGGTCCTTTTTGTAGTACGGACTGCTCTGCAGGAGCGTGATTTCGTTTAGCTTCTCGATTTGTTGGGCGTTGAGCTTAGTGGGGAAAACTTGGATTTCTGATGCTCCGGGATTGAATCCGCCGTAGGAGCTTGTGAATTTGAGTTTTAATGTGCGAAGGGTCTTGGCCAGCGGCAGCGTAATTTTCTGCGGGCCGTGCCTCATTTCGAGGCTGCCCTTGGCGAGCGGTTGGGTTTGGCTGTCTGCATAGACTTCATAGTCTTTCCAACCTTCGTTGAGGAACCATGCTGTGCGGGCGTAGTAAACGATTTCGGCGACTCGGACCGGATTGTCCCACTGGAATATCAGTTCTGCTCCGTCTCGATGGGTGTCGCCCTGGACGCACCAGGCCTTGCGCGGATCGTTCTTTGCGTCGGCATTTGGGATTTGACCGTCGGCGACGAATTTGGCCAGGTAGTCGTTGCTGTATTGCGAGTTGGCCGAGATTTTTGCTTTTGGGGCCAGGTTTTCGGGCAGGTCGGCTGCCTGAGAGACTTGGCAAACGAGCAGCACTACAATAAAGAGGACTACTTCGATGTGCTTACGCATAATCTTTACCCCTTGTAACGCAACTTACGCCATCTGTCCGGGTCGCTGGAGTGCGAACTTCAGTATTATACCAAAACGGTGTGCGAATGGCAAGTGTTGCGGGGCTGTCTTGGACGTGGAGTGTGCTCAGTACACAGGCCAGATTCTTCGCTACCGCTCAGAATGACAAATGGGTGTGACAGATCACCATCAAGATGATTACACTGTGCGAGAAGAGTTAGCCACGCCCGCCTTGGCGTGTGTAGGCGTCGGCGCCGATTGTTTTTAGGCGTTTGTCTTTGAGGCTTAGTTTGCCTGTGGTCAGGGCGTCTGGGTGGAGGCGGATTTCGGGCAGGTGGAATCCGCCTGTTTCGGGTGTGGGCAGGGATGGTTTGCGTTGGCCGTCGAGGTTGTGCCAGGCGTTTCGGCGGAATTTGAAGGTTTGGGGTGCGGTGCGGGGGCCTATGTTGACGAATACCTGCACTTTGGAGTCGTAGATGATGAGGTTGTTCTCGAAGATGCCGTCGTGGCAGGGCTTGAATTTGGGGTCGGCGGTCTCCTGGAGTATTCTTAGTATCCATTTTTCCGGGAGGATGATTGTATTTTGGCGGACGTCTCCGCCGTCTGCCGTGGCCCAGGCGAGCGGCGTGATGCCTCCTATGAATCTGTTGCCTGCGATTGTTATGTCCTTGGCCTCGTAGTCTCCTACTTTGGGGCGAAAGAATTGCAGGCCTGTGCTTCCGCCGAGGTTGATGGCGCGTTGGCCTGCGTTTTTGAAGAGGGATGTTTGCACGAGGATGTGTCGCGTGCCGCCTTTAAGCTGGACTGCGTTTGACTGGGAGAATCCTTTCCGTCCGACGAAGGCGCAGTCTTCGACGAGGCCGTGATGGCAGCCGACCATGTCGATTCCCGAGCCGCCCCAGGCTTCGAAGTGACAGCGGCGGACGGTGAAGCGATCGACGCCGGACATCTTGAGGGCATCGTGGTTTCCCTTTGGGCCTGTTTCGAGGATCGTTATATTTTCCAGGGTGATGTGGTGGGCGGGGGTCTCGAAGGATCCGCCGTCGTCGATGTTTATTCCGTTGGAGGGGAAGCCTTTTACTTTCAGGTTGCTGAGGATTATATGGCTGCAATCGGCCAGATGGAATGCCTGGCCGTCGCCTGAGAACAGTGGTGGGTTGTCGGGTTCGGCGCCGCGGATGGTAATTGGGGCGTCTTTTGTGCCGGATGTGTCGGCCAGGTAGATTCCGCCTGCGTAGTCGCCCGGTGCGATGAGCAGAGTGTCGCCGGGCTGTAACTTGCGAATTGCGCTGCGGAGTTGAGGAGAGTTGTTTGCCAAAACCTCTTTGGCTTCAAGTGGGACGAAGGTTGTCAGGATAGTTGCCAAAATGAGATACAGGGCTTGTTTGTGTCGTCTCATAGTGTTGGTCCTTGAGGCTTTCTAATCTACCAAGTCTGTATTCGTGTATATTCTACAAAGGACTCTCCCGATTGGAATCGGGTTTTCGCGTTGCAGCGACTTCGGCCATCCCCAAGCCCTGCGGGCTTGAGGCTGCCACCCGGCGCTTATAGAGACGGTTCGGAGAAGTTGAATCGAGCGAGCGTTGTTACTTCCACTTGGTTTTGCGTTCTTTGAGGAGGTGGTCTCCGTGGCAATCGGTGCAGTGCTTTTTGGAGTTTGAGTCGGCAAAGACGGGTTTATGCGGTTCTTCAGGGAGCTTGTCCTTCGAGTGGCAGCCGAGGCAGAAGGGATTTACCTTGTCTTTGGCGTAAATCTTGTCGGGCGCTGTTCCGTTTCCGCCTGAGGCCCAGGATTCGTCTGCGATGTGCTCATCGGATTCACCGTGGCAGTGGTTACAGCCCATGTCCTGTTTGGCGTGAATGACTGCGATCTCCTCCTGCACATAGTTGATGTGGCAGACGAAGCATCTGGAGTTGTCGGCCATACCGGCGTCGGCCTGGCTTGCGGCCGGGTCATTGAGCAAGAGTAATGGCTCGTCATCGAGCAGCAAGGGCTTTTCGTTTTTCGCAGATTTCTTAACGGTTACGGATTCGGTTTGGGTTTCATTGTCGGACCGACCCTGCTCGCAACCGGCCGACGCCAAAACAAGCACTGCGGTTGCGATTAAGAATAAATTGTATTTCATATTTTCCTTCCTGATAACAGACGCAACAAAGGCTTTTCCCTGCTGTGCAGTAGGAGATTGCCACGGCCCTTTGGGCCTCGCAATGACGTTTTGCCGTTACAAGCCCTGCCCATAAGCTTGTCCCCCAGGGGGGAGGGGATTTATTGCCCCGGCGCTTACGCTTCGGGCTTGTAGTTTTTATCCCGGCGCGCGGTTTAAACGTATTCCCATTTTTTGAGCCATTGATAGTTGGGCGGGAGAGACGCCCATGCCTGCTTGTTGGCTTTTTCCAGATCGGCGGTTTCTTTGAGGTCGAACTGGCGGCGCTCCTTGACGGCCTTTACGACGTTGTCCACATGCTCGATGCGATTCATCCCAGGGATTGGGATGACTGTATTCGTGTTGAGGATGTATCTGATTGCCAGGCGGGCTCGTTTGTTGTTCTCTTCGGAGTCTCCTCTGAAGAGCGAGCCTGCGGCGAAGGGTTTGATTCCGAAGGAGCCGACGTCCTCTTTCTTGAGCGATTCGAAGACACTGTCCGTCGGGGCCTTCTTGCTCATCGTTGTGAATGGGAAGCAGACGCAGTCAATTTGCGGGAAGTACTCGATCATGAATTTAGTCCATCTGCGGTCGTGCGTGGAGAAGCCGATGAAGCGGGCCTTGCCCTGCTTCTTGGCGGTTTCGAGGGCCTTGACAAGCTCGGAGGCCGTATTGAAGGAGTGCCTTCCGCCGGGCTCGAAGCAGGTTACTCGCCAGAGGTCGGTATATTCCTGCTTGGACTCCTGCAGGAGTCCGTCGAGGACTTCGAGGAGCTTCTTGGCGGTGCGGAAATTCGAGCTGCGAATTTCGTTGCCACAGTGGGAGAGCGAGAGGTACATCTTGTCGCGACGCCCCTTGAGCGCCTTGGCGTCTCTGATGACCTCGCCTCTTGTGCATGCGTCGGTGTAATTGATGCCGGCGTCGATACAGCGGCTCATGATTTCCGTGCGGTCCTCCTGATTACTTCTGGAGTGGCCTCCGAGGCAGACGGCGGAAACCATTAAATTAGTGCTTCCCTGCCTGCGGTACTCCATATCGGGATTATAGTTGAGGATTTTCGAGGTATCGACGGCCTTTTTCGGGGCTGCCTTTGCATTTTGGCCGGCGACTGCACCGAGTCCCGCGGCGACTCCGGCGGCGGCGATCGCGCTGTCGCGCATAAATCGGCGCCTCGTCACATTTCTTTGGTCCATCGTCTATCTCCTTTCACAAACGTTAAAACGTCTTTCGGTATGCGTATCTTCGTCGGCCGGCCATACGGAACCGGTCATATATTCTGCATTATACGTTATTGCATTATAGCAAGTTCGGCAGCAAATTTCCAGCCTATGCCTTACCGGGCGGGCCTATATTGCAGGCCCAAGAGCATTTTCGCGCATCTATTTGGCTTTTTGCAGCGGCTGGTCGGTTTTCTGCCGGAATATGGCCTTTACCTCATCTTCGGAGAGGGGGCGGTCGTAGAGGCGGAGGTCGTCGAGCAGGCCGATGTAGCGTCTGCCTATTCTCACGTCGATCTCTTTGCCTGTGATCAGTGGCCAAAGGTCGAGCAGGCCGATGTCGTCGATGATGGCGGGCTCGCCGTCCAAGTACAGCTTGACGTGGTCGTGGAGGTTTGGCCCCGGGCTGTCGTCGGGAGCTTCGATGACGACGACTCCGATATGGCGCCATTTGTCGTCATTGACGTATTCCTTCATATAGAGATAGCCGCCGTCGGGCGTTACTCCGATTCGCCCCCTGATGTGTCGGCAGTAGAACATCTTGCCGAAATCGTTCTCGCCCCAGGAGATAATTTCGCCGTCCCTCTTGTTTGTTTTAATCCATGCGGCGACGGTTCGCGGTTTGGTGCCGGTGATGCCCTTGTAGTCCTTTATTTCCACCATATCTTCTTTGCCGCCGAACTTGAGGGCTTTTCCGATTTTGCCTTCGGCGGAATTCTTGTCGAAGGACAGTTCACCTTTGAGCGTGCCTTTGCGTTTGAATTTTGACGAATCCACGGCTGTTTTGCCGGCGGTCTCGTCGAATTTCCACCACCCGACGAGGTGCGGGTCGGTATCGAGGGTTTTGGGTTTGTCTTCGCCTGTGGCGGTAAGGGCCCAGGACAGG
>JAUVXL010000132.1 GCA_030603595.1 Sedimentisphaerales bacterium | reverse complement strand
GCGGCTGGAGGCTTTTATTTCTGGAGAGGCTATGACAGAAATGCCCGACTCCAGGAGCAGTATCGTTTCACGAGCTTCGTCAACCAGATATCGAACCGTAAAATGCAGATTCTCGGCGCACAGAACCAAGCAGGTGGCAGTTCGTCGATACTGTTCGAGCCTGCACGCAACCTCGAGACATTCGCCAAGAGCACAGGCGACAACAATTTGGCCGCATTGGCCTTTATCAAACGGGCCGAAGCCCTGCGAACAGAGTTGCATTACCGCACCGAGGGTGTGAGCGGTCAGGACTTGGCCGCACAGGTGGGCCGGGCAAAACAAAGCTATCGCTTCGCTGTGGAGGAGGCGCCGGATAATCCGTCATTATTGGCTTCGGCTAAGTTCGGCATCGGACTGTGCGAAGAGGAACTCGGCAACTTCGACGCGGCAAAGCAAATATACGCCCAGATCGCAGCCGACGCCGCTTTCCAGGGCACGGTGAGCGTAGTCCAGGCAAAGCTGCGCCTTGAGACGATGGATGACTACAAAAAGAACGTGGTTTTCCGACCCAAGCCGAGGCCGAAGCCGAAAGCAATGCCCATAAAGCCCGCAGAGATCAAGATGGGTCCTGTTGATACCAACAGGCCGTCCGCCGCAGCCTCGCCAACTGTCAGGATTGGGCCGGTCGATCCCAACGCACCTGCCGTTATCAAGGAGCCGGCTGTCGATGCTGATCAAGAGTCAAAAGAAAAACCGACGAAAACAGAGATCAGGACGACCCCTGCAGAGCCGAACGACCCGACAAAAACACCCGATGCCGGCTCGGCGCCGCAGGGCCCGAACAGCACCCCCGAGACCCCTGACCCGAATGCCTCCGGAACGTGATTCACAAAATAGCGCTCCCGATTTGCCGGAGCCCGGAGGCGAGCCGGTCAGTCTGCGCGTGGGAAGCTCTATCAAGGAGCGCAGGATAGATAAGTATCTGCACGGGCGCTTCAGTAATCTGAGCCGTCGCTTTCTGCAGGATGCCATCAAAGCCGATTCGGTCACGGTCAACGGCAAGGCCGTCAAGCCCAGCTTCAAGTTGAGCCCCGGCGACATCGTCGAGTTGACGCTGCCCGAACCACCGAGCAAAGACATACTACCGGAAGACATCCCTCTGAACATAATTTATGAGGACGACGATTTAATAATCCTCAACAAGCAGTCCGGCATACTCGTGCATCCGGCCCGCGGCAACACGCACGGCACGCTGGTGAACGCCCTTGCATTCTACTCTGACAAACTATCGAGCGGCCTGGGCGAGTTCCGCCCGGGTATCGTGCACCGTCTCGACAAGAATACGACCGGTGTAATGATCGTCGCAAAAGACGACACCGCCCAGTGGAAGATTGCCCGCCAGTTCGAGCATCGCCAGGTCAATAAAACCTATATCGCCATTGTTCACGGCACCCCGGATTTGACGCGCGACCGCATAAACGCGCCATTAGGCGTGCATCCGAGAATGCGCGAAAAATACGCCGTCCGCACGGAAACGGGCAAGGAATCAATCACTTTTTACGAGGTCCTCGAATCCTTCCGCGGCTTTTCGCTGTTAGAAATGACTCCAAAGACCGGCCGAACCCACCAGATTCGCGTCCACCTTTCATACATAAAGCACCCCATCGTTGCCGACGACATGTACGGCGGCAAGTTCGTCTATCCCTGGCAATTGGAGGATGCCGAGTCGGCCGCCCAGGAACCGGTAATAGGCCGCTTCGCCCTCCACGCCGCGACCATAGAATTCAAACACCCAAGAACCGAGAAAATGGTGAAATTCGAAGCACCCCTGCCCCAAGACATGCAAATACTACTCGATATGCTCAGAGAATACCGAAAGACCTAAAATGACCGTTCAGAACGTATCAACTCAATCGTATAGCCTCCTGGGATGAGCCACTCGATGATACCTACATTTTTCTCGAATTTATAGCTTAGGCCCCTGGGGTATGCCTGCTCGAGAAGATATGTGTTTCCAACGATTTCACTAACTGTCCAAAAATCTGTACAAACGGGTCCGTAAAAGGACTTTTCTGAAGACTCCAGAATTGTTCTTTTCAAAAACTCCAGTTCATATTTGTCATCAGCAAAAAACATATCCTTGAACAAAGGAAAGACTATAAGAGATTCTTCAGTAGAGTCGCTTAGAATGAATATTCTATTCTCCCGAATGACCAATTCCTTGTATGGAAACCGGTCAAAACCTTCGATGTGGAAATGAAACCTGTTTTCATTTTCTTCATCTCTGGTTAATCTCAGGACAAATTCTTTGTTCACCCATTCTTCACCGAATTCCCATCTTGAGTACGTGATCTCGTATTTATATTCAAGATTGTCCTTTAAGGGCCACCAATCAAAGACTGTTTCATTTTTACCCAATGGCACCGGATAACGTTCAACAATGCTTTTGACCCAAGCTTGGTATTTCCCCTCGGGGTAGCTACGGTTTGCCCTCACCGCAATTATCAAGCTGATAATAAGTAAAAAGAACACTACGCAAAGGATTGTCCGAGATTTGGCCATTGCAAACATGTCTTTTCATTTAACCTCATCAATCTTATTCCTGGGGCAGTTTTGCGAGGTCTGCGTCTGAGCCTGCCACCATTAGGATGTCGTCCTGATAGAGGACGGTGCTGGGCATAGGAACATTTATGATCTCCCCTCTTTCGCTCTTCTTGGTTTTGGTATGCTCTCCTCTCTTGATGAGGACGAGATTGACGTTGTATTTCTGCCTAAGCTGCAGATCCATAACGGTCCTGCCGTCGAAGCTGGCGGGGGCCTTTATCCGTGCCAGACTGTATCCCGGCGCGAAATCTATCTTCTCGCCTATCTGCGGCGCGATGAGCTTATACGCCCACCTCTGAGCCGACTCGATTTCGGGATAGATTACCTCCGTTGCGCCGACTTTCCCGAAGACCTCTCCGGCAATCAGGTCCTCGGCCCGCGCGTATATCTGTTTGACGCCCATCTGCCGAAGGTTCACGACCGTCAGAATCGCAGACTCGAAGCCGCGTCCGGTCCCTTGTCCGATGCTGACTATAGCCACATCGGCCTTATCGACCCCTTGCGCCTTGAGCGCTTCTTCGGCGGTGCTGTCGAGCCTGACGGCATGGCTGACCTGGTCTCCAATCAGCTCGATCGTCTCTCTGTTCTTATCGATTGCGATGACCTCGGCTCCGCTCATCGCCAAAGCAATAGCCAGCTTCTGGCCGAACCGACCCAATCCTATAACGGCAAACCGCTTCATAGCATCAACTCCAATTCTCGTATTGCGTAGCACGGCCATCTTTGCCGTGCTTTCATCCGCCGCAGGCGGAGAAGCCCGTGCCACTCACATATTGCGTCAATCACTTGCGCACGACGCACAACGAAATTATCCGACGATAATCGCTTCGTCGGGATAGTTGTACTGAACAGGCTTTATGTTAAATGTCAATGCCGCCAACAGCGTTAAGGGTCCAAGTCGGCCGACGAGCATTACGATGATGATAATCAATTTACCCGCATCCGTCAAATCAGGCGTCAGTCCCGTTGTCAGGCCGACCGTCCCGAGAGCCGAACCGGCCTCGAACATAATATCCGACATATTGGCATCGGCATTTGAATTCTCGGTAATACTAAGCGCCAGAGTGGCGACGAATAGAACCGTAGCGAAAAGCAGCGTAATCGTAATCGCCCTGCCCACAATGGCTATCCGAATCGACCGTCTGAACATCTCGACCTCGCCTCGCTTTCGCAGGGCCGTAACCGCCGTCATTATTACAACCGCCAACGTAACCGTTTTGATGCCGCCGGCGGTCGAGCCGGGCGAGCCCCCTATGAACATAAGCAGTATCAAAACGAACCTGCTCGAAGCCGACATCGACGAAATATCCACCGTATTGAAGCCCGCCGTCCGCGCCGTAATCGACTGAAACAGCGCGCCGAGCACATCGGTGTCTTGCGCCGCGCCGCTTCCGCCGGCATAGCGCTCGAACAAAAGCATCGCACCTGCTCCCAGCACAATCAGAGATGCGCTTACGCAAAGCACAATTTTCGTCTGCAGCCGCATCCGCTTGGGCGCTTCCATCGAGAATCGGTATTGCTTATTGAAGGATTTCATGAAAAACCGCTTAACCCTGTCGGCCAGAATATTCGCAAGGTCGTAGAGCACACTGAAACCGAGTCCGCCAAGGATTATCAGCGGACAGACCACAAGAAAGACGCCCCAACTGCTGCTGTAGCTCACAAAGCTGTCGCTAAACAGGCTGAAGCCCGCGTTGCAAAACGAGCTGATCGAATGAAATATGCTGCAGAACCACTGCTCGTGAATGGTCGAAACCCTCCCCGGCACATCGTCCCACATCCCAAACATACTCACGGCTCCAATGGCCTCGATAGCCACCGTCCCGACAAAAATAAAAGCTATCATATTGCCCAATCGGCTGAGCGTTCGCGCACTAAGCAGATCCTGCATGGCCACCGATTCGCGCAGACTTAGCGCCTGGCCCAGCAGCAATGCAAAGACCGCCCCGAAGACTACTATCCCCAGTCCGCCAAGTTGAATCAGCGCCAGGATGACCACCTGCCCCATCAGGCTGAAGTCCTCACCGGTGTTTTTTACGATCAAACCTGTAACACAGGTTGCACTGGTTGAAGTAAAGAGGGCATCGATAAAACTCAGGTTTTCTTTATCCTTGCCCGCAGCCCTCGGCAGCATCAGGAAACCGGCGCCGGATATTATCAGAAACAGGAAGCTCGCAATGAGTGTCCGCGTGGGATTCTTACCCGAAGCGGCAAGGTTCACACACGTTCGACAAAGCTTGGTGACGACCTGAATGACGAGGTAGATTCCAACCGCGAGATGCCGAACGGCCGAGGCCTCCTCATGCCCGGTCGCAAACCAGTGCCCCGCCCCCAACAGAGAAACCAAAAGCGCCAGCAACAGCGGGACCTCAAACCAATTCGCACCCCAGAACTCGCGTTTTGAAACTGCGTTCAAAAACCTGACTATCTTCTCGCCTATGAATACGCCAAGCAGCAATATCTGAACCGCATACAGAATCCGCTCCTGCTGCAGCAGCAAGGGGCTTTTGAACCCGAACAAAATAACGAAGGAAGCCGCCACCATCCCCGCCGCGGCGAGGTTGACAAGAATTAAGAGCCTTTCCAGGCGATTGTTCTTAAAGTGCAACTGCATGGTAATAGGGTAAATCCTAAGGCGGATAATGTAAAATCAAAACTCGAAAATTTACATCAACGCAAACCGCAAAACCTTAGTTACAGGCCACTAATGGCGTTTTTTTTACGCTTTCCCCTGGTCTTTGCGGCTCCTCAGGCGTAACCGTTCACGGGGGTGGCATATTTGCCCCGTGAACGGTTGCCCTCAAGCAATGTCCGCAAGTCCCAGTGACTCGCCGAATTTTGCGAGCAGCGCCCGACGAATATTGACGTGTTCGGGAGTTGCCAGCATCGGGTCGCTGCGGACCATCTCGAACGCATTTCTCCTGGCCATGACCAGCAGTTCGAAGTCGTTTAGGATATTGGCAATTTTCAAGTCGGGCAGTCCGTGCTGTCGCGTGCTGAACATCTCGCCGGGCCCTCGCAGCCGAAGATCGTGCTCGGCTATCTCGAAGCCGTCACTGCTCCTGATCATCATCTCCAGCCTGCTCCTCGCGATCTCGCTGTCGGTCTCGGCCAGCAGCAGGCAATACGATTTCGCCTCCCCCCTGCCTATGCGGCCCCTCAACTGATGCAGTTGGGCCAGCCCGAACCGGTCGGCGCCTTCAATCACCATAATCGTCGCGTTGGGCACATCGACTCCGACCTCGACCACAACCGTCGAGACGAGAACGTCGATCCTGCCCTTGCGAAATTCCGACATAACCTGCTGCTTCTTCGCCGAGGGCATTCGTCCGTGCAAAAGCTCGACTTTGAATTCCGCAAAGACATTCTCGGATAAGTTCTTCCATTCGTCCGTCGCAGCCTTGACGTCGCTATCCTGCTCGACCGCCGTGATTCGCGGATACACAAAATACGCCTGCTTTCTCGCCTTCAATCGCTCCCGGATAAACTCATGCGCCTTCGAGCGATCACGCTTGTCCACCCACCGCGTAACAATCTTTCCCCTGCCCGGCGGCGAATGCCTTATAACGGAAACATCCAGGTCTCCGAAAGCCGTCATCGCCAGCGTTCGCGGAATGGGGGTAGCGGTCATTACGAGACAATGCGGGGTCGTCTGCTTTCGCAGGCGGGCCCTCTGCTCGACGCCGAATTTGTGCTGCTCGTCGATGATCGCCAGGCCGAGCTTTTGAAATTCTATATCCCCCTGCAACAGAGCCACCGTGCCGACTACAATATCGACTGCCCCTTCCTTTATCTCGCCCAGCAGTTCGGCCCTTTTCTTGCCCGTAAGCCCACCGGTTATCAGGGCCCTCCTTACTTTACTGCCCTTCAAATATCTTTCGATACTCAGAAAATGCTGGCCCGCAAGGATTTCGGTCGGCGCCATTATCACCGCCTGGCTCTTGTTGGCGACCGCCAAGAGAGCGGCGTAAAGCGCCACAACCGTTTTGCCCGAACCCACATCGCCCTGCAGCAACCGATTCATAGGCTCCGATCCGCCCATATCCGCGGCGATCTGGGAGATGCATTCGTTCTGGTCCTCGGTCAGCAGGAATGGAAAACGCTTCCTGATTCGACTGTCGATCTCGTCCGTAATCTTACAGGGCTTCGCCGCGGAGAAATGCCGTAATCGATACCTCCTCAGCCCAAGCCCCAACTGCATCAAAAACAACTCATCGTACTTGAGCCTGCGTTTTGCCTGCGCCAGTTTCTTTTCGTCCGGCGGCAGGTGTATCCAGGCAAACGCATCTTTCCTGGCGATCAGATTCGCCTTCTTGCGAAAGGCTTTATCGTAGAACTCCTGCACAAGCTCATCCAGATCATCCAGCACGGGCCTGATAATTCGCTTTATCTGCCTGCTGCCCAGTTTGGCTGTTGCGGGATACACGCCGCCGCTGAAATGCTCGGTTGCTTTCGACTGTTCCTCATCGAGCACTACGAACTTGGGATTGGTCATTTGCAGCCGGCGCTTGTATAGAGTGACCTTGCCCGAGGCTATTATTATCTGCCCCGGCCGCAATTGATCGCGAAGATACCCCCCGTGAAACCACACAAGCCTACATATCCCGCTCTCGTCGCTGATCACCGCCTCGAACATCGGTTGGCGGCGATGGCTCTGGTAATCCGTAGATTCGACAAGCCCGATTACCGCCACAGTCTCATCAGGCCTCATCTGGTTTATCTTCACCGCCCGCGGCATAAACACCCAGTCCCGGGGATAGTATTCCAACAAATCGGCAACGGTATTGACGCCCAACTGCGCGAAGACCTGCGCTCGCGCCGGCCCGACACCCCTAAGATACTGAACCGGCATTTCCAAATCGAACAGATTCGGGTTCTTTTCAGACAATTGCGTCGTATTCATTTATAGTCGTCATTCCCACGCCAGTGGTCTTGCCCCCCATCCTTTGTCATTCCCGCGCAAGCGGGAATCCACTTGTCCACGAGATTTATGGACTCCTGCTCCCCGATCGGAGTCGAGGACAAGCTTCGCAGGAGTGACAATGTGATAATATACTACTCCTCGAACCCGTACTCGCCAAACAGTTTAACGAAGCGCACGTCGCATATGAATCTCTCGTTGATATTTTCACCTCTTTTTTCCCAGGCAACCAGTTTCTGGACGCCGCCCGGTCCTACCGGGGCTACCAAAGTGCCAGCCTCGGCGAGTTGGTCGAAAAGGGGCTGCGGTATGGCGGGGACCGCGGCGGTGATCATAATCCTCTCGAACAGCTTCCCATCAGGCCAGCCGAGGCTGCCGTCTCCGACATAAAATTCAACATTTCCGATACCCAGCCTGCCCAGGACCGCCTGGGCCGACTCGGATAGTTCGCCATGCCTCTCTATCGTATATACCTTCTTCGCCAGCTTGCTTAGCACAGCCGTCTGGTATCCGCTGCCCGTTCCGACCTCCAAAACCTCGCACTTGCCGTCCATGTGCAGTTCCTGAGTCATCAGGGCGACGATATACGGCTGAGAAATCGTCTGGCCAAGCCCAATCGGAAGCGGACCGTCGGCATAGGCCTGAGACAGATACGACTGCGATACAAACTCTTCTCTTGGAACGTCGGCCATTACCTTGAGTACGCGAGGGTCGGTGATGTCGCGTCCTTCGAGATGCCGGTTGAGCATCCGCCGACGAACCGAGGCAAATCTGTCCTTGTTTTGATACTCCGACATAGTTCTAATAAGCATCCATTATGGCGCTCCCGTAAACAGGGCCTTGATTGTCTCAAGATTCACCCAGGGCGAGACAAATAGCTTCAAGGCTGCTGCGACCGCCAGTATCTGCACAACAGATTTGAAGGTCTTTTGGGGGAGCCGTTTGAGCAGGTATATGCCCGCAAACGCCCCAACGGCGATGAACGGCAGCATCATCAGATCAAACTTGATCGACTCAGCGGTCATCATATCCAGGCTCCTGCTGAAAGGCACCTTGAACCAGTTGACGATGAAGAAGAACCAGGCGGCGGTGCCGACGAATTTCATCTTATCCAGTTTCATGGCAAGCAGGTAAATAATCATCACAGGACCTGCTGCATTGGCCATCATCGTGGTAATCCCGGCCGCAAAGCCAAGTCCGGCCGCAAACCACCATTGCGTGGGGATCTTGGCATCCTTTCCCCCGGTTCTGGTGCGCCAGTAGTTGAGGGCCAGCATCCCAAGGACGATCCCGCCGATGACGGGCTTGAGATGCTCGCCGTCCTCAAGGGCCTTGAGTCCGAAATATGCTGCAATAATGCCCGCCGCCGCTGCGGGCAGCAGACGAAGAACGTGGCCCCACTTGGCATTTTGCCGATGGTAAATGATGGCGAAAATGTCCGCCAGAATCAACATGCCGAGCAACGCTCCTACGGATTTTCCCGCGGGCTGTATGACCAGAGCCATCAAGGGCACTACGAGAATCCCAATCCCCGGGATCCCGGTCTTCGCAGCCCCCACCATAATCGCACACAACGCGACCACCACCCAGCCGACTGTGTCTAATCCCAGCATACGCTATCCTTCACTAAAGCTGTCTGATTCTCGGCCATAAGCTTGAGCCTCTGCAATCTATCGGTTTTGCCCGATCTTTGCAATTGACAACTGAAAATGGACCGTTGATAATCCGAGATGAGTAATAGAAATATGTTTAATGTTTAAGGGAGCCTGAAAATGCGAACGAAAACACTGCTGTTTTATCTGTTAGCTGCTCTCCTGAGCGGCTGCGTCCCGATCTTCTCGATAAACCCGCTCTATAGCGAGAAGGACGTCGTTTTCAAAGAAGAATTGCTCGGCGTCTGGGCCGATCCCAATAGCCCGGAAGGCGCCTGGGAATTCAAGCGCGACGACGAATCCAAAAATGCTTACCAACTGATAGTGGATATTGGCGACGACGCCAAAGGCTTATTCGATGCGCACCTGGTCGATCTCAAGGGCCAACTGTTCCTGGATGTTTATCCGGCCCAGAAGGGTTTCGAGCAGACTATGGAGGGCCTTGAAGAGAAAGTAAAGGATCCGAACAGCACCGTTTGGCCGCTGAATTTCGCTTTCCTTGTGCCGGTTCATACGTTTATCAAAGTGGATTCCATCGAACCGATGCTGACAATGCGCCTGACCGACGACGACCTGATGAAAAAACTGCTTGAGCAAGACCCGAAGGCAGTCAAGCATGCGGTCCTTGATGAAGATCGGTTTGTCCTGACGGCGTCAACCAAGGAACTCCAGGCATTCGTCCTGAAATATGCCGATGGCGATAAGCTTTTCGAGAAACCCTCTGTCCTCAAACGCACAAAAGCCAAAAGACCGAAGAACGCCGGCGATACAGCGGGTAAATGACATCCCGATGTGTCACACAGGAAGACCGGCTTTAAGAACAAGGCTACCGCAGGAGTCGACGGAAGGGCGATGAATTGGGGCAACTGCGGGTTTTCAAAACCGGCCTGTTGTGGTATCATACCTAAAGATAAAATCAGTGTCATGGTCGGCCTGCGATTACAGGAGCGACCGGCTTCCAGCAAGCAAGTGAAATAGCAGATATTCGAGGAAGGCAGCGAATCGATGGCTTCTCAATCAAAAGATAGGGCCCAGCCCGCGGGCGACGAGGTCGTCTTGGGCAAACCGCGACGTTATTTGGTCAATGTCGATTCAACCTCCACGAATCAACTGTTCACCGATTGTCTGGTTATAGGAGCAGGCGTCGCGGGGTTGCGAGCGGCCATTGAGGCGGCAGAGAGCCTGAAGGTAATCGTAGTCTGCAAGGGCCAAGTTGAAGACAGCAACACGTGGAATGCCCAGGGCGGCATCGCCTCGGTGCTCGAGGCCGAGGATACTTTCGAGTCACATGTAGCCGACACGCTCAAGACCGGATGTGGAATATGTGATCAAGAGGTAGTTGAACTGGTGATTCGCCGAGGGCCGGAGTTGGTAAAGCAGCTTCTTAGCTGGGGCGCCGAGTTCGACCGCAAAGACGGCCGGCTCGATGTCACGCGCGAAGGCGGTCATTCCCGTGCCCGCATCGCTCACGCGCACGGCGATGAAACGGGACGAATTATTGCACAAACACTCATAAAACAGGCCCGGCAATTGCCCAACATCAGAATAATAGAGGGTTTTTACGCTATCGATTTGCTCACAGACGATGATAACAGGTGCGTCGGACTGATCGGCTGCGACGGTCGGAGCGGCCCTCAGATAATCTGGTCGCCGAACACCATCCTTGCAAGCGGCGGGGCGGGCAGGCTTTATCGCGAGACCACCAACCCCGAAGTCGCAACCGGCGACGGCATCGCTTTGGCCTACCGCGCCGGGGCGGTTTTGCGGGACCTCGAATTCGTTCAATTCCACCCCACGACTCTCTACATCGCAGGCGCCTCGCGCGCCCTTATTACGGAGACGCTTCGCGGCGAAGGGGCCTTGCTGCTCGATAACAAAGGCCGACGATTTATGAAGGACTATCACGAATCCGCAGAGCTTGCGCCGCGTGACATTGTCAGCCGGGCAATCCTTTCCCAGATGCGAAAGACCGAAGCGACCCACGTCTATCTCGACGTTCGGCACTTCGACAAGGAGTTCTTCGCGAAGCGATTTCCCCTGATAAACGAACTGATCAACAGTTTCGACATAGACATCACCAACGACCTTATCCCCGTCCGTCCCAGCGCCCACTATATGGTAGGCGGCGTTAAGACCGACACCTCCGCCAGGACAAGCATCGACAATCTCTACGCCTGCGGCGAGGTCGCCTCGACGGGGCTGCACGGGGCCAATCGGCTCGGCAGCAACTCGCTGCTGGAAGGCCTCGTGTTCGGCAAGATAGCAGGCCAGGCCGTCTTGGAATGCACAGAGGCCGGCGCTTCGCAAACGAAACGGCCAGTGATAGAATACCAAATCCCGCATTCCGACCGCACTCGCCTCGATACCGAGGACGTAAGAAACTCGCTGCGAGCGTTAATGTGGCGAAACGTAGGCATCACCCGCATCGACACGCCCCTCACCGAAGCACAGGAGATTATTCGCTTCTGGCAGCGATACGTGATGGATAAAGTCTTCGATTCACCCGAAGACTGGGAATGCCAGAACATGCTTACCGTTAGTCTGCTTATAGCCCAGGCGGCCCAACAGCGATGTGAAAGCCGCGGCACGCACTTCAGGAGAGATTTCCCCGACATCGACGATAAAAACTTCAAAGAACATATCGAAATCCCCTCCTGAAGAATGGCACATTCGGCACATTTCTGCTATAATCGGTATATTCGTAGTTCACTGTCAATTAAATAGAGTGGGTCGGGCGGTCGCTCCGCACCTATTTTGAGAGTTCGTCCTTTATCCGGGGGCAAGCCCTTCTGCTGCCGCAAAGCTGGAGACGCGGATCCCG
>JAUVXL010000361.1 GCA_030603595.1 Sedimentisphaerales bacterium | reverse complement strand
AAGGTTTCCAGGATTGTCCCCCACCTGACCGAAGGCGCCGGAGTTGTGACGACAAGGGGCGATGTCCACTATGTCGTTACCGAATACGGAGTCGCCTATCTGCATGGCAAAAGCATTAGAGAAAGGGTCCTTGACCTTATCAACATTGCCCATCCCAAGTTCAGGAAGGAGCTGATACAGGCGGCCAAGGCTAAAAACTACATTTATCAGGACCAGATTGAACTGGTGGCCGACCAGTTGAATTACCCCAAGGAATTAGAGCATTATTCCACTTTGCGGGATGGCACGGAAATATTCTTCAGGCCTGTCAAACCCACCGACGAGCTTGCACTTTCTGAAATGTTGTATTCGTTGAGTGAGCAATCCGTCAAGACCCGCTATATGACTCGTACAGTTGCATTCGCTCACAGCCACATCCAACAACTTACGAACATCGACTACAAGAATGATCTGGCGATTCTGGGCGTTGTTCCCAGTGTTTCCGGTGAAGATGTGGTTGCTATTGCCCAGTATTTCCTCGACCCCCACACGCAGGCCGCTGAGGTGGCGTTTCTCGTTCAAGACGAATGGCAGCAGAAAGGTATGGGGACTTTCTTGTTGAATTATCTGACCCAGATAGCTAAGAAACGCGGCGTGAAACGATTCTTTGCTAAAGTCCTCCCCACCAATAGGTCGATGCTTGCCGTGTTTTACAACTCCGGCTACAAGGTAAACACTGAGTTCGATGGGGATGCCTATAGCATCACATACGACCTTGCAAAGGAAGGTAACTAACCCTTGGCGACGAAGAAAGCAGTATTTGTTCATTCGCCCGAGATTGAGAAGTTCAGCTACCCGGAGCATTGTCCGTTCGATACAGATCGCGCCGGCCGGGTCAGAAAGGTTCTAAACTCCTTGGGCCTGCTCTCAGGCCAGGGCCGAAGCGAGGTCGCTCCCGCCGCCGCCAAGCGAGAAATACTCAGGAAATTTCACCCTACGCATTATCTTCACACCCTAAGGACCGCCGCCAGAGGCCGATGGAACGTCGAGATGCTCAATATGGGGATCGGCACCGGGGATTGTCCGATCTTCGCCGGGATGCACGACTATCCGGTTCTGGCCACAGGCGGCACACTCACCGCCGCCGAGCTTCTTCTCTCCGGCGCAGCCTCGGTGGCGTTCAACCCGTCGGGCGGTTTTCACCACGCCGGCCCGGAACACGCCTCTGGCTTCTGTTATATCAACGACGTGGCTCTGGCATGCATCGTCCTCGCTGAGAAAGGAAAGAGGGTCTTGTATCTTGATGTGGATGTCCACTACGGCGACGGCGTTGCCTATGCCTTCTATGATCGCTGCGACGTGATGACCGTCTCTTTCCATGAAGACCCCAAAATACTTTTTCCCGGGACAGGCTTTGCCAACGAAATCGGAACCGGGGTCGGGGAAGGCTATTGCGTAAACGTCCCCCTTCCTGCGGATACCTACGACGAGGCCTACCTCAAGGCGTTCGAGGCGATACTCCCGCCGCTGGCAGGCAGTTTCAATCCGGATGTGTTCGTTCTTCAATGCGGGGCCGACGCTCTTGCGGGCGACCCTCTCGCACATCTGCAATTGAC
>JAUVXL010000221.1 GCA_030603595.1 Sedimentisphaerales bacterium | reverse complement strand
ATTTTGGATTTTTGAGGTGGGCCAAGACGCTCGGAAGTCTTCCTATGAGCCTGAAAAGGCAAATCAGATTGCATCTTCAACAATTGGAAAGTATTCCAAAGCTCAGCAAAGCCGCCTGAGCAAACTTTTGACGCAGGCGTCATTATTGTTCAAAAATGAGGTTTGGGTTCGTTACTTTTTAGTTGTTGCGTGCCTTTTTTAGGTTGAGGTCTAAGGATGGGCCTGGATAGCGTTGTTTTGTCATTGAAGGAGCTTTGGAGAATTGATGGTGGTGGAGTTGCGAGTAAGGGCCGATAAGTGGATTTTTTTGCAATAAATCGGTGTCGCTAACCGTCTATACCTTTAGTAAGAAGCGCTTGAGTATGGCAGAAAACGATGACTTAGCCCGTATAATCACCGGTTGTCAAGCAGGCGATGCCGAGTGTTTCAGTGAATTGGTCGATTTGTACGGGAGCCGGTGTTATGGGTATTTTTACCGGTTAACGAGAAATAATGAGTTCAGCGATGAGTTGCTGAGCGAGCTCTTTGTCAAATTGGTTGAGAAGATCGGTTCTTATAAGGGCGGTGCGTTCGAGAGTTGGCTTTTTAAGATCGCATCGAATATCTTTCATGACTACCTTCGAGGCAAGCAGCGGCGCAAGAAGCTGCTGGATACGCGGCGGGGAGATCTTGCAGCGAAAGTTACCGAGGCGAAACGGTCGGAGAGCGACAGGGTGGACAGGCTGCAGGTGCATCTTGGCAAGCTGGACGAGGGCACGCGAGAGTTGATAATGCTGCGGTTTTACTCGCAGATGAGCTTGAAGGAGATTGCAAGATTTCGGGGCGAGCCGATAGGAACGACGCTTTCGAGACTGCACCGCGGACTCAAGAGGTTGCGCGAGATGATGGGGCAAGATTGAAGGGTTGTTGAAAGAGATTTTGGGCGGATTCTGAATGATAGTACGATGAGTATGATCTTCGTTTTTATCCCCTCCCTTACGGTCGGGGCTTGTAACTTGGACTTTTGTCGCACGCATCCAATAAAGGGCGGCATACAAAGTTGTAATAATAGGTTGTTAATACGGAGCAAGGGCGTTAAGTTAAAACGATGTTAAGTGGGCGGTGAAAACCGTTGTAACGGTGGATTTGGTACTTAGGCACAATGGATTGTGCTGAAAGGTAGTGATTTATGAATGAAAGAAATGAGGAGAACTTGAGGGATTTGTTCGCGCGGTTTGTCGATTCGGAGCGGGCGGAGGATGCTGTTGACGATATCGAACGTGGTGAGGATGTTCTTCGCCGGTGGCCTGCGCCTGAGCCGAGCGTGGAGCTTTTGGCCCAGATCAAGAGCGAGATGGGCGGCCGGCTTGTTCGCAGCGGTCGGCGGCATGTGAGGTGGTTTGCATCGAGGGCTGCGGCTATTGCGGCGGCTTTTGTCATTATAGCTTCGGTATGGACGGGGCTGCAAAAAGACAGCGTGACGAGTGTGGCCAGCGCCGGTTCGCTTATACCGTCGGCGATCTGGGAGAGCGATAATATAGCGGTCGATGATCTGCGGTTGGCGACGTTTACTGCCGAGGTGGAGCGGATTGAAAACGAGTTGCAATCACTGCTGTTGGACGAGGGCGGCAACGATCAATCAGCCATTGACGAAGCTGAGTTAGAGCTAATTGATATACAGGGCGAATTCTGGAAGGGCTAAAGGTAATGGAGCTACGTCGTGCGGTTTTATTATTGGTGATGGTGGCGGCGGTGGCATTGTCGGCTGTGCCCGGTCGAGCAGAGGATAAGGGCAAAGGGGAAAAGAAGGAGGAGAAGAAGACGGACCCGAATATGTGGAGCCCGCCGGAACAGGTGAGCGGGCCTTGGGGGATGAGGCTGACGGAAGAGGAAATCGGCCGAATAATGGAGCGGATCAAAAAAGATAATCCTCAAAGGGCAAAACAGTTGGATGATCTGCGAACGCTAGATGAGGAGAGATTTCGCAAAGAACTCAGAGAGTACGGCAAGGAAGAGTTCAGTAAGGTTGTAAAAGAGAGGATAGATCAATATAGACAGCGACGAAGAGAAGAGTTTGTCAAGTGGCTGGAGAAGGAGTATTCGCGGGAGGCGAAGGAATTAGCGAAACTCAAGGCGAAAGACGCCAGCGTTTACAACAAGAAATACGAGCTTCTGCGGAAGAAGTACGGCTATATCCACGATGCATGGCGGGGGAATGCGGAGTTGGGCAAGGTTCTCAAACAGGACTTGTCGCTGAAAAACAGACGAGACGATCTGCTGGCGAAATGCAAGAAAGAAAAGGATGCAACTAAGAAAAAGGCGCTCGAGAAGCAGTTGAGGGAGGTCATTGCGGACCGGTTCAATCTGATTGTTAGAAGGAAGCAGATCATACTCGACGAGTTGCAGAAAAAGATCAAAGAAGTGCAGGAGCAGATCAACGAGCAGAAGAATGAAATCAGGGAGTGGAGGAATTCGAAATTCAGGGGTGGGGCTATTGACGGCCGGATGAAGGAGTTGATGGAGGGGCTTGCGAAGTTCAAGTGGAATTAGTCAATTGATTAGTGATAAATGATTATTGATAATCGCCGGTTCTGCGGCGGAAGGATTCTTCATTCAAGCCAGAGCGAGGGCGTGTATATCCCCAGCGTTATGTCAAGCCTTTGATTTTCCAGGCTTCTCTATATTTTTTGTGGAGGTGCTTGTTTGCCTGGGGGATGTTTTTGATTTTGAAGTCTTGAGCGTCCCAGTTTAGGGTTTGGTTGGGGAAGTTTATTGCGAGGTTTCCGAGTTGTACTGTTTCAGTTAATGGGCCGGAATAGTCGAAGTTGGCCTCTGCTTTTCCCTTGCCGAGGCATGCATCGACCCATTGCTGGTAATGGTCTATGGATTTGACTTTGGGGCGTTTGTAGGCTTTGAATTTTTCGAGCGGGTAAAGCTGTGGGCCGGCCCAGTGGGGCAGGGCCATGACGCCTTGGTCGCCGACGATGATCAAGCCTGCGCCGGGGAGGTTGTATTCGGGGGGCATTGGGACGAGGTCGCGTGAGGGTCTTTTGGGGCCGTTGCACCAGGTTCCGTTTATCGTTTTTTGGGCGGTGTATTTGGTGCCGGGGAAGGTGAAGCGGGCTATCTGCCAGGCGGGGAAGCTCTCTTTGTTTGCATCGGCGTCGCAGATTGCGACGATATCGGTTGTGCCGCCGTTTAGGATTGAGTTGAGGTCGCTCCATCCCATGCCACCGACGCCGATGGATGCATGCTGTAGCCTGGAGTTGGGCGAATTGGCGAGAGACAGACCCGGGACAAAGGTTGCGATGCCGGCGATATTGCCACATATATGCACACAGAGACACGCCCAAACAAAGTTTGAGCGTGCCACCCCCCGGTCAGAATGACACGGGGAAATTGGCCCCTTATGGGCTGGCTTGCCGGAAAATCTGGCCACACCCTTTTGGTGTGATTCGATAAATGAAAAGTGACAAATGGGCGGAATGTTGATAGCATAGGGCCTGTGTAGGCTGTCGAAGCTTGTTTCGGCTGTTCTTAGGCCGAAGATTGCCGCGTCGCTTCGCTCATCCTAAGAAAATGACCAGTTCTCATAGTGCGAGTGGTAGGAGATACCGAAGGCATAAATTGCCGCGTCGGCCCCGCCACAGGCGCGTCTTCGACTTCGGGCTGCTCGCAATGACGAATCTTGAGATTCATTTTCTTTTGCATACTTCCTGAGAATCAGGTGAGGTGTTCGCAATGACAGTTCGTATTTGATCTACAACAAAACGGTAGCTGGCGTTTTTTCTTTTCGAGGAGTACATGAAGATGGGAATTACACGACGATCTTTTCTTGGGATGATAGGTGTCGGGGCGTTGTCTATGGCGTCGCCTCCGGTTGTTGGGGGTAAGGAGCAGGGGCGGCCTAATGTTTTGTTTTTCTTGGTGGACGATCAGCGGAACGACACCTTGGGTTGTGCGGGGCACCCTATTTTGCAGACTCCGGTTGTCGATAGCCTGGCTGCTGAGGGCGTGCGGTTTGAGAATGCTTTTGTTACTACGAGTATTTGTGCTGCGAGTCGGGCCACTGTTTTTACGGGGCTTTATGAGCGGACTCATGGGTTTACGTTCGGGACGCCTCCTATCGGTGCCGAATATGTCGGGGCGAGCTACCCGGCTTTGCTGCGGAAGGCCGGGTATCGAACGGGTTTTATCGGTAAGTTCGGGGTGAACGCCGGGAAGGACGGCAGGTCGGAGATGTTCGACTATTTCAAGCCTATCGGTAACAATCCCTATCTGCATAAGCAGGCGGACGGTACGCTGCGGCATGAGGCGGAATTGGCGGGCGACCGGGCGATTGAGTTTCTCAAGGACAATCCGAAGGGTAAGCCTTTCTGTCTTTCGGTCAGCTTCAATTCGGTTCATGCCGCTGATGGTGATAAGGAGAACCACTATCCGTGGCCGAAAGCGGTGGATGGGATGTACGACGATGTGGAGATGCCTGAGCCTCGGCTGGGCGACCCGGCGATATTCGAATCTCAGCCTGAGTTTTTTAGAAAATCGATGAATCGCGACCGGTATTTCTGGCGGTGGGATACGCCCGAGAAGTACCAGAAGAATATGCGTGCCTATTTTCGGATGATAAGCGGGGTTGACGGGGTGATCGGACGCGTGCGCAAAGCGCTTGAAGAGAACGGGCTGGCTAAGAATACGATTATTATCTACAACGGCGATAACGGGTACTATATGGGCGACCGGGGGTTTGCGGGGAAGTGGTCGCATTACGAGCAGTCGCTGCGCGTGCCGTTGATTGTGTATGATCCGCGGGCCTCGAAGAAACGGTGCGGGAAGGTTCGCAGTGAGCCAGCGTTGAATGTCGATTTGGCTGCGACGATGCTGGATTATGCGGGAGTCAAGGCGCCGAGGCACTATCAAGGCAAGAGCATCGCGCCGCTTGTCCGCGGCAGGAAAGTGCGCAACTGGCGCAAGGACTTCTTCTGCGAGCATTTGATGAACAACAAGTCTATTCCCAAGTGGGAAGGGGTTCGGGGGCAGCGGTATGTCTATGCAAGATACTTCGAGCAGGAACCGGTCTATGAGTTCCTACACAATTTGGAGACGGATCCGGACCAGCTCAAGAATTTCGCCTCGGATGCGAAGTATGCCAAGATTCTCGCGAAGATGCGGAAGCGTTGCGATGAGTTGCGGGATGAGTATGCGAGGGCGAGGTAGTAGAAAATGGTGGGCAGTGCCCATGCTACGACTGGTACGAGTGAAATTCGAAATCCGAAGCACGAAATCCGAAACAATATCGAAATTCAAATGATCAAATGACAGAAACTGGGCAAATCGGCAACTTCAACAGTGAGGCACGAAGGCATTTGGATACTGGGATATATCAAGGCAGGCTGCGGGCGCGCCGGCAGTGAAAGTGAGGTGTTATGGCGGCAGAGAAGTTTATTCGGCTGGACGGTTATCGTGAGTATTCGGTTAAGGAGATGAAGGAGCGTTCGGCTTTGTTTCGTGGGGATATGCAGCGTAGGCGGAGTGTGCGGCGATTTTCAAAGCGTGAATTTCCTCGCGGGGTTATTGAGGATTGCGTTTTGACTGCCGGTTCTGCGCCGAGCGGGGCTAATATGCAGCCTTGGCGGTTTGTGGTGGTCGGCGATGGTGCGGTTAAGCGGCGGATACGGGAAGCGGCGGAGAAAGAGGAGTACGAATTCTATCATTCCGACGCGACCGAAGAATGGCGCGAGGCGCTGTCGGAACTGGGGACGGATTATCAGAAGCCGTTTTTGGCCGATGCGCCGTATCTGATTATTGTTTTTGCCGAGAGTTACGGTCTGTCGCCGGACGGCACGAAAATAAAGCACTACTACGTTCGCGAGTCGGTCGGGATAGCGGTGGGGATGCTGATCGCGGCGATTCATAATGCCGGGTTAGTGACTCTGCCCTACACGCCGCCGCGAGCGGGGTTTCTAAAAGAGATACTCAATCGGCCAGAGAATGAACGGCCATTCATCATTCTGCCGGTTGGCTATCCGGCCAAAGATGCGAAAGTACCCGATATAGAGAAGAAAACGCTTGACGAGATGGCCTTCTTTATGTGATGCTTGTCGCAGGATGGGTCTTCGTGGGGCTGCGTCCTGAAATCGTTCGGTCGTCGGCATGATGCGAAGCACCAGAAGCCACCAGTCAGTGTTCTTGTGTGGAGAGTAATATGGAGTTTCTACCGATCATGTATTCGGGGCAGCGGGTTTATGCGGGCTTCTGGAGGCGATTTTGTGCGATGTGGGTCGATACCTTCATTGTCCTGCCGCTGAGCTTCTTCCTTTTCTGGCTTGAGGGGTTTGACAAGACTCTGGCAATTTTTATTGTGATTCCTTCGGCCGCCCTTCGTGTTATGTATCATATCTTTTTTAAGGGTGTAGTTTTCATTCTACGTAATATCATTGCTATGCGGCTCGTTTAAGTTGAATATAATGTTTCCAAAATCCATCCCATCTGTTCGATTTAACAAAACATCGCAAATGCAAAATGTGTTGTCCGCCCTGACG
>JAUVXL010000172.1 GCA_030603595.1 Sedimentisphaerales bacterium | reverse complement strand
GAGGTTTTCCCTGAGCCACTCTGGGAAGTTGCCCAGCCATTCGGCTAATACATTCGTCTTAAGCTCGTGCCGATGCTCAGCTTTCATATAAAGCTCCATTTCGTGATATCAAACAACTCACTGTCCATCTCGACTTACCACCTTCGATTGTTCACCAAACGCATGATTGTAGCAAAATATCTTTTGTCTTGCAATGGTCTAATGTGCTGGTAAAATCTTGCCTGAAAGTTAATTGAAAGGGCGTTAATGTTCAAAAAGACTGCTGAAAAGCCGGGACGGACCGTCCTGGTCCTCCGCTTGTGCCTTTTGGCGGTTCTTGGGGGCTCTTTTTGCCAGGCGGCTGAGCAGACCAAAAATCCAAATGCCCCGTCAGACGTTTGGGACCCGGCAAAATACATCAGCCTTGATGAAATCAAGCCGGGGATGGAGGGTTATTGTCTGACGGAGTACGGCGTCGATGGAGTCGAGAAGTTCGGTCTGAAGGTTATCGACGTAGTGCGGGATTTCGAGCCTGGCAGGGATATTATTCTGGTTCAGGGAACGGACGACCGATTCATTCATACCGGTCCCGTGGCCGGCTGCAGCGGCTCTCCGGTTTATCTTGACGGCCGAATAGCAGGGGCGCTGGCTTATGCCTGGACGTACAGCAAGGACCCGCTCTACGGAGCAACGGCTATCGCCGACATGCTCCGAGTAGGTAGGGGAAGGGCCAACCCGCCGCCGCGGGCCTCCGCCGGACCGGCATTTAGCTTTGACTACTCCAAGCCAATAGATCTAACTGAAATTGACAGGCAAATCTCGACACCCCGGCCCTCACGGGAAAGCCGGTTTGCCGGTGTCAGTGCTCTGCCGTGCCCGTTGATTACGTCCGGTTTGTCCGCCGAAGCCTGTGAGCAGTTGAATACTGTGGTCAAGCCTTTCGGCTTCATGGTTGTCCCCGGCATAGGAGGCGGTTCCGCGAAGGCATCCGAGACTGCCGAAGGCGCTGTTGCCGGTGATGCGGAAAGGGAACTGGTCCCCGGAGCATGTCTTGTCGTGCCGCTGGTCAGCGGTGATATGACAATGGCTGTCTATGGGACCGTAACGGAAGTTAGAGATGGAACGGTATATGGTTTTGGCCATCCCTTCATGGGCTACGGAGATATAGACCTGCCGATGGCCACAGGCAAAGTGCACACGGTGATAACGAGTATGGTTCGCTCGACCAAGCTCGCCAGGGTCGTAAAGACGGTCGGGGCCTTCACGAGTGACGAAGGTGGGGGGATTCTCGGAAAAATCGGCGCAGTAGCGCAAACATTCCCGCTGACGGTGAGGTTGGACCGCTACAACGACACCGAACGAATATACAATTGCCGAGTTGCGTCCAATCGCATGCTTACACCGTCGCTGATTCGCTCGGTTATTTCCGGCGCCGCTCTTTATCTTGGAGACTTGCCGCCGGACCATACGGTTAATTACAAGACGTCGATTGGCATAAAGGGCTTCGAGCCGATCATTTGTGAGAACGTTTCGACGGGCGTGGGCGTGCTTCAAACGGCGGTCGAAGCGAGCAGTGCGCTGGCGCTGCTGATGAACAACCCCTATGACGAGGTTGTCGTCGAATCTATCCAATTCGATATCAGCATCACTCCGAAGGACACTATCTCCCATATATGGTCTGCGAATTTGTCGGATACGACAGTCAAAGCGGGCGAAAAAATCGGGATTGATGTTGTTATCGAAGCGGTCCATACGCAGAAGAAGCAATATCGGCTCGAAATGGAGATACCGAAAGATTTGAAGCCAGGCAAATATGAACTGACGCTGTGCGGCTCGCGCGATTACGAGCAATTCCTTCTCAAGACCGTTCCGCACAAATTCATAGGCCGGGACCTGCCCGATCTCGTGGACGCCCTGAGGGACACTCTTCAAGTTAGAAGGGACCGGCTGTATTGCTATCTTGTCCTTCCTGCCGGCGGCATTATCATAGATAAGGCGGAGCTTCCCGATTTGCCCGCGACGAAGATGCTGGTTCTTCAGAGCCTTACCCGGCCTGTGAAGACCCAGCTCTATCCGCACTGGATCGAGAAGACCCTCGATACCGGTACGGTTGTCATCAACAAGAAAACGATACGCATAACTGTCGAGAAATAGACAAAAAAACGAAGTGCGGGCGTCGCGATGCTGTTATGCACTGTACGCCGGCGCCTGTGGTTTTAGATACTGATTTCAATTTGAGGAGTTGCCATGAGCGACAGATTCCGTAGTAAGGGGGGTGTGTTTAACGTTTTGAGCGTTTCGCTTGTATTTTGCCTGGTGTTAAATTCTCTTTGCCCCGCTGTTAACAGCCGGATTACGCGCCAGTCAACCAGTGCCGATTTGCTGAAGGGCCAGACGGAGAACCTTGTAATCGGCTCACGCGGCACTATACAGCTTGGCCGATCGGCGGAGGTATTGGTCGAGGAGTTTGAAAATGTATGGTCGATAAACAGTATAGTCGCAAGCGGCGGAGCGATCTACGTCGGCACAAGTCCCAACGGCGGCATTTACAAGTACAGCCTCAAGAAACTGACAAAGATATACCCGCTTGAATCGGCAGAGGAGCCCAAAGAAGCGAATCCGCCGCGGCGGATCAACGACCCCAATGCTGTCGATGCCGAATTGACGAACGAGCATATTTTTGCGATGGCCACGGACCTTGCGGGCCGAGTCCTGGCCGGTATAAGCGGGGCCCAGTGTAAGCTGCTTCGATTCGAGGCCGACAAAACCGAAATCGTCTTCGAGCCAGACGACGCCAAGTACATCTTCGCAATAGGCATTGACGCAGGCGGAAATATCTATCTTGGCACCGGGCCGGAAGGCAAAATCTACGGAAGTGATGCCTTTGGCAAGAAGCCGACGGTTGTTTACGACAGCCTCGACAAAAATATACTCTCGCTGGCAACCGGCCCCGACTCTTTTCTCTATGCCGGCAGCGATGGGAGGGGACTTGTTTACAGGATAAACCCGCGTACAAAAGAGGCGACGGTTCTCTATGACAGCGAACAACCCGAGATAACAACTCTGCTGTTCCGCCAAAATGGAGACCTTTGTGCCGGCGCCACCTCGGCCAAGATCGTTGAGACCCAGACGCAGTTCGCTGCGTCCGCCGCCGGATCGACCGGAAAACCCGAAACAGACGCAACTAAAGGCGAAAACGCCAAAGAGAGCGAGGGCGGACGCAAACTCGAAATCCCGAACACGGCAAAGCCGAGCGGCAGTAAGGCCGCGAACGCCGCGCCGATCAAAAAAGGCGCTGCCACGAGCAAAGCCAGTCACATCTATAAGATATCGGACGAAGGCTTCGTTACAGACATATTCAGCGAGCAGGCCGTCTTCCTGAGCCTGGCCGAGGAGAATGAAAAGCTGCTGGTCGGAACGGGCAACAATGCCAGGCTCTTCACCGTCGATCCGGCCTCGGAGGTCGAAACCGTTGTTTACGAGGACGAGCAGGCCGTGCAAATAACGGCGATAGCCGTCGTCGACGGCAGCGTGTATCTCGGCACGGCCAATCCCGCCAAGCTCATACGATTGAGCAAGGATTTTGCCTCCGAGGGAACGTATATTTCCGATCTTATCGACGCCGGCCAGCCCGCAAAATGGGGCAAGCTGCAAATCGAGGCCGACATTCCCAAGGGATGCAAAGTGCTCGTCTCCTGTCGGAGCGGAAACGTCAAAGATGTCAACGACCCAACTTTCTCGAAGTGGACCGAACCGACGGAGATTACCCAGCCCGTACAGTTGAAGTGCCCGCTGGGCAGGTTCTGTCAGTACAAGCTCATTCTGCAGAGCAAGGCCGGCGACGCCAGCCCCGTAGTGCGCGAGATCGCCGTCGCCGGCACGGTCCCGAATCAGGCGCCGAAGGTCCAATCGGTGACGCTTAGCCGCCTTGCAACGGCAGCCAAGAAAGGATACTTCAAGATCGGCTACAAGGCCAAGGACGACAATAAAGACAAGCTTACCTACAAGATAGATTTTAGAAAAGTGGGCAGGGCAAGCTGGATCGAACTTAAAGACGAACTCACGGCCGACAATTTCGAATGGGACGGCAGGACTGTCGAAGACGGCCGCTACGAGGTGCGGATTACCGCAAGCGACCGAAAGAGCAATACGAGCCTGACCCAACTCGAAGGCGCCCGCGTAAGCGAGCCGATCGTAATCGACAACACCGGGCCGGTTGTCGGGGACATTGCCGTCAAATCGCTCGTCGATGCCGACGGACCCTGCAAAGTCTTTGATTTCCAGGTCGCGGATCTGCTAAGTGCGATAGGCAAGGTTGAATACACAATCGACAGTAATACCGACTGGATCGGCACCGTCCCCAACGACCTCGTTTACGATACGACGGACGAGACCTTCACTCTTAGGATTGATACAAAAGAGGATATGCCGCCGGGCGACCACGTCCTGACGATTAAGGCCTCCGACGCCGTCGGAAATATAACGTATAAGACTTTCGATGTTACCGCCTAAAGTGCCTAAAGTTTAGAGTGACTAAACTTGCCATGCAGCGTCATTGCGAGCGAAGCGAAGCAATCTCAAACCTCACCAAGGAGATTGCCGCGTCGCTGCGCTCCTCGCAATGACACTCCGTGTCACTTTAGCTCACTTTAGGCACTTTAGTTCACTTTAGCTCACTATTATAAATATCGTGCGATGTATTGAATTCGAAAAAATCACCAAGGAAGTCGAATCGCTCTGTATAGCGGCTTGTTACCAGTTGCCCGAAGACGTCTTGGCGGCTATCGAGGCCGCGGCACAGAGAGAATCCAATCCCTCGGCAGCGAGAATACTCCAACAGCTTATAGACAACGCCAACTTGGCCGCGGACCAGCGGATACCGCTCTGTCAGGATACGGGCCTGGCAGTAGTCTTCGCCCAGCAGGGGGCCGATGTCGCCGTCAAGCCGCCCGCCGGCCAAAAGCAGGCGACGTTGATCGATGCAATCAATGCCGGCGTAGCTTCCGGCTACGAAAAAGGTTTCCTGAGAAAAAGCGTCGTCGCCGACCCGCTCAACACTCGCAAGAATACAGGCTCGAACACACCGGCTATAATCCATCATGAAATCGTCCCAGGCGACAAACTGAAGCTGACCGTTATGGCCAAAGGAGGAGGCTGCGAAAACAAGAGTCGGTTTCGCATGTTCAAGCCAACCGCGGAAAAAGAGGATATAATTGCGTGGGTCGTTGATGTTGTGCGAACGGCCGGCGCCGATGCCTGTCCGCCGTTTGTTGTCGGGGTCGGTATCGGCGGCAATTTCGAGACAAGCTGCCTTTTGAGCAAAAAGGCGCTGTTGCGAACCCTGGGCCAAGCCAACAGCGACGAATTCTACGCCGCCGTCGAGGCCGATTTAATCTCGCAGATCAATGCCCTCGGCTTAGGTCCGCAAGGACTCGGAGGCGACACTACCGCACTGGCCGTTATGATAGAAACCGCCCCCTGCCACATCGCCTCACTCCCCGTAGCCGTCAACATCGAATGCCACAGCCACAGACACAAATCCGCAATTCTCTAAGAGCGTGTGTGAGAACGTGTGTTGGCCGGGTTTGAGTCGATCAAGCACAAAACTATTGATAAACTGCAACAATCATAATATCCTATCGGCCAGGTTCGGTTTTCCGGAGCGCAACTATGCAGACAAGGAAGTTGGGTAATACGGATTTGGAGTTGACGACCGTCGGCCTGGGCACCTGGGCCATTGGCGGGCCCTGGCAGTTTGGATGGGGACCCCAAGACGACGACGAAGCGATTGCAGCCATTCTAAAGGCCCTCGATATGGGCATAAACTGGATAGATACCGCCCCGGCATACGGGCTGGGCCATTCCGAGGAACTCGTCGGAAGGGCACTAAAGCAGATTAGCGAAAAACCCATAATCGCCACCAAGTGCGGCATCTTAGGCAACGAAAAAAGGGAAAAGGTGACCTGCCTCAAGAGAGAAAGCATTCGCAAGGAATGCCTCGACAGCCTCAAGAGACTCGGCATCGAGACAATCGACCTCTACCAGATGCACTGGCCCGACCCCGATGAAGACGTCGAAGAGGCCTGGGAGGAGATGGTCAAACTCAAAGACGAAGGCAAAGTTCGATATATAGGAGTCTCCAATTTCACCGTCAGGCATCTCGAGCGCGTCCGCAAAATCCACGAAGTCGCTTCCCTCCAACCGCCCTACAGCATGTTACACCGCGAGTGCGAAGACGATTCTTTAGGCTATTGCGCCGAGAACAGCATCGGAGTCGTCGCCTACAGCCCCATGCAAAGAGGCCTGCTGACCGGCAAATTCAGCGTCGAGAGACTGGCTGCCTTGGACCCGGGCGACCACCGAAAAAAACACCGCGACTTCCAGGAGCCGCAATTCACAGCAACGCTTCAGCTCGCCGAGCAACTCAAAAAAATCGCCGAGCGCAACGGCCGAGCCTGCGCCCAATTGGCGATAAGCTGGGTCCTCCGCCGAACTGAAATCACAGCCGCCATAGTAGGTGCTCGAAGGCCCGACCAAATCGAAGAGACCGCTCCCGCCGGCGACTGGAACCTCAGCGCCGAGGAAATCGAAGAGATAGAAACACTATTGGTCCAAAGGCTGGCCAAGATAGATACGTGATAGACACAAGCTAAGGGAAGAAATGGCAAAGGACAACGACATCTACACAAGCCCTCTCGTCGAGCGCAATGCCTCGCGCCGGATGGCTGAGCTTTTCAGCCCCCGGAAGAAATTCGGCACATGGCGCAGGCTCTGGCTGGAATTAGCTACGGCACAAAAGAAGCTCGGACTGGATATCAAGCAGAGCCAGTTGAAGCAGATGGCCAGGAAACTCGATGATATCGATTTCAAGAAGGCGGCTAAGTTCGAGAAGGAATTTCGGCACGATGTTATGGCGCATGTTTATACCTTCGGCGCCGCTGCGCCGAAGGCTGGGCCGATAATACACCTCGGTGCGACGAGTTGCTACGTCGGCGACAATGCCGATCTGATTATCATCCGCGAAGCGCTCGAGCTTATCGCCGGCAAAGTGGCAACGGTCGTCAACTTACTGGGCAAATTCGCCAAGAAGCACCGCGAACTGCCGACCTTGGGTTTTACGCACTATCAGCCGGCCCAGTTAACCACCGTCGGCAAAAGGGCGACCCTGTGGTGCTACGAGTTCGCGATGGACCTGCAGGAAATCGAGCACCGCCTCGAAACCCTGCTCTTCAGAGGCGCCAAGGGTACGACCGGCACCCAGGCCTCGTTCCTGGCTCTCTTCGAGGGCAAGCACAGCAAGGTCAAGCAACTCGATAAGGCCGTCGCCGCGGCATTCGGCTTCAAAAAGACCTGCGCCGTTACAGGCCAGACCTACCAGCGCAAGATAGATACGCTCGTGGTCAACGCCTTAGCCTCGGTCGCACAATCGGCCCACAAGCTCTGCAACGACGTCCGCCTGCTGGCGAATCTCAAAGAAATGGAGGAACCCTTTGAAAAATCGCAGATCGGCTCGTCGGCGATGGCCTACAAGAGGAACCCGATGCGATGCGAGAGAACGACGGCGCTCAGCAGGTTTGTATTGTCCCTGGCTTCGAGCCCTGCCATGACGGCATCCGAGCAGTGGCTCGAAAGGACGCTCGACGACTCGGCCAACAGAAGGATAGTTATCCCCGAGGCTTTTCTGGCTGTTGACGGCATTCTGGAAATCCTCATCAACGTCACGGGCGGCCTGGTCGTCTATCCCAAGGTGATAGCGGCGCGCGTGGCCGCGGAGCTCCCCTTTATGGCTACCGAGAACATCCTCATGGCCGCGGTAAAGGCCGGCGGCAACCGCCAGGAACTCCACGAGAGAATAAGGCTGCACTCCCACGCCGCCGCTGTACAGGTAAAGAGATTCGGCAAACCTAACGACCTGATCGCCCGGCTCAGTTCCGATATGGCCTTCGCCAAGGTCAATTTCGAGAAGGTGCTTAACCCAAGAGCCTACATCGGCAGAGCCCCGCAGCAGGTCGATGAGTTCATAAGGGACGTCGTAACCCCAATCCGCAAAAAATACCGCAAAGACCTAACCAGAAAAGTGGAACTGAATGTTTAATGCATCGCCACGCTGAAAGTCCCGACTTGTCGGGCAAGACACGAAGCCACAAAAAAAGAATGAGAACATATATCTTATAATCTTAGTGCCTTGGTGGCAAAAAAAGGGAAAGCCAATGACCAGAGAAGAACTAATAAGGCGTATCAAAGAGACGGCATACTTGGAAGGCGACTTTGTCCTTCGCAGCGGCAAGAGGAGCAACTATTACCTCGATAAGTACCTCTTCGAGACCTGCCCGGACATACTCAAGGCCCTCGGCGCCGAGTTCGCCGCCCACGCCGGCGACGATGTAACCCTGATCGCCGGAGCCGAATTAGGCGGCGTCGCCCTGGCCGCGGCAACCGCTATGGAAACGGGCAAAAACTGGGTGATCATTCGCAACAGCAAGAAGGGCTACGGCACGGGGAAAATGGTCGAAGGCGTCCTGAGTGAAGGCGACGTGGTCCTGCTCGTCGAGGATATCGCCACCACCGGCGGACAGGTCATCGAGGCCGCAAAGATCATCACCGAAGCCGGCGCCGCCGTCAAAAAAATCGTCTGCGTAATAGACCGCAAGCAAGGCGCCGAAGAGAATACCACACAGGCCGGCTACAAATTCGAGAGCATACTAACCAAAGACGACCTCGGCATTAAGGATACGTAGTGCACTAACAGCTATGTAGTGGCGGCTGTCATTGCGAGCGAAGCGAAGCAATCTCCAAACACTCGAAAGCAGGAGATTGCCACAGTCGCCTTCGGCTCCTTCGCAATGACAATGCACTGAACCACAGGTGGCTAAGCAGTAGTGCATAACCGCGTCTTTGCCAACCGTGGCCGCTGAAGGCAAATATAAGCCGTCGTTTGTAAACAAGTATGAGGAGGTTCAATGATAATAGGCATCCCTAAAGAGGTGAAAAAAGACGAATACCGCGTTGCCCTGCTGCCGGTCGGAGCACATCTGCTCAGAGAAGACGGACACGCCGTGCTAATCCAAAAAGACGCAGGCTTAGCCAGCGGATTCTCCGACCAGGCCTATGCCGATGTAGGCGCGCAGATAGTCGATTTGGCCGACGAAATCTACGCCCGGGCGGAACTGGTCGTAAAGATCAAGGAGCCCCAGCCGGAAGAAATCGCCAAACTTCGGGTCCGGCAGATACTCTTCAACTATTTTCATTTCGCCGCCTCGCGTGAGCTTACCGAAGCATGTCTGAAGGCAGGCATCTCGGCGGTCGCGTACGAAACACTCAGAGACGCCGAGGGCAGGCTGCCCCTGCTTACCCCGATGAGCGAAATCGCCGGCAGGATGTCG
>JAUVXL010000233.1 GCA_030603595.1 Sedimentisphaerales bacterium | reverse complement strand
AGGGCAACGGCATCCGGGGCGTCATCACCGGTAGTTAAATCATGGGGGTAGTCGCCGACATTGTCGTGGTACCATTCTTCGGGATTGGGCCCGGTCTTCGAGGAGCCAATGGGCAAATCGGGCCTGCCATAATAGGTATTGATTACGTCGATGGCCGGCGCGCTCCAGTGATTCTGATTGGCGCTCATAGCAGCAAGTATCTTGGCGTCTCCCCGGTCGGCCAGGATATGAAGTATTGCCAAGGCCCCTGCGTCATCGACGTCCGTGCCGATATCCGTGTCAAAAATAATTGGAACCGCTTGGGTGGTATTCGCACGTCCGCCGGCACTACAGCCCGCAATCAATATCCCCGCTACACCAACTACAAGCACTTTTGAAATTAGCCACAAATACTTGTGTCGAAGAGTCATAATACAATCTCCTCATCGTTATTTGCCGAAGCAACTCTTTGCTGCTTCGATGGTCTTTTCGATATCCTCGCCGGTGTGCGCGAGGGAGACGAACATCGCCTCGTAGGCGCTGGGTGCGAGATAGATTCGGTGGTTTAGCATTGCGGTGAAGTATCTCTTGAAGCTCTCTATGTCGGTTGCCTGTACGTCGGAGAAGCATCGGACGGGTTTGTCGGTGAAGAAGCAACTCATAATGGAGCCGACGCGGTTGATAGTGATATCGACGCCGGCGCTTTTGGCGGCGTCGGCGAGGCCGGCCTCTAATTTCGCGGCGGAGGCTTCGAGCCTTTCGTAGCAATCGCCTTTTGTTAGTATGTCGAGGGTTGCGTTGGCGGCGGCGGTTGCTATCGGGTTGCCGCTGAGTGTTCCTGCCTGATAGACGGAGCTGAGGGGGGCGAGCATCTCCATTATATCTGCGCGTCCGCCGACGGCTGCAGCGGGCAGGCCTCCGCCTATTATTTTGCCGAGACAGGTGAGGTCGCTGTCTATTCCATAAAGCTGCTGGGCGCCTCCGGCGGCGACGCGGAAGCCGGTTATTACTTCGTCGAATATCAGCAGCGTATCGTTGCCGTTGCACAGGTCGCGGAGGGCCTGAAGGTAGCCGTCGATAGGCGGGATTACGCCCATATTTGCGGCGACGGGCTCTATGATTACGGCTGCGATATCGTTTTTGTGCTTCTCGAAGGCGGCTTTTACGGCGTCGATGTCGTTGTAGGGCAGGACGATGGTTAGATTTGCTATCGAATCGGGGACACCGCCGCTGGATGCGATGGCGGTTTCGGCGAGTCCTGAGCCTGCGGCGACTAAGAGCGAGTCGCTGTGGCCGTGGTAGCAGCCTGCCATTTTGACGATGAGGTCCTTTTTGGTGTAGCCGCGTGCCAGGCGGATGGCGGTCATTACCGCTTCGGTGCCGCTGGTTACGAAGCGGACTTTCTCGATGCTGTCGCAGGCGGCGATTACTTTTTTGGCCAGTTCGGTCTCTGCGAGGGTCGGGGCGCCGAAGGAAGTGCCCTTTTTCGCGGCGGCGAGGATGGCTTCGAGGACGGGCTGTGGGGTGTGGCCGAGGATCATCGGGCCCCAGGAGCAGACGTAGTCGATGTATTCGTTGCCGTCGATATCGTAGATTTTCGAGCCCTTGGCCGAGTCGATGAAGACCGGCCCCATATCGACGCCGCCGAACGCCCGCACGGGAGAATCGACGCCGCCGGGGAGGTAGTTGCAGGCTTGTGCGAAGGCGTCGGCTGATTTTGTGTATTTGGTTTGTTTATCCATCATTGGGGCATATCATAGGAGGATCGGCGGTGAAGTCCAGTGTTTTTACTTAACTCAAACTGACCGATTCTGTTTTTTTGACACGGATTGACTTGGAGCAGCATAGCCGCAACCAAAAGGAGATTTGAACCACGAAGGCACGAAGAGCACGAAGAAAAACAAAAGATATAATCACTGATTACGCTGAAAACGCGGATTAGAAAGAGAACCAAGCAAAAGTTTAACGGCACAGTGAAAAGATATAACGCGTTAAAGAAACAAGAGTTATGAAAGTTGTTTTATAAAAACGTGCATAAAAAACAAGAAGATACAAGATTGTATTACTGATACCCGCTTTCGCGGGCACAAGTTTACACTGTTATTAGGTATTTGGATTCCTGCTTTCGCAGGAATGACAGATACTCTTATTCTGTTGTGGCAACTGTAATTACATTAAGATCTGACCCCAAAGCGGTCGGTTTGAGTTTTTACTCTTCGGCGGGTCGGATGTCTTATAGCGTACAGGGTGTAGCGTGTAGCGTATTGCGTCCCGGCGCGCCGGGATTGGGGCGTGGGGATGGAGGGGGGGCGGATGGGGCGTGGAGATTCTTTTTTGGAAAATTGTTGATTTATTTGGGCGGATTTGGTAGGCTATTATTTAACCGAGCGGCGTAGGAAGGCGGACGTAATTACGCCGAAGGCGGATATTTGGGAAATCTTGAGTTAATCGTCCAAGAGGTTTGATTTTCTTCGGAGGCAAAGAAATGAGTAAATCCGGTCATATCGTCAGGATGGCGCTGATTCTGCTATTCGCTTGCGCAGCGAATCTGTCGGCCAAGTACTCCGGCAGACCGGGAGAGCCCAACGGCCCCTTCGAGATCGGCACGGTCGCCGACTGGCAGCATTTGATGGACACACCCGCCGACTGGGACAAACACTTGGTTCTGACCGGCGATATAGATGTCAACGGGGTGGCCCTGTCGCCGGTCGGCGACTCTGTAAACAATTTTACCGGCATCTTCAACGGCAACGACCATATAATACGAAACGCCGATATCAATATGCCCGCAACCGACTATGTTGGTCTATTCGGTTATGTCGGGCGGAACGGACACATCGCCAGTCTCGGGGTTGAGAACATTGCGGTCAAGGGCAAAGACTATGTCGGCGGCCTCGCGGGGTATAGCGACGGCGGAAACATCGTTGCTTGTTACACCACCGGTTCGGTCGGAGGGGTGAGCAATGTCGGCGGCCTGATAGGATATGATGATGAGGGCATCATCATTGCCTGCTACTCGGCTGCTTCGGTCATCGGCAGCGGAGATTACATCGGCGGGTTGGTTGGATATAGTGATTCCGACACTCTCAACGCCTGCTACGCCACCGGTGAGGTTAGGGGTAACAGGTACGTCGGGGGCCTACTGGGAACAAACGGCGGCACTACCACTGCCTGCTATGCCACGGGTGCCATCACGGGAGACGATGATGTCGGCGGCCTGGTCGGATATAACGCAGCTTCCATATATTTCTCCTATTCCACCGGTTTGGTGAGCGGCAACTCATCATATGTCGGCGGGTTGGTCGGGAGGGCGAGTCCTCGTGGTGGGTATTCCTCTGCCTGCTTCTGGGACAAGGATACGTCAGGATGGACTACCAGTGCGGGTGGCGAGGGCAAGACGACGGCTGAGATGCAGGATCCGAATACCTTCCTTTTGGCCGGGTGGGATTTCACCGATACAGACGGTGACTTGGCTGATTGGTTCATGCCCGAAAACGATTACCCGCAATTGCCTTGTTCGTCTTGGATATGGGCAGAGGTGCCCGATATTACCGGAATGAGCTTGCAGGATGCGGCGGCCGCCATAACAAATGCGGGATTTCTGGTCGGTTGCTCGGACTGGACAGTAAGTAGCACTGTTCCGGCGGGCCACATTATCAGCCACTATCCAATGGCGGGGTTCAAGGGCCTTGAAGGGATCACGGAAATAGACACGGTGATTTCGATTGCAACGGAATTCAGTGGGGGCGACGGCTCTGAAGATGATCCTTATCAGATCAGGACGGCAGCCGAATGGGCGTTACTGGCCGATAGGACAGCGGGATTTTGGGATGACCATCTCATTCTAATGGGCGATATTGATTTTGCGGGGACCACGGTTTGCCCGATTGGGGGTTACGATAGCAGGGGAGGTTTCGTCGGGTGCCTCGATGGAAACGGACATGTTATCAGCAATATTCGGGTGGACATTCCGTACGCTGATAGTGTGGGCCTTTTTGGCAGTCTGAGCGCCGCTCGTCTGAGTGGTGAGGTTCGCAACCTTGGCGTCGAAAATATCTCGGTTGCCGGATATAAGTACGTTGGCGGCTTGGTGGGATATGTCGGAGGTGGAAGCATAACCGGATGCTATGTAATTGGTAGTGTCAGCGGATACGAATATGTGGGTGGGTTGTTCGGCTGCCAGGGCGGTGGAGAGGTCTCGGCTTGCTATGCGGCCGGGACGGTCGCCGGAGAGCACGTCGTTGGTGGATTGGGTGGGGGAAGCAGACTCCTGAAGAACTGTTATTCCAGAGGGCTGGTACAAGGCGAAACCTATGTGGGCGGCCTTGTGGGGGGCGGCATTGATTTTTATGTGTTTGACTGTTTTTGGGATGTTAATGCTTCGGGTCAATCGAGTAGTGCCGTCGGCGAGGGGAAAACAACCGCAGAGATGAAAGAAATTGAGACATATCCAGTCGAATGGGATTTCACAACGGAAGATCTTGATCCGGCTGATTGGGTTATGCCGGAGAACGACTATCCGCGCTTGGCGTGCGAGTATTGGGAATATGGGAGGATACCTGATATCAATGGGATGGGTTTCGAGGAGGCGGCAAGTACGGTCAAGGCCGCGGGTTTTTTGGTCGGGTCCCTTAGCGGGACAATAAGTGATACGGTGCCTGTGTATTGCGTTGTTCAGCAATCACCAGCGGCCAATGCGAACGGTGTTAAAGGTGTGACAAGAGTTGATATGGTTTTGGCTTTGCCGGATCGAAGCCCGTTCAATAGCGGCAGCGGAACCGAGGAGGATCCCTATGAAATTACGACGGTCTGCGATTGGCTGTCGCTTGCGGAGAATTATGGGTTCTGGGACGACCATTTTCTCATGATGAATGATCTGGACTTTTGTGGGGGCGCAATTCCTGCCATCGGCTTTGTGTCGCGGTTCTCCGATGGGATATTCGATGGCGTCTTCGACGGTAACGACCATGTGATTTATAACGTTCGTATAGATGTGCAGGAGGATGGGGCCGGGCTATTTAGATTTATCGGCGCGGGGGGCCAGATACGTAATGTTACAGTCAAGGGGGCGCGCGTTGACGCTGATATCCCAGATTACACTCCTCCCCAGGTCGGGGGGCTGGCAACTCGGAGCGAAGGGAGCATAACCAATTGCCATGTCAGCGGATGGGTCCAAGGACGCCAAGAGCGCACGTCGGAAGTGGTCGGAGGTTTGGTTGGGGTTAATTTTGGGAGTGTAACCGCCTGCTCGGCTTGCTGTTGGGTGGGTAATGGGTCGTGGCTGGGCGGTCTTGTAGGCTACAATGGGGGGGATGTAATGGTCTGTTATTGCGATGGGGTTCTCTGGGGAAGAGTTGGTACGGTCGGTGGGCTTGCTGGTGTGAACGTCGAGGATTATGGGAGCATAGTCAACTGTTTTGCAACGGTAGATTCAGGCAGAGGTATGCGCGCTTCAGTTGCGGGAGGTTTGGTCGGAAAAAATGAGAGTACGATAATGTCATGCTATGCGGCCAGTTCTGTCAGCGGTTACACACATAGCGGCGGTCTGGTGGGATTGGACGAGTCTGGCACTGTTACAGCGAGTTTCTGGGATGTGGATACTTCTGGATTGATGACGAGCGCCGGGGGGGATGGTAAGACTACGGGGCAAATGCAGGATCCTAATACTTTTATTTCTGCCGGGTGGGATTTGGTTGGCGAGACGGCCAATGGGACTGAGGATATTTGGTCGATTTGCGAGGGGAGTAATTATCCTCGGTTTGTATGGCAGATTCCTTTGGCTGATTGGGTTTGTCCGGATGGGGTGGGGTTGGAGGATTTTGGGCATTTTGGCGGTTACTGGGGGACCGGCGAGGGCGACCCAGCGAATCTTGACGGGGAAGAGGGGATTGGGTTCGGGGATTTGATGGTCTTTTGCGAAGAGTGGCTGGTTGGGAGGTAGCGTGGAGCGGGCAGCGTTTAGCGGATAGGAAATTCTGCGTGTGTAGACAAGTTGCACACGCTACATGACTGA
>JAUVXL010000310.1 GCA_030603595.1 Sedimentisphaerales bacterium | reverse complement strand
GATGCCGTCGGATTTACTGTATTCGATCATACCGGTTTACTACTCAAGCCGGGTGGCACCTTCAAACTTTGTTTGGAGGTGTTCGCAAGCCCCGACCGTAAGGGAGCCGGTTTAATCCCGGCGCTTACGCTTTGGAAACTGCATATTGCCGCATATATGCACACAGAGACACGCCCAAACAAAGTTTGAGCGTGCCACCCGGTCCGCCGTGAACGGTTACCTTTCGGTTAGACTACGAGAGTCAGTTTCAGCGAATCTTTCGCGCATTCGGCGTACATCTCGAAGGCCTCGGGTGCCTTGTCCCAGGGCATTCGGGGTGTTACCATCTCGGTAAGAGCATTGGCCCTGTCGTCGAGGACCATGTCCGCCGCCGTCTGGAAGAACGCTCCGCACTCCGGGCCTACGCACGTATTTATCTGGATAGTCCGGCGAAATACGTGATACCACGGAAACTCCTGGAGCTCGTAATGCGGCATACCGAAGACGAACAGCCTGCCCCCGGTCCTCGGTAGATACGCGGCCGTCTTTAACGAATCGACGTAGCCCGCCGCCTCAACCACGAAATCGACCATCTCGTTGCCGGTCAGCTTTTTGACGGTCTCGACGACATCTTCTTTCGAGGCGTCGATAACGTGGTCGGCGCCGTAGCGTTTGGACCATTCAAGCCGCCAGTCGAGTTGGTCGGTTGCAATGACCAAGCCAGCGCCCATCAGCCGCAAAGTATGCGTGAATACCAATCCCATCGGACCCTGGCCGATCACCGCGCAGCTTTGGTTGATTACGTTATCCGTTCGCGTCATTGCCCGAAGGATCGTCGCCAACGGCTGGGCAACCACAAGCCCCCCAGGGTCCGGTGAATCCTGCGGCAGACGCGCGATGGCCGGCGGGCGGGATATGATATACTCGGCGAAGCCGTAATAGCCGTGCGGCTGGGCAAGCACCAATGTCCCCTCCTCCCACCCCTCGCATCGGGATTCGGCTATCACGCCGATATTCTCGTGCCCGGCCCAGCCTACCGGGTTGGGAAAGTCAATATCGCCCCAAAGCCCTTCCCCGGTATATTGCCCCATGTTGCTCCCGCAGAGCGCAACATGCGTGCATCGCACCAATACCTCGCCCTCACCAGGCTCCGGCCTCGGAGCATCGTCCAACATCGCAATCTTTCTCGGCTCGACTATCTGAATCGCTCGCATCGGTCACCTCATTAAATGTCGCATCGCCAACGTCGCCCGACGTCAGCATCGATACCGGAATTAGACCACACAGCCAGAGGCGGGGCAAGCGCAAAAACGCCCCCTGTAGGCTTCCCACAAGCATGTAGATACGTATTTGCCGTCGCAGAAAAAAAGCCATGACAAATTCGTCAGGGCACACTAAAATGTGGACATCATGAAATTCTGACTAATCTCATTAGGGGACAAGCGATGAACACTTTCACGGCAGGTTCACATGATAATTGCAGAGCGTTTGCGGTAATTACGGTCATTTTCTTTGGATTGGCAATTGGATTGGCCGGATGCGGTGTGCCCGAGAATGTGAAGATTGGCGGATATGACCATCAGGATCTGAGCAAATCGCAGTACAAAGACATAATCTTAGAGCAGGCCGAGACATTGGCCAACAGCAAGAACCCTGAAGACTGGCGAACGGCGGCAAAGCACTATGGCGCCATCGGCATGCTCGATGAGATGGACCAGTGCATACGCAAGTATCTGGAAAAAGAGCCGGAATTAGGGAGAAATCTTATCTGTGTGGGCCAGCAGATTCATCAATTCTATGAAGGCAAATAAAGGCGGTAGTCTGTAAAGATCGAATCGACAGGTGTCATTGCGAAGGAGCCGTAGGTCCGCCACCGGCGGACGGCAATCTCCAACCACTCGAACACAAGAGATTGCCACAGCCTTCCAGGCCTCGCAATGACAATCCATCCTTGTCGGGCCACAGCGGAGAGAAAAAACGTTACTTTCCGCTGCTGCTGCGCATCATATAGGTAAGAGCATTGCAAAAGAAGAATCTCTTAGTGCCGAGGCTGCGGCAGTTACGGATGGCAGAGGAAAGTGATAGAAGATGCACGGTTCTGTGAAAACCGCTGTTTTTGGCCTGGTGCTAATCCTATCTTTCGTCGTTTCCGGGCAAGCGGGTTGTCCTGTGGGCGACCTTTACGCTGACTGCGAGGTCGGCTGGGCCGATGTGCAGATTCTTGCCGACGACTGGTTGGAGCCTTCCGGCGGGGGCAGCGAAGCCGATCTGGACGGCGCCGGCGGCGTCAATATAGCCGATTTCGCCATGTTAGCTGAAAGCTGGCGCGCGGCAGGGGAGGGGGCCGGTTCCTTGCAGGTGACCATATCTCCGCAAGAGGCCCTCAATGGCGGGGCGAAATGGCGGGCCGACGGCGGCCAATTGCGAGACGGAGGCTATACGCAGAGCGACTTGTCGGTAGGGCTTCATACGGTGGCGCTTAGCGATATTCCCGGATGGGAGAAGCCGGCCAACATGATGGCCCGGATCCGTGGCGCACAGACGACCTATCTCAGCGTGACATATACGAGGCAATTGCTCATCAGCGAGCTGCTGGCGAAAAATGACAGCATATTGGAGGACCCGTGCGAACCCGACGAATTCTACGACTGGATAGAGATATACAATCCGACGGACGGGACTATTAGTCTGGCCGGCTGGTATTTAGCCAACTGGACCTGGCCCAACCAAGACCCCAACTTGAGGGACTGGCAGTTTCCAGACGGCATTGAAATTGATGCCGGCGAGTTTCTGGTTGTCTTCGCCTCCGACAAAGACATCCGCGATCCGAATGCTCCGTACTTGCATACCAATTTCAAACTGGCCCGGAATGATGAGTGCCTTGCGCTGGTGGCGCCGGACGGCGATACCATCGTCCATCAATATGCGCCGTACTTTCAGCAATTATCCGATATTTCATACGGCCTGGCACAATATGCCGAGGCGCCGGTCCCTGTCGGAGCGACCGCCCGCTTCCATGTGCCGACCTTGTCGGATGCAGATACGGATTGGACGGCCCCGGATTTCAACGACGCCGGATGGCTTGCGGAGCCCACGGGCCTGGGTTTTGGCGCCGTCGGGCAAGAGGATAGCAATGATATCGCCACCGACGTCAGCGACCGGATGTTGGGCGTCAATGCGTCGCTATGGACCCGGATGGAATTCTCTATCGACGACCCCTGTTTTTACGATTCTATGACGTTGCGTGTAAGATATGAAGACGGCTACATTGCATATCTCAACGGCGTCGAGGTCGCTGCAAAAAACTTTGCCGGCGCCGCGGCGCCGAATTCGACCGCTGCATCAGATCGCCCCATCGACGATTCATATTCGTTCCAGAGCGCC
>JAUVXL010000098.1 GCA_030603595.1 Sedimentisphaerales bacterium | reverse complement strand
GGCCCACCCTCGCCCCCGCCGCGGGCGGGCCAATCCGATTCAGTATCGAAAGCCTCGTGATGGAAGTTCTTGTAGATAAATCTCGACCACAGCGTATTTGCAGGCTCGATCATAACGACCTTGCCGGCGACTTTGAGGCATCGCCTCGCCTCGGTGAAAAAGGCCCTGGGATCGGCGATATGGTGCAGAACGTCGATCATAAAAAAGGCATCTACGCTGTCTTGCTCAAAGGGCATCTCGACGGCTGAAAAGACCTTATCGACATTCGGCAGTTCAAGAATGTCGGATGTAATCACGCTGCTGATTACGTCTTTGATAAAACCGCCGCCGCTGCCCAACTCAATAAGAACCTTTCCTCGCGGATCAAGGACTGCCTTTGCGAACTGCCGATAGAAGTCGAGATATATTCTTTTGAGGAAGGCCTTACGCTGTATAATCTCCCCGTGCAGAAGGGTAACGGCGGGATCGTCAAGATTCTCGACGCCCTTTACCTCCGACAGTTTGAGCCATTGAATTATCTTCATAAGTCTTCGAGGTTTAATCCCTGTCGAAACCAAGCTATATCTTCGATTCGGCTTTGACGAAATGCCCGACCTCATAGACGGCCCCGAGAAAGCTTCGCATTTGAACGATTCGCACCTTATCGAAAACACTCTCAGCGGCGGCGAGGACATCCTTTTCCGTGCTGAAATGATGCTCACGGATATTGAATCCCAGCAGTCGAAACATAAGCACCATTAATCCTCGCTCGATAGGCACTCCATACACGACCTGGCCACCCGGCTTGAGCACCCGGCTGATTTCCCCAAACGCCGGCTGTTGTTCTGAGGGCTTCAAGTGCTCAAGAATGCTTATTAGTAGAACGGTATCAAAGAAACCATCCTCGTAGGGCATTGACAGCACGCTGCCGTTCTGCAGGCGTGTATGAATTTGCTTTGCCTTGAATACGTCGCCGACCTCTTCAACCGGAGCCTTGAGGTCCAGTCCGTGGATTTCCTCATATTCCTCATCAAGATTTGGAAAGGTAAGGCCTGAGCCGAAGCCCACCTCTAAAACGCGTTTGCCGCCTGAACACTCGGCCAAACACAACTCAATCCTTCTGCGGTACAGCTTGCCTATAATCGGCCAGAAGTAAAAGCGAAGCGGGTCGTCTTTGTCCACGCCTGCGTATTCACTGTAAGGCAAGAGCTTGAGCTTAGGCAAATTTCGTTTCTTGGCTATCGACTCGTTCACCGTTTCCTTCCGAGCCACTTGATCTTCTTAAACGCTATCCAGCTCATCTTCAGCAGGAGCCAGCCGTGCGTGAATCGGCTGATATTGGTTGAGCCATAAGTCCTTGCTCGATAGGCAACCGGAACCTCGACTACCTTGAGGTTCTGCTTGACCGCACCGAAGATAAGGTCGAAATCACCGAACGGATCGAATTCGCCGAAGTAGGAACGGTTGGTGGCTATCAACTCGTAATCCTTCTTGCTGATCATCTTCGTTCCGCAGAGCGTGTCCCTGAATCTTTGCCCCAACAACCACGTGAACAACGCGCTGAAGAACTTGTTTCCAAGGAGGTTCAGCGATCTCATCGCCTGCTTTTCCATCGGATAGACCAGGCGTGACCCGTTGATATACTCGCCCTTGCCGTCGCGCAGCGCCCTGTAGAACTTGGGCAAATCTTCGGGCGGAGCCGTGAGGTCCGCGTCTTGAACGACCAGCACATTTCCCTTTGCAGCAGCAAATCCCTTTCTTACCGCGTCGCCCTTGCCTACGCCGGCGCCCTGATGAATCAGACTGATGCTTCGGTCCGGATATTCGGCTATGCAGCGCTCAATTTCTTCGACTGTGCCGTCGGTGCTGTTGCCGTCAACGAAGATTATCTCCGTTTCCCTGCCCATTTTCGGGATCCGCGTTATCGCATCTTGGATATTCCCTCGCTCGTTTCTGCACGGCACCACCACCGATACGGATAAGTCTTCATCCCTCTGGGGGGTAGGTTTTGGACGAGCTATCACGAGATTCACCAGGTTGAAATAACGAAATCCGGGCAGTAACGAAAGGACATAATTACAGAAAGCCGTCAACGGGGGCAAACGTTTGGGCATCATCAGAAAGGAACTGCTTCGAATAACGTCAAAGCCGCTCAGTTCGAGCAGATTTGAAATATCTTCGGCCGGAAGCCAGTTCTGATAGGTGTTGGGTTTGCGAATTCGCAAAAGTGAGCCAATGCCCAGAACACCTTCCCAGAGATGGTTGTAATACGTGATGATGATCCGAGTGCTCGGATTCGTCAACGGAACAACGCGATCCAGCACTTCTTGAATATCGCACCATTGGCCCAGCGAATTGCAGATCAAAACGTAGTCGAACTTCTCGTCAAGCTGTAATTCATGCGGATCCATAACGTGGAAATTCAGATGAGCAAACCGCTTCCTTGCCAGTTCAATAGCACCGGCGTCGGCATCGATCCCGACTCCATAGGAAGGCTCGACTGCTGCGAGCAAATCACCGCAGTCGCAACCGACATGCAAGACCCTGCTGCCCGGGCGGACCACGAATTTGTAGATTCCATCCAGCCACTTGTAATAGTACGAGTTGCGCTTTCGCCAGCGAAGCAGCGTCTTCTCGCTCAGTCGCCTGTCCTCGCCTTTCTCGGACAATTGCGAATTTTTCTTTTCTGCCTGGCTCATAAACTCGCTTCCCGATTCCCCTGGCGCATTCTACACCCCTTCTCAAGTCCCCAAGTGTTCGGCAACGTTATCAATGTTCGGATTCTCAATCACACCGCTCTCGGTAATGATAGCCGTAATATCCCGCGCCTCGGTGACGTCAAATGCGGGGTTAAAGACGTCAATGCCGTCGGGGGCCGTCTGCGTCCCGGCAAAATTCCTAACTTCGTCGGCAGCCCTTTGTTCGATCGGTATCTCGGCTCCGCTCTTTATACTCAGATCGAACGTGCTCGAAGGGGCGGCGATGTAGAACGGTATGTTATGCTCTCGAGCAAGGATGCTCAGGCTGTACGTACCTATCTTATTAGCCGTATCGCCATTTGCTGCGATTCGGTCGGCACCGGTTATCACCGCGTTTATTTCGCCCTGCTTCATCAGCCACCCGGCCATATTATCACAGATAACCGTCGCATCGATTCCCGCCTGTTGCAGTTCCCACGCCGTCAACCTCGCGCCTTGCAGCAGGGGGCGAGTCTCATCGGCATAGACCTTAAACTTCCTGCCCTTCTTATGTGCCTCGAACATGGGCGACAGCGCCGTGCCCTGTCCCGCCGTCGCCAGTGCGCCGGCGTTGCAATGCGTCAGAATATGGAAGCCGTCTCTGATAAACTTCTCGCCGTTGAGGCCTATTCGCAGACACATCTCCACGTCTTCGGCGCAAATGGCATGAGCCTCAGCCAAAACGAGTTCGCGTAAGGCGACAAGACCCGCCTCGGTTTTTTCGGCGGCAAACTTCTCAGCTTTTCTGCGCACGCGATCGATCGCCCAGAACAGATTAACCGCTGTCGGCCGGGCCGACGCAAGGTATTCGCACGACTCGCCTAAGACCTGCAACCCCTGCTCGATGCTTTCGCTCGACTTGAGGCTCTGCATGCCTAAAACCAGGCCGTAGGCGGCAGAGACCCCTATAGCGGGGGCCCCACGAACGGCAAGCGTCTTTATCGCTTCGTAAAGCTGCTCAGTATCGCGGCATTCGAGCTTGACAAACCCACCCGGCAGCAGCCGTTGATCCACAAGCTCCAAAAAGCCATCAACCTCACCGACCCACTTGAGCGCCTTGACAACCATAAAACCAGTATATCCAATACGTTATAGAACCAGGAAATTACTACAAGCCCGAAGCGTAAGCGCCGGGATTAAACCCCCTCCCTTACGGTCGGGGCTTGTATCGGCTTGTATCCGTTATCGACTATCCATTATCCTTACTGTAGATTTTTCCCTCTCTGAAGTCCCGCCAAGCGGGTTCAAAGGCTTTTCTATCACGCGACGCAACTCTCAACTTCACGTTTTCGCATCGGAAAAAACTCCGCAGGCTGTCGTCATATTCCACTCGCAACACCGAATCTCTCAAGGACGGCTTCTCAGGTTTGAACTTCAGCGTCTTGCCCGTCGCCGCAGCGATGATGCCGGGATGTATCTCAATACCATCCTTGGCAACGACAAGATGCGAACCCCTCGAGCCGCTGCCCTGCTCGAGCAACTCGGCAATCGCCTTCAAATACGCAATGCCGGTCAGCGCCAGATGCTCGGCCCGAATTGCCCAGACGAGTTCCTTCTTGCCGTACAAACCCAGGCCCCTCTTCTGAATGTCCTCGTATAGCTCGACGCTTTCTTTCAAGGCCCTGCGCACATCTTCCGCCTCTCGTATATGCCCTGCCGATGCCGTCATACGCTTCTGGATTCTCTTTATCATCTGCTTTGGCATCGGGCCCTCGCAGACTTTGTATCTGGCGAATTTTGCAAGCAATTGATCCAACTGCCGATCAATCTCCAGGCGGTATTTCGAGTAGTCCGGCACTTCACAGCCATATACGTTCACAATGTATTCGGCCGCCCGCAAGCCGCCAACTTGCCCGGCGTTAAGGGCCGACCCGCCCGGCCGTTTGACGCCGTGAGTCCCCGCCATCTCACCGATCACAAAGGTCCCCGGCATATTGGACTCCCACCATTTATTCACTGCAAAGCCTCCGTTGTTGTGCTGGGCGCACACCGCAATCTCCAGGGACTCGGAGTGCAGGTCAATGCCGTTCTCTTTGTATATTTCAATAGCGAGCGGATTCATTGTAAGAAGCCGTTCGATAGGCGTCGCTTCAAGCGCCCCGGCCTTGGCCAGATATTGATATGCCTCCGACTCCAGTTCCTCGAGGTCAAACGCCTTCATCGGACCGGCTCCTATCGGATTCCTGCGAAAGTCCATAAACACGCGCCTGCCGTTTTGCGTTTCGTCGGACACAAGAATATCGATCAGCGACGATTGCTGGTTCTCAATCCTTTGCGGATCGAAAGGCCACTGGTAGCCCTTTAGGAAAATAGCAGTCGCCATTTTGCTCATCCCGCCTCGGCGCGTCTTCGACGACGGGAAATAATCGGCGAGGAACTCCCGCTCGTCATTGCCCCTGGCGTCGGTGCTGAATATGCGCGGGATCGCCTGCATGTATGTCCCGGAGACGTTCCAGCGAAACTTGGTGCTCGCCAGGCCGAACTGCGACTCGGTTAGGTTCTCGCCGAGCAGTCCGGCCTTGAACGCCAGGCCGTGAATGCCGAACTGGCCCTTTGGATAAACGCTTGTTTCATAAAGCTCTCCCGGCCCGCCCGCCGCTAAGACAATGTTGGCGCCGAGGTAAATGTTTATGCCGTCATATTTCTTGTATAGGCTCTTCTTGTCGAAAGTTACGACACCTGCGATTCGCCCGGATTGCTCCGAACCGACCGTCAGCAGATGTGCAACTTCCTGTTTGTCTGCTATTTCGACACCATACCTCTCGAGTTGCTCCTGCAGACATTCGCTCATGAACCTGCTCGTCTTGGGACCGGCCGAAGTCGCTCTTTCTGAAGGGTCGTGGTCCGTCTTGTATCCTATAAACCCGCCCATTGCATCGGTGGGGAACGGGACCCCGGCCTGCACCAAATGGTGGAATTCCCGAAGCGATCCCGTCGCTTCGACAAGCGCCGTATCGCCGTGGCAGCAGCCGGCGGCTGTTAGGGTCTTTGCGAATTCCTCGGCGCTGTCGGGCACGTCAGGGCTCGTGCCCATCTTATAGTAGGTCTGCTTGTCAGAGCCGCTCATCCGAGAGGCGCCTAAAGCAAGGCCTCCCGTCACTACCACAATTCGCTCATGAGGATTCGACACGCCCTTTCGCCTCATAAACTCATACAGGTGCACCGCGCAGTTCATCCCCGCGGCGCCCGAGCCCACAATCACCGTATTGTAATGGTGGAAGATAATCTTCTTGTCTGAAGTTTTCTTCTTGGTTTTCACAATCTCTCTCTTGTCTGTATCACAACTAATCAATCATTTATTCGGTCGTCTGATATCCGAGCACTTTTGGCTCGGCAAGGTCATCGGTCATTGAACGCGGCAGCACGCGGACGACGCCTTTCTTATCACAGAAGTAGAGCAGCGATTCCGAAGGCTTCCTGCCATGCCCGTCCGCCCATATCGCGTAGAAATCAGGATGAGCATTTACAGCTCGTCGCGCGTAAGTATGATTTCGCGGGCTTCTTCTTGTGAGTTGTTTGGCCATTGTCCAACTCTTTCCCAGATTTGTGCTGACCCACATAGCCATCTCCCCGCCCGGATTATACGGCTGAGGTCCGGTTTGCGTAGGCCCGATTATGCGCCACGTCCCGTCATTCTCGATATAAAGCGAACCCATATCGTAGTTGTTGTCCGAGTTGAACGCCGCTTCTATTCGCCACTGCCTTCCCGTCCACCGAGCCGTTGTCCATATCCGCGGATCATTCTTGGGCCCGGATTTGTAGCCCTTGCTCGTCAGAAACAAAATCACAGGCCTGCCGTCTTCGTCAAACCGAATGTCTTTGAGATACACCTTCAAATCCTCAGCCTGATAATCATGCACGAGACAGGCATTGCTGATATCGGTCAGAGGCAGCGTCACTTTCCGCCCATCCGCACTTCGCCAGGTCCGTCCGAAATCCGCAGTCTCGATGTAATAGAGATTCGTGCGCCAGTTCAGCCCCTTGTCCTGCGGGTGATAGTTGAATGCAGTGCCCGCCTTGCCGTCTCCCGCAGCACTTATCTGGTAGTGCCCCTTCTCGATCGCGGCCAGCCTGGTCCACTTCGAGAACTTGACACCGTCCGGACTCGTCATAAAGCAAATAGTGCGATCCGCCGGATAGTTGTAGCGAGTGAAAAAACAGATGAACCCCTTACCCGCGAGATACCATGCCTGCATATACGAGAAGTTGGTAATAGGAACCTCTTTGCCGTCCTCTATCTTCGTCGCGCGCACCAATGAGAACTCGTTTATATCATACGGCCTATTGCTCTTGTGAATATAAGACGGCCTTGACGTCCCGTGAGATGTCGAGAATATCCAGATATAGCCTTCGCCGTCCACTGATATAACCGGATTGTCGTGGGCGTCGCTGGTCTTCTTGTCCAAGAGAATCGTCGGCCGAGGCACAGTCCCGGTCTTGTGATCGTAGTACGAGACTATATGAAGCAGCTTTCTATTGCTGTCGGTTGTCGTCCCGCCGTAGCAGAAGAAAGTCTTATCGACATCCTCGCAGTAAACAGCAAACGGCTTGTGCTTGGCGCAATAAGTCCCCAATCCGCCGCTATACTTATAGACGTACTCGTCGCCGGACGGCTGATTCATATACCATATCCCGCGATAGCCGGAATCCCTGCCGTTGATCGTTATCCCGGCATCATCCGCAGACTTTCCGCACGTTGTCGATACAAACACAGCAAAGACAGTTAGCAAAATTCGGTTCATCCGGTTAATGTGCCTATCCAATATTGAAGTTTCTGCCTGTTGCCCGGCTTATCTCTTCGGCCGAGGCTTTGGCGAAGTCGATGCCCGGATATTTCTCGGCCCGCAGGGCATCTATCATGTGTTTGATTGTTGCGAGTTCCTTAGTTAGAAGCTCGTAGTCCTGTTCGTCGATTATCTTCTTCATTGTGGCCTTTTCAATCATACTGAAGGATCCGCCCAACACCAGAACGCCTGCGTCTATGTAGTCGGGGATGTTCGTCGGGTTGGTTCCGCCCGTGGGAACTAAGCTGATGATTTTATGAAGCGGCGCATCAATGGCCTTTACAAAGGCCGGTCCGCCGAGCTGCTTGGCCGGAAATACCTTGCATAGATTCGCTCCTTTGGAGAACTGGCTGACAACTTCGCCGGCATTGCCGCATCCCGGTATCATAGGTATCCGCCCGCCCAACTTCTTGTAGCTCTCATCACTGAAATTGATCGCCGAGACAAGATAAGACGCCCCGGCATCGACAACCTCCTGCACCAAAGGCAAGGGGTCCCGAGGATTGGTCTTATTGTAAATATCGAGCATTGCAGGGGCGTCGATCAGACTCGCCGTGCCCGCGGCAAAATCGGGCAACTCCTTGCGCAGCCGGGCGAGCTTATCCAGAGGCTTGCTTATTCGACAAGTCACTTCCATATTGTTCACGCCTGCCTTGATAAGCGCCTGGGCCGTCCGGACAATATCCAGCTTATCCTGGTTGAACACCAGAATAAAACCATTCCTCAGCAACGTGGTAATCGTGCTCTTGATATCTATCTCAACACCTCTTTTTTAGCAGACCATTTCCTAAAGCCTCTTCAAATGAAATCCGCCGTCAACGTCTATCACATTGCCGGTCGAAAAATCGAGATTGCCCTTGGCAATGGCGCCGACGACCTTGGCGACATCTTGGGGTTGGCCCCATCGCTTGATAGGGGTAAGTCCCTCGGCGATCAGCTTGTCGTACTTGTCTTTGACCGCACTGGTCATATCAGTCTCTATTATCCCCGGACTGACCTCCAGCACTATGATATTGTGTTCGCCCAGCCGGTCGGCGTAGAGTTTGGTCATCATCCTTATCCCCGCCTTGCTTATGCAGTACTCGCCGCGCGCCGGCGAGGTGGCGTACGCGGAGACAGAGCCGATATTCACGATTCGAATCGCTCGATCAGGATGCTCGGCCCTCTGCTCGATCATCCAGTTGGCCACCAATTGCGTCAGAAAATAGGGCCCCTTGAGATTCATCCCGATTACCCTGTCGAAGCTCTCCTCGGTCCCTTCGAGAATGTCCAGTCTCTTCAGCGGCGCGGCCCCGGCGTTATTGACCAACATGTCACATCGGCCGAACCTCGTTCTCGTCGTCTCAACCAGCTGTTTTCGATCTTCCGCTTTGCCGATATCGCCCTGCACGAACTCGCACCGCACGCCAAGCTCTTCGACCTCTTTCTTGGTATCCGGCATCGCATCCTGAACACGGTTCACTACTATATCATATCCCAGGCCAGCCAATTCCAGCGCAACGGCTTTTCCGATACCTCTGCTCGCCCCGGTGACAATCGCTACAGGCCTTTGAGCCATTTCAAATCCTCCCTGGCTAATTCTTCAAGAATTCATCTATTTCCTTGGCCGCCCTCATCCCGTCGGCCACGGCGGCAACCACCGTCGAGGCGCCTCTGACCAAATCGCCGCCGGCAAAGACCCCTGCCCGCGATGTCGCCCCGCCGGAGGCGGGCCGCGTTCGAACAAGGCCGTCTTTCAATTCCACACCCGGCAAGACCTCGCCAATCTCTTTTGAGGCCTTCTGACCTATCGCTTCGACCACAATATCCATATCAAGATCGTAAGCGCTCGATTCGGCCGGCTCCGGCCTGCGCCGGCCCGAAGCATCCGGCCGCCCCAATCTCGTCGGGCAGACCCTTATTCCCGTAAGTTTGCCGTTGTCACGGTTAAATCCGATCGGCTGCGTCAAAATCAGGAAATGCACGCCCTTTGCCATTGCCCTGTCACGCTCGGCTTCCCACGCGGGCATTTCCTTAAACGACCGCCTGTATATCAGATAAACGTCTTCCGCCCCGAGCCGGCTGGCCGTAACCGCCACGTCCATCGCCGTATTGCCCCCGCCAATTACCGCCACGGACTTACCCGCAACGTCCGGCTTGCCCGGCCTTCTTGCTGCCGAGAGAAACTCCAACGCATCCCACAATCCCTCAATATTTTGGTCTTCATCACTCATACTGACCGATTGCGGCAGACCCATACCTACAAAGCTGGCGTCAAAGCCCTCGGCCATAATCGCATCAAGATTGAATTTATTGTCCAGCCCCTTGCCCAGACGCAAAGTCATCCTCTCCTTGGGAATATCGCTGAAGACCGCCGCAATTTCATTCTTCAACGAATCGCTCGCCTTCTCCTCGGGGATGACCGATTCGATCATCCCGCCGAACTCACTGCTCTTGTCGAAAACTGCCACGCTGTGCCCCGCTTCGAGCAGCTTCGCCGCACAGGCAAGCCCCGCCGGGCCCGCACCGATTATCGCGACCTTCTTGCCGCTCTGCTCTGCCGGTATTCGCAGCTTGGACCAGCCGTTTTTGTTCGCCTGGACCGCCAGATGCATCTGTATTTCCGCAATAGGCACAGGCGCATCGCCGATAAACCGCTCCAGACAACTGCCCTCGCACTGCTGCTCGACGGGGCAAAGCCATGCGCAGACTTCAGGGAAGATATTGGCCTGACGCAGGACCTCGTAAGCGCCCTGCTCATCGCCGTCGAGAAACAGGCTGATAAATTTCGGAATATCCACGCCCGCCGGGCAGCCCAACCGGCACGTCGGCTCCTGGCACTTCCGGCAAGCCGACGCCAGGCGAGCGAGATTCTCCCTGTCGCCCATCCTGCCTCGCTCGAATATCGGCCCATACACCTCATTGTCCCGAACCACGCAGCCGGCCATCCCCCCGTCGCGCATAATCTGTGTGCATGCGCTGCAGCTCACGCAGACCTTCTCCGCAAACATGCGGCCTTTAGTCAGAATCTCCTTGGCGAAATCCGGATATGCAAACGCCATCCGTCCGGCCCCGACCAGGGTCACCATGCCCTTGGCCTTACTCGCCGCCCCAACGTTGGCAAACAGCGTCCTAAGCCAGCTATATCCGGTGCCCACAATTGCTACATCTGTGAATTCCTTCTGTATCTGGCCTGTGAGGTTCACCATCCTGGCCACGCCCGCCAACGGGTGCTCCGGCTCTTCGTACCCGCCGACTATCGGCTCATTGAACGGCCTGCCGACGTGCGGATTGTAATACGGGTTGGCAACCGTGGCGTTAATCAGCCTGACGCCGTGCTCGGCCAACAAACCAATCAGTTTTCTCGGCTCGGTCAAATCCGCCTTGCGGTAGTCGTCCTTATCGACGCCCCATCCGTAGGGATAAGGTATGGCGTCGTAAATACCCAGCCTCGCAACGACCGCTTTGTCTTCGCCAAGCTCCTGATGAATCCTGTCAACGATATCCAAAATAATCCTCGTTCGGTTCTCGAACGAGCCGCCGTACTTGCCCGGCCGATTGTGACAGGCGAGAAGCTCGCTGATCAGATACCCATGGCAGGACTTGACGTCCACTGCGTCGAATCCGGCCTCGAAGGCAATCCTCGCCGCCTCGACATAATCGTCCACAAGGCTATCGAGGTACTCATCGGTGACGATGGGCCAATCGTCCGGTATCTTGCTCTTTCTGTCCGGATTCGGCATCGGCTGCGGGACCAGTGGGTCACGATAAGGGTCACGCTGAGGAATCATCGGGCGGGCAATGCCCTTAGGCTTGCTGTATCGGCCGGAGTGAGTGAGCTGCATCACGAGCACCGGCTTGTGCTCAGGCCCCATACTCTCAGCCGCGGCTTCTCGCATCCTCTTGGCCATCGCCGCAAAGCTGTCCTTGCTGTCTTCGTTGATCCACAATTGCCTCGGATTGGCCCTGACCTCGGAAAGGATTGCCGTCGCCTCGCCCCATATCAGGCCCGCTCCGCCGGCGGCAAACCTTTCGTACCGCCTGACGGTCAGCTTGCCCGGACGACCGTCCGAATGCCCGTCGCAACCCTCCATCGGATGCACAGCCAGCGAATTAGGTATAATAAGTCCCCCAGCCTGCACCGGCTCAGCCAATATCGAAACGTCTTCAACGACATCGACATCAAGGCCCAATCGGCCGTTCATCTCCTCCAAATCTTCAATACTGCTCAGTCTAAATTCCCACATCCTGTGCCTTTCTTCGTTCCATAGGCCGCAAGTCCACGACAACCCGGTACCGGTCGTCCACTAATACTCCGTAAAGGCTGATTTTAGGCGTTGTCATTGCGAAGAGGCCGAAGGCCAACGCGGCAATCCCAAACTTATCGCCGGCCGGAGATTGCCACGGCCCCCAAGGGGCCTCGCAATGACATTTGCAGGTTCAGTCTTGACAGACTACTAACTTGTCTTTGAGATACTTGGCCGTATAGCTCTTTTTGTTCTTAACAATCTCCTCCGGCGAGCCTGAGACCACAACCTGTCCGCCGGCATCACCGCCTTCCGGGCCGAGATCTATAATATAGTCTGCTATCTTTATAACATCAAGATTATGTTCGATTACCACCACCGTATTGCCCATATCGCACAGTCGGCCCAATACGTTGAGCAGGTTGTGAATATCCGCGAAGTGCAGTCCCGTCGTCGGCTCATCCAGCACATAGAGAGTATGCCCCGTAGCCGCCTTGCCCAATTCGGCCGAGAGCTTCACCCGCTGGGCCTCTCCGCCGGAGAGAGTCGTCGAGGCCTGCTCTAATTGCATATAGCCGAGGCCGACATCCGCCAGCGTTTGCAGTACGCGCACAATCTTTGGAAAATTCGCAAAGAAACCAAGGGCATCGGAAATCCGCATATCCAATATGTCCGCAATATTCTTGCCCTTGTACGTGACCTGCAGCGTCTCCGGGTTGAATCTCTTGCCCTTACAGCTCTGGCACGTAACATAGACGTCCGGCAAAAAGTGCATCTCGATCTTCTTGGTGCCCTGGCCCTTGCAGTATTCACAGCGTCCGCCTTTGACGTTAAAGCTGAATCGCCCAGGCTTATAGCCGCGAATCTTGGCTTCACGCGTAATAGAAAAGAGCTTGCGTATCAGATCAAAGACACCGGTGTAAGTCGCCGGATTGCTCCGCGGCGTCTTTCCGATAGGCGATTGGTCGATCTCTATGACCTTATCGACCTGGGCGGCGCCCAGGACGTTTTTGTGCTTTCCGGGCCGCTCGCGGGATTGATACAGCCTGCGTTTCAGCGCCCTGAGCAGGATTTGGCTGACCAGAGTGCTCTTGCCCGAACCGGATACGCCGGTCACACATGTAAAGACGCCAAGCGGGAATTTGACGTCGATGCTCTTGAGGTTATTTTCCGCCGCCGCCTTTACCTCGATGCACTTTCTCAGACTGTATTTGCGTCTCTTTATCGGCAGGGATATGCTCTTTCTGCCGCTGAGGTAATCGCCGGTCAGCGACCTTTCGCAACCGGCGATGTCGTCCAGACTGCCCTCGGCAACCACTTCGCCGCCGTGCCTTCCCGCCGCCGGGCCTATATCGATAATATGATCTGCGCTTTTGATGATATCCTCATCGTGCTCGACGACGATAACCGTATTGCCGAGCCGGCTGAGCCGTTGGAGTATGCCGAGCAGCCGGTCGTTGTCGCGCTTGTGCAGCCCTATCGTCGGCTCGTCGAGCACGTAGCAGACGCCGACCAGGCCGCTGCCAACCTGAGTAGCCAGCCGAATCCGCTGGGCCTCGCCGCCGGCCAGCGTCCTGCTCATCCGATCCAGCGTCAGATAGCCAAGCCCAACGTCCACCATAAACTTGAGCCGTGCCTTTATCTCCTTCAACACCTGGGCTGCAATGATAGTTTTCTCTTTGTCCAGTTTCAGCTTGCCGAAGAAGCGCTGCGCCTTTTCAATACTCAGGCAGGTCAGTTCATTTATGCTCTTGCCCCCTACGGTAACGGCGATAGCTTCGGCGCGGAGCCTGGCGCCGCCGCATTTCCGGCAGGGCTGCTCGGATAAGTAACTGTGCAGCCTGGCCTTAACATACTCGCTCGTCGTATTCTTCCATCGCCTTGTCAGGTTCGGAATGATGCCCTCGAACGACACTCCGTATCTGCGTTCGTCGGCTGCAGCCGTCCCGTAAAGCAGAATCTCCCTGTATTCCTTCGGTATCTGCTCGAACGGAACCGATTTGCTGATGCCCATCTTCCTGCAGAACCTCTTAATCAGCCGATTATAGAAGATGTTCATCCTCTTGCCACCCTTGCGCCAGGCATCGACCGCACCGTTTTCCAGCGAAATGCTCTTGTCGGGCACTATCAAGTCGGGATCGAATTCCAGGATTGTCCCCAGGCCGTCGCAACTCTTGCATGCCCCGTAAGGGCTGTTGAAGCTGAACAGCCTCGGCGAGAGTTCCTCGAGACCCGCCTGCGGATGCTTCGAGCAGGCGAATTTTTCGCTGTATATAATCTCCTGCCACTTGCCGTTACCGTCGTTCTTTTTGTCCTCGCTCGGCTCCTGCACGAGCACAAGG
>JAUVXL010000103.1 GCA_030603595.1 Sedimentisphaerales bacterium | reverse complement strand
GCGTGTTTCCGTGTGCATATATACGGCAATATGCAGTTTCCAAAGCGTAAGCGCCGGGGCAAGAAGAGCGTAGAGCGTGCAGCGGATAGCGGACCTGCCGCGACCTGCACGGCACGGCGGGCGAGCGCAGCACGGCGAGTAGAAGAATTACTAAACGCTATACGCTATACGCTATACGCTAACCGCTCCCTTACGGTCGGGGCTTGCGAACACCTCCAAACAAAGTTTGAAGGCGCCACCCGACTTGAGTAGTAAACCGGGATGCTCAGGACAGGCTTGAGGCTGCTGCCTCCGTGAATGGTTACGTTTTTTTGAATCGGGTAGGGGGGGTGCTCTCGTAATCCTTTGCGGTAAAGAGGGTTGCGTTGGTTTTAGGGTTGGGGGATTGCGTTTGTTGTGGGCGTGCGGGTTTCTTAGCGGATGGGTTTCGATGGTTTTGTGTCCTCTAACGCCGGCCTAATACCCCGTTTCGCAAGTTTCGCGACTATACCATCATTTCGACCGAGCGAAGCGAGCGGAGAAATCTATTCGAACAGCCAAATTCAATTTCCCTCGTAGTCGTCACATTTATGAAACGCGATACTAATTCCAATAATATTGCCGGTTACATTTCAGTATCCGCCCGACCCAGGGACAACTCCGATAAGAAACCAGGAAAAACCTGGTAAATGCACGGTGTCAAAATGCCGATTTTGAGAGATAAGTGTTTATAAACCATCATCTTAGAATCGAGCGCCAAATAAAAACGGTATGGATTCCCACGGCATGGCAATAGAGGTGCGATTATGGCTGCAGAGAAAGCATGTTTAACAAATAGATTCGAGCAAATTCTGGCAGCCCTGGCCCTGCTGGGCCTTTGCACACAGGTATTTGCAGAATCCCCGGAACCAAACGAAGCGGCGGACCTGTTCGAGATGTCCATCGAGGAATTGATGGAGGTCGAGGTAATCTCGGCGTCTCGGCAGCCGCAGAAGATAGGCCAGTTATCTGTCCCTGTGAGCATTGTCACCGCCGAGGACATTCACTACAGCGGCCTGACGAGCATTCCGGAGATTCTACAGTTTGCACCCGGCGTAGATGTCATCAAACTGGATCGCTACAGGTACGCCGTAGGAGTCCGAGGTCTGCACGGTCTGATATCAGACCGCACGCTGACGCTCATCAACGGCCGTGCTGCTGACAGTCCGCTTTTTGGCGGCTCAGAATTCTATCGGTACCCCGTGCTGCTCGAAGATATAGAGCGTATTGAAGTAGTAAGGGGCCCCGGCGGCGCCGCCTGGGGCGCGAATGCCTTCACTGGCGTGATCAACATCATAACCAAGAAACCCGAAGACGTTCTTGGCGGCTTCGTCTCAACAAAGATTGACGAGTTCGGCGACTCATACACTCATCTGCGCTATGGCGAAAGATGTGGGAAGTGGATCTGGCGAACATCTGTCGGCTATAGTGACTACGAAAGCTCTGACGAAGCCGGCGCCGGCCGATACGCATCCGGCAATCAGACTCTCACCGGAAATCCTCTGCTTGGTATGGGCTTCAACAATTTCTCTGCGAAGGATTATTCCCGCACGTTCCTACTTAGCAGCGAGGCATTCTACAACTACTCCGAGAACACTATTATCTCCTTCGGAACCGATTATTCCCATAGAGACTTAGGGAATTACGAGTTTCTCGGGTATTATCCGAGTGGAAATGGCTGGCATGAGACAGTCCGGCCATACGCAAAGTTAGACCACCAGTTCGATGACGGCAGCAGCGGCTATCTACAATGGTTCGGAAATTTCGGCAATTCATGGGTGCCGTGCCTTATGAAATGGTCCACTATGGAGAACGATATCGAAGGACAGTACAATTTCAAAGTTGGAGACTCTCACGATGTCTCAGTCGGGGGCAACTTTCGGTTCATGCGTATTTCCACGGAGACGCGAAATCCGAGCCATCTGATGTATTCGGGCGAGCCATACGACGAACAGATGGCCGGAATGTTCTTGATTGACCGCTGGCAAGCCACCGACCGCCTGACCTTTGAGAGCCAGATTCGCGGCGACTGGTACTCGGAAACCCAGAAAGACTGGTCCACCCGCCTCAGCGCTCTTTACGCACTGGACGAGAAGAAAGACCATACGCTTAGATTCAGCTTTGCCAAGGCATATCGCTCACCGCTGGCAAACTTGCGAGAGACGAGCACGAATCGCCTCTCTCTTGCGGGCATGGGTTTCCCGGGCTTCTGGGCGATTAACGCCATGAAGCCAGGCGACGACTTGGAAAACGAAGAAACATGGGCGCTCGAGGCCGGATATACAGGCAAATTGACCGACAATCTAACCCTCCGCGCCGATACCTATTACCAGCGCTTCACCAAGCTGATTGGATACCGCATTATCCCCGACCCATTACCACTGGGCAGATCATTCTACCAGCCGGACAACATCGACGGCGCCGATTCCTGGGGCACTGAGGTGGAGCTGGCGTTGGAGCGTAAGAACGGGAGACTTTCGGCCTGGTATGCCTACAATGATTTTCAGGAGGATATATCTCACCAGTTGATTCGCAGCTACGCTCCCGCCCAGCACAAGGTCGGATTGACCGGACGGTTGTTCCTGGACGACGGTTGGGCACTCAATGCAAACTATAGATATACGGGCACCACCCCTGTGGTCGGTGACACAACGATCTTCGATACCGGCGCATCACACCGTCTTGACCTCGGCGTGGCGAAACAATTCGCCGAAGGACGCGGCGAGGTCATGGTCGGCGTCAGCGACGTATTCAACAAGACCAACGGTCCCAACTTCGGCATAGGCCAGACCACAGCCCACGAAACGCCGGGACGGATGTTTTTTGTCCGTATGCAGTTGAGGTTTTAAATCTTGAACAGATTTGGCGGATTTAGTCGTAAGACTTGAAGAATGAGATATAGATATTGTATCTTTGTAGTTTTGGTGGCGGTCCTGTTTGCAGGTCCGATTGCATCGCAAACGCGGGCTGATACCGCGCCCAGCCGGGAGTATAAGGTCATGGCGGCTTTTCTTTTCAACTTCCTCAAGTTCGTGGACTGGCCCAACGGCAAGGCGGCCGATCCCAATCAGCCGATTACCATTGGTATTGTCGGCAAAGACCCGTTCGCAAAGGCCTTCGAGCCCGTGAAAAATAAAAAGGTCAAGGGCAAAAGAGTCGTTGTAAAACGGTTCAAGAGCGTAGTGGAACTGAAAAAGCTGGGCGAAAAGGGCAAAGACGAATTGAATAAGCAGACCGAGGCGACGAAGAAATGTCACTTGCTGTTTGTCTGCTCGTCCGAAAAGGAAGTCCTCAAGGAAACCATAACCGCCCTCAAGGACCGGCCCGTTCTGACGGTCGGCGATACGAAGCAGTTTCTAAAATCCGGCGGCATCATAAACTTCGTCATGGAGAAGCAGAAGGTCCGTTTTGAAATCAGCGACGCTGCCGCGAAACGTTCCAAACTGCAGGTAAGGTCTCAACTTCTACGGCTGGCCAGGAAGGTGGTTAAGTGAGAGTGAGCTAAAGTGAGCTAACAACCCCCGACCGTAAGCCTGTCCCCAAGGGGGGAGGGGGTTTTATCCCGGCCCTTACGCTTAGGGCTAAAGTGACTAAAGTTGAACGACATACGACATATTACATACGAGGCATCGATTATGCGAATTATGCGAAATATGGCAATTAAGGATAAGCTTGTCGCAATCATCATGTTGACATGTATTGCGGCACTGCTCCTGACCGGCGGGATATTTGCTTTCTCTGAGTGGGGTGCACAGCGGCGTGCTATTGTGCGGAGTCTCTCAACGCACGCAGCGATGACGGGCGAGAATTGCAAGGCGGCTCTGACGTTCGAGGACGCCAATGATGCGAAGGAAATGCTCTCGATGCTTAAAGAGGATTCTTCTATAGTTTTTGCTGGTGTTTATCTTGAGAGTGGCGAGGTTTTTGCAAGCTACTACCGTGATGCACCCGACACCAATCTCCTGCCAAGTGAACCACAGGAAGACGGGCACGAGTTCGCCGGTGGTTTGCTGACGCTATTCAGAAGTATTGTCCTCGATGAAGAGACAATCGGGACGATTTGCCTGCGGTCCGACTTGCGGCCTATGTACGCAATGCTAAAGCGAAAGAGCATCACGATAATTGGCGTTGTGCTCCTTGGGTCTCTGGTGGCGTATGTTGTATCGTCAAGGCTTCAACGGATTATCTCCGGGCCGATCCTGAATCTGGCTGAGGTTGCAAAGGTAGTCTCCCAAGAAAAGGACTACTCTGTACGTGCGGCCAAAGAGAGCAATGATGAGGTGGGGTTGCTGATAGACTCCTTCAACGAGATGTTGGAGGAAATCTCTCGGCGTGACGTAGCCCTCGTTGAGGCCAATGAGTCCCTGGAGACGCGAGTCAAAGAAAGGACCGTCGAACTCACTGCCGCGAACCGAGAACTGCAAAACTCCGTCGAGCGGGCCAATCTAATGGCTCGCGAGGCACAAGAGGCCAACAAGGCCAAGAGCCAGTTTCTCGCCAACATGAGCCACGAGATTCGGACGCCGATGAACGGCATTATAGGTTTTGCAGACGTCCTCGCCGATGAGGACCTCGCAGAACAGCACAAGGAATATGTTGCTATCATAAGAGATTGCGGCCGCGAACTGCTCGTTCTGATCAATGATATTCTGGATTTCTCAAAGATAGAGGCCAACAAACTGGCCACAGAGATTACGAGCTGTTCTTTGGCCAAACTGCTCAACTCCGTTGAATCCTTGATGCGTCCGAAGGCTGTGGAAAAAGGCCTTGAGTTAAGGGTTATTGAATCGCCGGGGCTGCCCGGCGGGATTAGCACCGACCCTGTCCGCCTGCGACAGTGCCTCGTCAACCTTGTGGGCAACGCAGTCAAGTTCACCGAAGTCGGACACATCTATATACACGTTTCTATACACGAGGAAAACGGCGAGCCCCATATCCAATTCGACGTTGAAGATACGGGCATCGGAATCCCAAAGGACAAGCAAGGTACGGTATTCGAAGTGTTCACCCAGGCCGACGGCAGCCACACTCGAAAGTACGGCGGCTCAGGGCTGGGCCTGGCGATCACCAAGCGCCTGGCCGAGATATTAGGAGGCCGGCTTACCGTAACAAGCGTTGAAGGCGAAGGCTCGACGTTCTCGCTGGTGCTGCCGGCCGGCGTCGATGCGTGCAAAAACGGATTTCTGGACAGGCACAACCTCGCCGAAGAACTGCGGACCGACCGGGACAAATCCGTCGAAACGGCATTCTTAGGCCGAGTCCTCGTTGCCGAGGATAGTCTGACCAACAGGACGCTGGTTGAGTTGCTTCTCAAACGCATGGGTATAGAGGTGACAATAGCCGTGGATGGAAACGAGGCGGTTCAGAAGGCTCAAAACGAAGCCTTTGACCTGATATTCATGGACATGCAGATGCCCAATATGAACGGATACGAGGCCGCCGGGACCCTGCGCAAGGCGGGAATTGCCACGCCTATAGTCGCACTTACCGCCAATGTCATGAAGGGCGACGACAAGAAATGCCTCGCAGCCGGCTGTGACGACTACATAAGCAAGCCCCTTGATCGAGCAAGACTGATCGAAGTGATCGGAAAGTACCTGGCCTCCACAACAGAGCCTGTCCACCAAGAATCCGACGCGGCCACATAAGATCCGGGCCTGCGCCGGGGCCCCTCTCAATTAGTTTTTCCTTCTCTTTGCAGGTGCGCGCAGGTAGAATCACTGCAACGTGTTAAGCTCGGCGGCTTTATGTGGACCTGGCCGCCGTTGGGCTCGAATATTAAATTGTGAAATTGGGAGAATGAGAAATGAATGTTGCAAGATTCTTCTTGGGGACGGTAATAGCGGCGCTATGCCTGAGCGTTATATGCGCCGAAGCAGGACAAAGCAAATTACTCTATCCGGGCCGGGCGTGGGAAAGAAAAAAGCCGAGTGAGGCGGGACTGCATGAGCGCAAGCTCAAAGAGATGAGCGATTATGCCGGCGGATTCGGGTGCGTCGTGCGGGGCGGCTGCATGGTCTATACCTGGGGCGATGCAACCAGGAGAATGGATGTGGCCTCGGCGGTCAAGCCCGTTTATACGCACTTTCTGCTCAAAGCTATTGAGTCCGGCAAGTTGAAGGGTTTCGATGACCTCGTCACCAACGTTGAGCCGAGGCTCAAATCCCTCAACGAAGCCTTCGGATACAAGGATCGCCGGATTACGTGGCGGCACTTGTGCAATCAAGTCTCGTGCTACGGCGTGGCGGAACGGCCGGGCAGGGCGTTCGATTACAGCGATTGGAATATGGCCCTCTTTTTCGACAGCCTCTTTCTCAAGGTTTACGCAGCGAGTTGGGACAAGGTCGATTCGCAGGTTTTGCGGCCGGGCCTGACGGATCTGTTGCAATGCGAGGACAAGCCGACCTTCATGGCCTTTGGCACAGCCAATCGTCCAGGGCGATTGGCGATTTCGCCGCGCGATTTTGCGAGGTTCGGCCTGCTCTATCTGCGTAAGGGCAAATGGAAGGGCAACCAGCTTATCACCGCCGAGCACGCCAGGCTGGCGGTGAGCAGTCCCTTACCGATCTCGATACCGAGAACAAAAGGCGCAAAGGGCGAGATGATAAAAGGCCAGAGGTCGATAGGCGGCGGCAATAATCAATGCGACCACAACGGCAACTACAGCTTCGCATGGTGGGTCAACGGCATAGGCCGCGACGGCACGCGGAACTGGCCTGACGTTGGTAGTGACGTCTATGGCTGCTTCGGCCACGGCGATATACGAGCGATGGTGGTGATGCCGAGCCTCGATCTGATAGTTTCCTGGAACGATACCCGCATCAAGGCAAGCAAAATGGTCAACCATGCCTTGAACCTCGTTGAAGATTCAGTCATCCATTCAAAATCCGCCGCCCGGATTGTTGTCGATCCTCAGAATCGGCAATGGCTTAAACGCAAGGATGGTCGGCCGTTCTTTATGTGCGGGCCGGGCGATCCCGAAGGTTTCCTGTATCGCGGCAAGCTAAGGGCCGACGGCACGCGAGACGGCGACCAAAATACGCTGATCGATAAAATAAAGGGGTCAGGAGCCAATTGCATATATCTTATGGCCGTGCGATCCCATGGCGGAGACGGCAATAAAACCCATAATCCGTTTGTCGCCCACGATCCTTCCAAAGGAATCAATCGCAAAGTCCTCGACCAGTGGGAGAAGTGGTTTGCCGAGATGGATAGCAGCGGGATCGTTATTTACTTCTTTTTCTACGACGACAGCACGCGAGTGTGGAGGACGGGGGACAACGTCGGGAAGCCGGAACGGGCCTTTATCCGCACCATCGTCGATAGGTTCGAGCATCACAAGAATCTGATATGGTGCGTTGCGGAGGAATACCAGGAGGCCCTGAGTGTCAAACGGGTCAAGAACATAGCCGCGACGATTCGCTTGGCCGACAATTACGACCATGCGATAGCGGTGCACAAGCTCAACGGCCTCAGCTTCAAGGAATTTGCAGACGATGCCAACATCGATCAGTTCGCCATCCAGTACAACGAGGCCAGTCCGGATGTGCTCCACGAAGGAATGGTCTGGGCGTGGAAAGCGGCCAAGGGCAGCTATAGCCTGAACATGTCCGAGGCGAAGGAATTCGGCAGCGGCAAGTTGATGCGCGACAAGTGCTGGGCCTGCGCAATGGGCGGTGCTTACGTTATGATTCTGGAAATGGATATTGCAAACACGCCGAAGAGCGACTTGGAAGATTGCGGCCGGCTCGTGCGCTTCTTCGAGACCACGAATTTCAATCAAATGGCCCCGCACGATGAGCTCGCCTTCGCAGGGACCAAATATGTCCTGGCCAGGCCCGGAGATAGCTACATCGCCTATGCGCCCAATCTCGAAGGCAAGATAGGATTGAAAGGCATCAAGGCGGGCCGGTATGATCTTCGATGGTTCGATTGTGCTACGGGCAAAGAGGTGGTCCAAAAAGCGGTGAAAGCCGCCGCCGCTAATCAAACCTGGGCCAGGCCCAACGGAATCGGCGGAGAATTAGCCGTCCACATCAAACGCACAGCCAGGTAATCCAGGTTCATCCGGTTAACGGGCGGCCCGTCTGCCTGCTGTAGAGGCCAACAGCTCGTGCCTGGGGCCTATCCATTTCCCGCAAAAGCCGAAAATCCTGCAAAAATCTCTTGCATTGTTTTGACGCACTGCTGTATAATTACCCGTAAGGAAGATTATAACTCGAAAACCTTCTTTCTTTAAGAGAAAGGGGTTCCTTAATGGGCAGGGAAAAGGCATTTACGCTGGTCGAGCTTCTCGTGGTCATCGCGGTTATCGCCCTGTTGATGGCGATCTTGCTGCCGGTGCTTGGCCGGGTTAAGAGGCAGGCCAAGGCGGTTGTTTGTCAGTCCAACCTCCGCCAATGGGGCCTTTGGTTCCCGATGTACACCGAGGACAACGATGACAAGTTCTTTGGTGGTTGGAACTCTCGCGTTGGTGCCCCCCTCTCGCGGAGTGGGTGGATCACAGTGATGCGGCCTTACTTCAAGGATTCCAACGATGTCCTGCTATGCCCAATGGCGGTGAAACGGCGTATGGGATCGCTTGGATCATCGGGCAGCACGTTTTCACCGTGGGAAGGTTCAGTTCGCGGCAGCTACGGGCTGAATTGCTACGTTCGCAACGATCCTGATGTCGCACGGCATTCCGCACCGGCTTGGCATATTCCGTGCTGGAAGACGCCTTTTGTTAAGGGTGCTAACAACGTGCCCGTCTTCATGGATTGCGCAGTGTCGCGCTTTGGGCGCTACATGACGGTGCCTTACGGCCCGGCCGCCCCTCCGAGCCATGAGGGTTCAAGAATCGGGTTCGATGGTGGGTCCGCGCGGCTCCACCGTGTTTGCATCAATCGCCATGATGGCTATGTCAACGGGCTTTTCATGGATTGGACTGTGAGGAAAGTTGGGCTTAAGGAGTTGTGGACGTTGAAGTGGCAGCGAGACGTCAATACGGCAGGCCCCTGGACCAGGGCCGGAGGCGTCAAGCCCGAAGACTGGCCCGAATGGATGCGAAAGTTCAAGGACTACTAAAGACCCTCTAAGAAAGAAGCAGATTTAAGATGCGTAGATTTGTGATTAATTCACTGGCGCTTCTGCTGCTGCCAGGTGGACATAACGCGATCGGCCGCACAAGCGAAAGCCCTTCCGCACAGGCGAGTTTCTATATCTCGACGAAAGGGGCTGATTCGAATTCGGGGACATTGCTCAAGCCCTTTGCCACGCTTCAGCGGGCGAGGGATGCGGTGCGGAAGATGATCAAGGCCGGCCGGAACCAGGATATCCTCGTATTGATACGAGGCGGGAAGTACTACGTGCCGGACGGCGTGACATTCGGGCCGGAAGATTCGGGGGCTGAAAAGTACAAGATAACCTACGCGGCATATCCGGGCGAGGCCCCGGTCATTGTCGCAGGTATGCAAATTACAGGGTGGAAGAAGTACAAAGACAACATATATGCCGCCGACCTGCCCGACGGCGCCCAAGGTGTGCAGCTCTTCGAGGGCGCTCGGCGACTGAATCTTGCGCGGGCGCCGAACGCGGGATACTTCAAGCTCGAGAAGGACGCCGAGGCCGACGGGAAACTGGCATTTCTCTATCGCTCCGCCGATATCGACCCGCCCGGCTGGGATATCAGCGAAGCATGGGTCAATATCTGGCCCTACCACGACTGGTTCAACAGCAACTACCGCATCAAGGAGATTAACGCGGAAAGACGCTTGATTGTACTGGATACGGGTGCGCGGAAGCTGAACGAGGGGAATCGATTCTACATTAAGAACGTGCTCACGCTGTTGGACGAGCCCGGCGAGTGCCAAATCTCGCTCAAAAAACGCAAGGTCTATGCCTGGCCGAGAGGCAAACGAATAGACCGGGCCGAGTTCGTCCTCTCGACAGCCGACAACGTGCTGCGCATTCGTGGCGATGGTGGGCGGATCGTTCGCAACCTGCATTTCGAGGGTCTGGATATAGGCATCTGCGAGAAGGATGCAGTATCGATCAGCGGCGCCGAGGATTGTTCGGTCAGGTTCTGCAAGATTGAAAACGCGGGGGTGACGGGCGTTGTGATAGCCGATCACGCCCAGCGGATTGTTATTTACGGGAACCTGATTCGCCGGCACGGCCAGCACGGTGTATCGCTGCGCGGGCGGGGCACGGGCCAGGCGGACGTCAATCATCATAACATCGTCGAGAACAATCACATCCACCACTGCGGCCGACTCATCGGTCACGGATACGGCGTGCGAATCTCACAAAGCGGCCACAACAAAATCATCCACAACCACATCCATCACATGCCGAGATACGGAGCCACCATAAAGGGCAGCAGGTACGGCACGATTAAGGGCAAGATCAAAGGAATGACCTGGGAGAATCGATACGACTTCATGCACGGGCGAAACAACCTGATCGCATACAACGATATCCACCATACAAATATGGACAGCCAGGATACCGGCGCGATAGAGAGCTGGGGCGCCGGACGCGATAATAAGATAGACCACAACCTCATTCACGATACCGGCAATACCGAGTTCAACCTGCAGAGCGGAATATACCTCGACGACCAGGCCGATTATTTTCTGGTAACCAACAACATCATCTACGGCGTCACCGGAACCGACTACAACCAGTGCATCTACGCCAAGGGAATCGGCAATCGCATCGAGAACAATATCCTGATAGGCAGTCCGGGTTGCGACGTCGGCATTCGCTCGTTCTTCATGGCAGACGAGCGATGCGACCATCACGAGTATCTCCGCAACATAATCTACTTCGAGCAGCCGAACGAGCCCCCCGTGGCCGGGGCATTCGGAAGCGGCGCCGGACGAAGCGCTGCCGCTTATGGATTTGTCAACTGGAGCGACGACAGAGTAACAGCCTCCGAGGCAAACGTCTTCTACAAGCCCGGCGGAACCGTCAACATCAAAGGAGGCCCGGCAGACGGCTCTCTCGATAAGTGGCGAAAGATACTGGACGGCAGGTTCGATCAGAAAAGCATCGTAGCCGACCCATTGTTCGTAAATCTCGCCAACCGCGATTTTCGCCTAAAGCCCAACTCCCCGGCCCTCAAGCTCGGCTTCAAGCCCATCGATGTAGCCAAAATCGGCCTGAAAAAGGATTTTCCCCCAAGATTCCAGCAACACAACAAGCCCTAAGCGTAAACGCCGGGGTATTCATGCAAGGTTCCCACGACAACAAGCCCGAAGCGTGAGCGCCGGGGCACTAACGCAACACGCGGCGCCCGCAAGCAAGGTAGGATGGACTTCAGCCCATGCAGTCCGCTGTAGGATGTGCACTGCACACCAATTCCTACTCAACCGATTTGGCCAACGCATCCAAAAGGGCAACATAAATATCATGGCAAAACTCGACAGCCTCTCCCGAATCCGATTCCCACGAAGACGACCATTCGACCAAAGTCCCGCCGCTCCCCACATCGGAACTGAGCTTCACTACTCCCTCATAATTCGACACTTCGTCTTTCGACAGCGGCGAAGGACCGTCGTCAACCGAATACCTCATAGTCTTCTTCTCATGGTCGATTTCAAGAAGCGTCTCATGAAAAGCATCGTTCAAGAAACGCTTGGCCCCCACCTCACCCCCTCCGACATCCCCCACCTTCTCAACTTTACTGATTATCTCGGACGCCCACGACAAGTCATGAAAATCGGTGAACCGCGCCCAAACATCGTCGATCGACGCGTTAATTACTTTTGATTGATCGGTACAAGGCATATTATTCTCCTAATTATGTTTTGTTGCGGAACCAGTGTTTGTCATTCCCGCGGAAGCGGGAATCCACTTTTTTCGCTCTGGCCCCCTGCCTTCGCAGGGGTGACATTGGCTATTTCGGCCTTCCGCAACAGGAACCAATCAAGTTGCGGCTTTCTAAAGATGACCGGCAATCATTATATCCACCCACGGCTCAAAATAAAACGCCAAACACAAATTTCTAACCCCCAGTATAAGAACTTCCCGTCGAAAATCCATCTTCTTCGCAATATTCCACCAGACCGCTTGTCCAGGGCCGCGAGAGATGATATACTTCCACCCTTGCAGGTATCCCTGTTTTGACAATTAGAATTTTGAACATTTGACATTGTTTCGGATTTCGGATTTCGTGCTTCGTATTTTGGCCTAACCTGCAATTTTGTAGAACTCATTGAGGATCCAAAATGAGCCGACAGACCATCGCCATACTTGATTTCGGCAGTCAATACGGCCGGTTAATAGCTCGCCGAGTCCGCGAGAACAACGTATATTCGCAAATCTGCAGAGCTGATACAAAGGCGGGCAGACTATCCCAAATGGGCGTAAAAGGCATCATACTCTCAGGAGGACCGGCAAGCGTTTACGACGAGAACGCCCCGAAATGCGACCCGAAAATCTTCGACCTCGGCATCCCAATCCTCGGAATCTGCTACGGAATGCAGTTGGCATGCCAGGCCTTCGGAGCCACCGTGGCGCCCGCCGAAAAACGCGAATACGGACGAACAATCCTAACCATAGCAGACAAAACAGACCTCTTCGCAGACCTGCCCGATTCCATCACAGCATGGGCAAGCCACGGCGACCAACTCGACAAATCCGATAGCCCTTTTCTAACCCTCGCAACAACCCAAACCTGCCCGCACGCCGCCGTCAAGCACAAAGAAAAGCCCTTCTACGGAGTCCAGTTTCACCCGGAGGTCTCGCACACGCCGATGGGTTCGCAAATCCTCAAGAACTTTCTCTATAAGATCTGCCGATGCGACGGCGATTGGAAGATGAGCGATTTCGTCGCCGAGACCATCGAAGCAGTCCGTCGCCGGGTCGGCGATGCCAAGCTAATCTGCGGCTTGAGCGGCGGTGTCGATTCTTCCGTCACCGCATCGCTGATTCACAAGGCAATCGGCGACCAGCTCGTCTGCATATTCGTCGATAACGGCCTGCTCCGAAAGAACGAACGCGAAGGCGTCGTCTCAATGTTCAAGAATCATTTTCACATGGACCTCCGCGTCGTCGATTGGTCCGAGCAGTTTCTCACCGGCCTGAAAGGAGTTATCGACCCGCAGGAGAAACGAAAAGTAATCGGCCGCGAATTCATCGAAGCGTTCAAATCCGAGGCGGCGAAAATCCCCAACACCAAATTCCTCGCCCAGGGCACGCTTTATCCCGACGTCATCGAGTCCGGCGCCAAAAACGGCAACCCCGCAGCAAATATCAAGCTGCATCACAACGTAGGCGCACTGCCGAAAGAGCTCGGCTTCGAACTCATCGAGCCACTGCGAGACCTCTTCAAAGACGAGGTCCGCATCGTAGGCGAGTACCTTGGCCTGCCCGAAAGCCTCGTCTGGAGACACCCATTCCCGGGGCCAGGTCTCGCTGTCAGAATTATCGGCGAGATAACCCCCGAACGCCTCGAAATCCTCCGCGCCGCGGACGAAATACTAATCCACGAAATAAAAGCCGCAAGATTGTACAGACAAATCTCCCAGGCCCTCGCAGTCCTCCTGCCCGTCTCAACCGTTGGCGTAATGGGCGATGAGCGATCCTACGAAAACGTAATAGCACTCCGAGCCGTAGAAACCGTGGACTTCATGACAGCAGACTTCGCAAAAATCCCACACGAAACCCTCGCCCTAATCGCCTCAAGAATCATAAACGAAGTCCGCGGAGTAAACAGAGTCGTCTATGACATCTCATCAAAACCCCCCGCAACAATAGAATGGGAATAACGCCCCCCGCGCCCTATTTAGCCCCCCAATTTATTGGGGGGGTTCTCGATAAACGTAGCGCGTCCGCCCCACA
>JAUVXL010000285.1 GCA_030603595.1 Sedimentisphaerales bacterium | reverse complement strand
GTTCTTAACGTTTGCTTGCCAGTGTGGACGGCCTTGCGTTGGGCAGCGTGGCGGACTTGCAATGGGAGCAACGGCTCTGTCCCGGTGACGCCAAAATCTGTTAAGAACTCTATATGACTTGTTCAGCAAGCCCTATTTAGACAACAAAATTTTGAAAGAGCCTGCATTGTCTTGCCTCCTGAATTTAACTGTTTATGGGACAACGATTTGTCCCTCATTCAGAATATCGGCAAAGACAAGCCAAATTGTTCAATTATAATAGGACACTAAGCAAAAAACGATGCCCCTCTATAATTGGGCGAACCTGCGCGTTCGAGTCGAAAATTCGCGATTTTTATGTCACCGGAATTGCGGTAAGTCGTTGGAAGGGAAGGAATAAAGAAAAACTTCATTTTTCCCATTTTAGGTTCCAGACCCCTGCGCGCCTGGTTGAAATTTCACGTTTCTGGGCAACACCCAACGCAAAAAGAGCCGGTCCCGTAACGCCGATCCTTGGCTACTTTTCAAGTAGCCCCCTGCGCGTATGCAAGTAGCCCCCTGCGCGTATGGTTGAAATTTAACGTTTTTCAACCACCGATTTTGACACAGATACCCAGGGCACAAGTTCACGCAGATTTACACCAAGATAGAAAACAGAGCCCTAAGCGGGAGAATTAAAGGTCCGCGGTACATTTTCCCGGAGGGACGGAATCAGATTTGAAATTGGCGGGCAGTGCCCACCCCACCAATGCGGGGTTTTGATGTTTTATTCTTCTGGGGTTGTCCTTCGGATGCGGTGGTCAGGAGATTGCCGTGTCGGTCTTCGACGTCCCGGCAATGACAGGACGGGGACTTTTATTTGTCCGGGAGTGGCGAGCGTACGAAACCGCGTGTGCAACCGAGTTGCACACCCTGCCAAGGTGGATTCCCGCTTCCGCGGGAATGACAGACACCGTAAGCAACAGAAACCCAATAGGTTTTGCGGGGTAAATGGGGGTCAAAATGCTTCCGGTAGGATTTTTCTTGCGGCGGTGCGTAGGTATGCCGATATTTCTCTTTCGGAGTTGAGGGCGAGGACTCTTCTTGCGACTTTGTTGCAGTCTTCGATTGTCACCGAGCGTATAATCTGCTTGATCTCCGGTATCATTGGGTGTGCGATTGAGACCGTTCGCACGCCCATTCCGAGCAGGAGCATAATGAATTCCGGCTCGGAGGCCATTTCGCCGCAGATGCTTGTCTTTATTTGGGCCTTGTGAGCGTCCTGAAGGACTGTGCGGATCAGCCGCAGAACAGCGGGGTCGGCGGATGAGTAGAGCGTGGAGACCAGTTCGTTGCCCCTATCGACTGCGAGCGTGTATTGGGTCAGGTCGTTGGTGCCTATGCTGAAGAAATCGACTTCGTTGGCGAGGTGGTATGCTGTCAGTGCGGCCGAGGGCGTCTCGATCATAATGCCCACCTCGATGTCCCTGTTGTAGGGGATCTTTTCATCGTCGAGGTCTTCCATCACGTCGCGGAAGATGAGTCGGGCCTGCTTTAGCTCGTGGATGTTGGTTATCAGCGGGAACATTATCTTCACGCTGCCGAGAACAGAGGCGCGAAGGATGGCGTGAAGTTGGGTCTTGAATAATGAGAGGTTCTGGAGGCAGAAGCGGATCGAGCGCAGGCCAAGGAACGGGTTGGGCTCTCGCGAGAATCTTTTTGATTGGGTGAATTTGTCGGCGCCGAGGTCCATCGTTCTTATTATAACGGGCTTGTCCTTGAAGACGCTTACCGTCTCTGCGTAGGCTTCGTAGTGCTCGGCCTCGGTCGGCTCGGTTTGGCTGTTTAGGTATAGGAACTCGGTTCTGTAGAGTCCTATTCCCTGGCCTCCCCTTTCGAGGACCTCTTCGGCTTCGTCTGGGAATTCGATGTTGCCGAGCAGCGTGATTTTGATGCCGTCGCGTGTTGCCGCGGGCAGGTCGCGAAGTGCGTCGAATTTGTGCTCGAGCTCGAGGAACTCGCGCGAGTATTCTTCGTACTGGGCGATAGTGTCTTGATCCGGGTTGACGATGACGATTCCTCGATTGCCGTCAACGATGATGGTATCGCCGCCGCGAACGTATTCTGTGAAGTCTTCGAGTGCGACGACGGCCGGGATGCCGAGTGACCGGGCAACGATGGCGGCGTGAGATGTCCGCCCGCCGGTGTCGCTGGCGATGCCTTTAACGTATTCCCGGTTGAATCCCGCGGTTTGGGTGGGACTCAATTCGCGGGCTACGACCACGACCTCTTCGGTAAGGTTTGCGAGGTCCTCGCGCTTGCCGCCGAGAAGCTGTTTCAGAAGGCGCTTCTCGATGTCGTTGATGTCGTCGGCCCGCTCGCTGATGTATGCATCCCGGACCTTGGCGAAGTGCGATGCAACATCGCGAAGAATGCTGCTGACGGCGTACTCGGCGGTGACAAGCTCGGATCGGACCAGGTCTGTGATCCGCTTTATCAGGCTTTTGTCGCGAAGGAATCGGAGGTGTACGGCGAAGATGTCCTTTATCTTTCCGCCGGTCGAATCGTCCTGAGCCTCGGCGAGTTGGGTCAGCTCGCGAACTGCGGCGGTGAAGGCATTCTTTATGCGCTGAGTCTCGGCCATTCGCTGGGCCGGCTGTATGGGACGACGCGGAATTCGATAGTCCTCCGAATCAATGATCAGAGACTTGGCTATCGAGATCCCGTGGGAAACAGCGATTCCTTTTTTTATTTCCATGGCAGCCTTTCACTGCAATATTGGACGCGATAAGTAATACTTCGAGCATTTTGGCTGTTCTTGGGGAAAAGGCAAGTAAAATATGGTGCCTTAGAGGCACGTAGTATCAGGACCTTAGGAGATTGCCATCCGCCTCCGGCGGACCTGCGGCTCCTTCGCAATGACAATTCTTCAGTTTCATTTCCTTTTGTATGCCTCCTGAGAATCAGGTCCGGTGCTCGCAATGACAACGTGGGAGGACGAGGAATTAATTCGCCGATGGCGAACCTTCGGCATCGAATAACGAACAAGGAACTTCGAGTGTCGAAATGGAAGGCATCGGGACGAGTATCGAATTTTTTGGAAGTCTTTGCGGGGACAGGAGAGGCGTAGGCCGGCGTTTTAAGGTAGAAGATGCCAGACGAAAATTACGCTCGCTTTACCCGAGTATTTAAGTTTGACAAAGCAATAGGTTGCCAGATTATCTTATTACCTTTGTAGTCGTTCATTTCAGCCAATAGATTGTTACGCTCGGCCTGCGAATTGTAACGTTCGAGGGCCTGTCGAATAGCGGGCTTGAAGTCTTCCTCAAGCCTCCAGGGTTTGGTGATGAATTTATAAACCTCTCCCTGGTTAATTGCCGTGAGCAGTGTTGTTATCTGCGTATAACCCGAGAGGACTATCCTAACGATGTTAGGATAGTCCTGTTTTACGATTCTAAGAAGTTCGAGCCCATTCATCTGAGGCATGCGCATATCCGTAACGATGACTTGCACATCATTGCTCTTGAGAATTCTCTCAGATTCTGGACAATAGTCGTAACCCTTTCCAGGCCTTCTTTAGAATCATCGAATAGTCCCTTGATATCCTCAAGGACAAAGTCAATCTTCGAATCATCCCTGGCCTGTTTTATATCCGATAGTTCATTCAGCAGTTCCGGCACATGCGAGGTTTCGATCTTGCGGATGACCTTGTCATACCGTGCGAACATATCCTGAATTTTACCGACATAATTTTCCAGCGTCTGGAAGTTGCTTGCAACAAAGCCGACGGGCGTGTTCATTTCGTGCGCGACACCGGCGGCAAGCTGTCCTATAGACGCCAGTTTTTCGCTTTGCACCAATTGAGACTGCATTTCTTTCAATTCATGATTGGTGGTTTCGAGTTTTTTGTAAGCACGAACCGTTTCCTCCTCCGCCATTTTTTGCTCGGCTGCCCCGCTCAGGGCCTGAGCGATGCCATCGATGAGATTACGCTCCTCTTTTAGAAACGGCCCCTCGTCCAAGTCAGGACACTGCTCAAGATAGCAAACTTCCACAAAGCCTCGTCGCTCGCCACGGACTACGATGTCGCTTGCCTGCTTCCACTGTGTTTTCCCGGAAGATTCAGAAGTGTATTCGACCCCGTCAAAGTGTATTTTCGCGTGTGTGATCTCAGGGTAATGCCAGCCAGCCGGAATCAGGGCGGTGACATTCCGGAGTATCTCAAACAAAGTTTTTTTGCCTCTTCGAAATAATTTGTGGGTCATTAGATGGCCAAATATTACTTAAAGCATTGTTATGAAAGCAGATACGGCACTTGAAGTACCGTTCGATTCTGGGGCTTATTAAATTCAGCCTGTTATTCTCGGCAAAACAGTT
>JAUVXL010000131.1 GCA_030603595.1 Sedimentisphaerales bacterium | reverse complement strand
ACTGCTTTGGGACGCAGAGTTACTGCAACAGCTTTGAAACTGCGTGAAATGTATATCATCCCCTCGCTGAGAGGCGTATTTGCATGATGATTTATATTTTATGACCATTTTGCGTTCAATTTTATTTGTAAGAGACTAAGAGCCCTGCAAAGTGATTGAGATTATTGCTGACGCATTCATAGTGGTGGTGGCCCTTGGCAGTTCAGATTGATTTGGCAACGAAGAAAGTGATTTCGATGTAATTCGAGGCATTCGAGCTTGTTTTCCGGCAGAGCGTCTCTGACAGTTCTGTCATAGCTCTTTGAAAAGTTAATCTTTCAGCACCAACCAGATCGGTTAGCCGGTTCTGGACAGGTCGGGCGGCTCTGCGAATGTTCGATAGCATCTGATTCTATCGCGATTGCCTTCTTTCCATTTGCCGGCGGATTTCATCTCGAGACGTGCATCGCACAAGGGACAGCCATGCGGCCCAAAGGTTTTATCGTCCTTCTGGTTTCTGGGATTGATGGGGATGTATGGAGTTGCTTTGATCTGTTCGACTATGAAGGTGTAAAGCTCTCTGACGTCGTATGCTTTTGCGGCGTCTGTTTCCTTTTTGAAGTATCCGATTTGGCGTCTTTTTCGGTTGAATACTATCGTTGCCCGCCATTTTTTGTTTTGTTTGTTGTGCCATACTCCCCGGTATTTCGAGGACTTTCCTTTTTTGTTTTGTCGGCAGTTTCTGGCGTTTTGGGCGAGGGTTGCTATTCTGAGGTTTGCTCTGCGATTGTCGAGTCCGTTGTGGTTGATGTGGTCCGCCACCCGGCCCGGTGGCGGGCGTAGGATTACGGCGTGCATCATTATTGCGCGCTTTTTCTTTTGGGTTTTGGACCATTTTCCTCCTGTTGCGTAGAATGTATTGCCTTTTCTTGCGGCGTACCATTTGTGTTGCGAGAGTGAGTAGTAGTCCTCTGGGTCAACGATGGCGTATTGGCCCTGTGTTAGCGGGATTATTCGGAATGTGTAGCCGTAGCGTCTGCGCCGGTATATTAGCAGGGGCCAGACAAACAGGCGCTCGATCCATTTCGGGATTTGAAATGTTATGCTGACTTTGATTCTCTCACCCTCCCTCGGGTGAAATTCGAAGTGCTAAATCCGAAATCCGAAACAAATTCGAATGCTCGAAGGTTCAAGACTTTGCGTTTCTGTGATTGGGATTTTTGGTTTTAGGGTGCTGCGCGCCTGGTTGAAATTTCACGTTTTTTGTTGGGATTCGGCGCAAAATGGGGGCGTTTTTTTTGGGGCATTCGCTGAGATTTGGTCAATCGCGGTTCAACAGTGTTGGATGGGGGGCGAAATATGCCTTACTCGCACAACTTCTGCAAATCTTCCAGGCTGAGTTCGGCGAGATTCGCTACAATTCTCTCTGCATCCAGTTGGTCGGCACCGTATGAGTTTGTCACGCCTACCGTGTGCATTCCGGCGGCCTTTGCGGCCTGCAATCCCCAGTTGGAGTCCTCTATCACGACGCACTGGCTGGGTTGAATCTTCTCGCTGCGATTTTCGTTGAGCTTCTTGAGAGCCAATAGCATCCCTTCGGGGTTCGGCTTGCTTTTCTTTACATGCTCGGCCGAGACTATCGTCTGGAAATGCCCCCGCAAGCCTGCATCCTCCAGCGTCATTTCAATCTCGGGCAGCAGCGCGCCGGAGCATATACCCATCGGAATGTCATTCGCGGCCAAGACGGCAAGGAAATCGCGAACACCCTCGATAAGCTGTCCCTCATTCTTCGCCAAGCTCTCGAAGATGACAGTCTTTCGCTCGACCATCGCTGGTATTTCGTTTTCTTCGATTTTAAGTCGGCCCTGGTGGATGAGGAACTTGAAGCAATCGACGTCGCTAAATCCCAAGTACGACTTGTAATACTCCTGAGTGGTCAACTCCACGGCGTATTGCTTGAGCACCGCGTTAAATGCTCGAAAGTGGAGGACCTCGGAATCGGTAATCACGCCGTCGAAGTCGAATATCACCGCCTTAAACATAGCTTCGCCTTTATTCCGCAGGCACCGGCCCAATAATAGCCTCGTACTTGCTGAACGTCGATTTGTCGCCGGCAGCAATGAGCTTGGCCAGCGCGGCAATCTTCGGCGCATTCTTAGTGACATAGCGCCGAGCGACCATCGCCTTGCGTTCTTTCATCGATACGGTCCGCCCATTCTCGCCTGCGGCGTTTTCCGCCACAGGAACCTGCATATCGACCTTCGTGCTCGCCTGCCCGCAGAGCAGATACCCGTTAATCAAATCGACTGCAATATCGACCAGGGCCCGCCCGTAGAGGTCCATATAATCGTTGCCCTGTTCCTTCACGAAAGGAATCGCGTTTTTAAGAAGCTCTCTTCCCTCGCCAAGCGTATCGAGCAGGTCCTTTACTTCGTCGTCGTAATCCAACTCGGCCAATTCAGCGAGGAATTTTTCCGCCGTGCCGCTGCACACCCCGCGAACCGCCGCGATAACCTGCAACTGGCTCGTTCCCTCGTAAATCGTCGTTATCCGCGCATCGCGAGCATGTCGTTCGACGGGGTAGTCCCGCATAAACCCGCTGCCGCCTAAAACCTGGATCGAATCATAAGTGACGCTGTTGCACATCTCCGAGCAGTAGTATTTGCTCATAGGCGTCAGCACGGCTGCGAATCTTTTGTACTTCCGCGAGTTCTGTTTGAGTTTCTTGGCCTTTGCCTTGTCTTCACTGTCATTCCCGCGCAAGCGGGAATCCCCCCCCAATTGCCTGGCATAAGCGATCTCCATATCAACGACGCGAGAAGTTTCATAGAGAAGCGTCCGACCCCCTTCGATAGCGATCTTCATATCAATCACCATATCGCGCACGGCAGGGAGCTTTTCAATCGCGACTCCGAACTGCTTGCGAGTCGAGGCATAATCCCGCGCCACCCGATAGGCCGCCTCGGCAATCCCCATCGATTGCCCCGCAATTCCGATCCTGGCGCCGTTCATCAGGCTCATAACGTAAGTGACCAATCCCCGCTGTCGCTCGCCGATTATTTCGCAGGGCGTATCGTCGAAGAATATCTCGCAGGTAGGCGAGCCGTGGATGCCCAGCTTATCTTCGAGCCGGCGGATATGAACGGTCGGCCCGGGTACGCAGACAAACAAGCTGAGGCCCAGCCCGCCGCTGCGGTCCGACTCGCTGCGAGCGAGGACCAGCAAAACCTCCCCGCAACCGTTCGTGATGAATCGCTTGACGCCGTGCAATATCCAATTACCCTCGTCGTCCTGATAGGCCCGAAGCTTCACCGCCTGCAAATCGGACCCGGCATCCGGCTCGGTCAACACCATCGCACCGGTCACTCTGCCCTCTGAAAACTCCGGCAGATACTTCTGCTTGATCTCTTCGGATGCGAATGCGTTGATAGTCTCGGCAATGCCCTGGAGCCCGAAGATATTCATAAGAGCGGCATCGGCGCGCGAGACTATCTCGATAGCCATCGTGTAAATCAGACTCGGAAAGTTCAATCCGCCAAAGCGGTGCGGCAGCGTAAAACCCATTACCTCGGCCTGGCCCAGCTTCTCGAGGGCCTCGACTATCCCCTTCGCACGAGTTACCGACCCGTCTTCGTTTAGCGTATTGCCCTGGCGATCCACATCCTCCGCACGCGGAGCAATAAAGTCGCCGCTCAGCCGCCCCAACGAATCCAGCACCATCTCGTAATTGACAATCGCCTCTTGGGCATTGCCGGGCGCATGCTCGAATTCATCGGCAAAGCGGAATCCCTCTTCGCACGCCTCAGCCACACTGCCGAGGTCAATATGCCTGAACAAAAACTCGATGTCGCTGTTATCCCTAAAAAAATTCGCCATAACATATTCCGTATCTGCCATCCTGAGCAAAGCCGATGGCCTGGCTGCATAATTCCGATCCGCATCTGAACTTCGCCGTTTATGTCATTTGAACATCTGAATTTCGATATTGTTTCGGATTTCGGATTTCGTGCTTCGGATTTATTCCTGAATTCCTTTTTCCTTAATCGTCTTAATCATCAGCGGGACAACGTCGTTCAAGTCGCCGAGTATTTTATAGTGGGCCACCTGGAAAATGGGCGCATCCGGGTCGTTATTGACGGCGACGATCTTCTGACTCTGTGCCATCCCCGCCTGGTGCTGAATAGCCCCGCTTATCCCGACAGCCACATAGAGGCTCGGCCTAACCGTCGTCCCGGTCTGGCCGACCTGGTGGTCGTGGTCGATGAATCCCAGGTCAACGGCGGCCCTCGTCGCCGCCGGAGCGCCGCCCAGGCAGTTCGCCAAATCCCAGACAAGCTGAAAGTTGTCCCTACTACCCACGCCCGCTCCGCCGGCCACGATAATCCTCGCTGCCTTGAGGTCAACCTTTTTGGGTCGCTTGTGCTCGTCTATAATATCCAGCGGCAGATATTCCCGCGTCAACTCAACCATCTCTTCGATAATCTTACCCTTTCGCGAAGTATCGGCGTCAGGCATCGGCATCACGCCCTCGCGAACCGTCGCCATCTGAGGCCAGCGGTCGAGATTGATAATCGTCGCAACGATATTTCCGCCGAAAGCGGGGCGAATCTGAAAAAGCAGATTCTTGTGGACTTTTTTGTCCTTGGCCGTGGTATGGTCGCCGATCTGCAAATCCGTGCAGTCCGCAGTCAGCCCGGCCTTGGTCGCGCTGGCGATCCGAGGCGCCAAATCGCGCCCGGCGATAGTCGCGCCGTAAAGAACGATCTGCGGCTCGTGCTTGTGGATAAGATCGTACATCACCTTGGCGTAACTGTTGGTCTGGTACTGCCCCAGCAGGGGATGCTCGGCCAGATAGACCTTGTCCGCCCCATGCCGCACTAATTTCTTCGCCAACGGCTTGATCCTATCGCCCAGGACAGCCGCCGCCAACTTCACGCCAAGCGTATCGGCCAATCGACGGGCCTTGCTCATCAACTCCAGCGGAGTATCCTCGATCTTGCCGCCATGCTGCTCGGCAAAAACCCAAACCTCACCTTTCCTGTTAACATCAATCATAATCTCGTATCTCGTATGTCGTATCTCGTAACTCGTGCCATCCGTCCGACACCGTCATTCCTGCGGAAGCAGGAATCCATGTTTTGAATTTCGTATTTCGGTCATTCGTGTTTGTTTCGTATTTCGTGCTTTGTATTTCGGATTTGGCTTACGCAATGGTTTTCTCTTCGATCAACTCATGTATCATATCGGCGATGCCGTCGGGTGTGGGGTGGATGTCTTTGCTCTCTTTGGCCGCGAGGACAACGCTCTGGATTCGATGCACCTTCGTGGGCGAGCCGCTCATTCCGCACCAGGCCAGGTCGGCTTCGAGCGAATCCAAATCCCATTGCTTGATAAGCAGCCCCTTTTCCTCCAGCGCCTTGGCCCGCAATTCGAGCAGTTCGGCAATCTCCGCCTCGTCGGCCTTTGGATTCTCAGCCTTGATCTGCTCGCTCACTTCAATCGGCGTGCTCGCCTTCTTATACTTCATCATCTTCCTCGCCGCGGCGACCCTTGGCTCATTGGCATCGCCGACAACCGTTAGCAGCACGGGCAGTTCGGCCTTGACCTGCTGCCAGCCGTTGCCGATATTCCGCTGCGCGGTAATCGTCTTGCTCGAAAGCTCGATGAGCTGCTCGACGTAAGTAATCTGCGTAATCCCCAATTTCTCGGCCAACTGAGGCCCCACTTGTGCGGTATCGCCGTCAATCGCCTGCCTGCCGCACAGAACGATATCGTAATCCAGCTTCTTGACCGCGCAGCTCAAGATATAGCTCGTCGCCAGGGTATCGCTCGCCGCACAGCGCCTGTCCGTAACGAGGATGGCGTCGTCCGCCCCGCGATAAAGCGATTCCCGCAGGATAGCCGCCGCACCCGGCAGACCCATCGTAATAACCGTAATATGTCCCCCGAACCTATCCTTGATCTCCAGCGCCGTTTCCAGGGCATTGAGGTCTTCCGGGTTGAATATCGCCGGCAATGCAGAACGCTTGACCGTCCCGTCGTCGTTCATCACATCGCCCGTAACCCGTTTAGTATCAGGCACTTGCTTAATTAACACAACACACTTATAAGCCACTTATAATCTCCTTGTGGTTAACACCCCAGGTTCTCAGATTTCAAGGGGGAATGGGTAGTTTACCCGAATCCCTCCCCAGGTCAACCCCAATCTCAAACTCCCCCCGATTTGGGTGTGGCTAATTTTTCCGGCGCACTATAAGACTCTTTCCGACAAAGGATTACGCGCTACGTCACTGCGAAGGAACCGTAGGCGGCATTTACCATCCCCAAAGCCTTCGGCTTTGAGGCTGCCACCCGGCAGCATATTCGCCCCGTGAACGGGTACCTTTTTCCTTTGTCGTTTTTTTTCGTTTGTGCACCGGTCAAGGGCTCTATCATATCAGAGAACTCGACTGGAGACAGGCTTTCATGGGATTACCAGAATATGATGTAAAGCCCTAAAGTCACAATCACAACGCCAATCCCGAACACCTTCGCCCCGCTCGACGGCTTCAGGTCGATGTCCGTCTTAACGGGGAACTCAACAGCCTTTTCCAACGGCTTAAGTATCGTAAGAACGCCCATCACGCCAAGGACACCGAAGAATGCAAGAGCCATCCTGTCAAGGAACGCCATCTGCGGCAGGATCTGAGCAAGAAGGAAGTACAGGATCGGATTGATGATAAGCCCGACCACGCCGGCAATCGGCGGCGCCTTGCGCACCAGGAACCCGAACACAAACACAGCAAGAATCCCTGGAGAAATATAACCCTGGAACTCCTGGATATACTTAAACACCCCCCCAAACTTCGGATTATCCAGCATCGGGGCGATAAAGCAGCCGATCACGGCAAATACGCCGACACAAATCCGCCCAATCGTAACCAGATTCCTCTGCGAAGCATCTTTCTTCAAGTACTTCCTGTAAAGGTCCATAGTGAATATCGTCGAAGCAGAGTTAAGCATCGACGCCAGCGAACTCATAACCGCCCCCATAATCGCAGCAAGCATGAATCCGCGAAGCCCGATGGGAACCAGCTTCTTAATCAAAAGTGCAAAAGCCGAGTCGAACTTATAACCCATTAGCCTCTTCTGGACCTTGATGTGCCTGAGCAGAGTCTTGTTCTTATCTTTTACCGCGCCGAGCAGCCCTTCATTTGCAACATACAGCTTATCGCCCTCCGGCTCGCCCCCAACAACGGCCGCATTGAACGCGACAATCGCCTTGGCTGTATCACCGTACATCTTAGGGAACTGCCGATCGAAAGAAAACGCCATCTTAGCCCCCGCAGGATTAGCCCGCACCTCCTCGAACGCCGCAAGAATTTCGGTGTTATTATCCGCCGCCTCAACCTTCATATCAGAACTATAAAGGTTAAAGGCAATCATACCCGGAAAAACGATGATAAACGGGATGATAAGTTTCAGACCCGCCGCAAAGACAATACCCTTCTGCCCCTCGCTCAGGGATTTCGATCCCAGCGTTCTCTGCGTGATATACTGGTTCAAGCCCCAGTAGTAGAAGTTGGGTATCCACAACCCAAGCACAAGAGCAGTCCACGGAATCTCAAAATCGTTCCGAGGCAGCACCATATGCAGCTTATGCGCGTTCAAATGAGTAAACTTCTCCAACGCCCCCGCCCCGGCCTCTACAGTCGCAAGCTCCGGTATAGTCTCCGCTGTAGCGCCCCCTAAAGCCTTCATCGCCAGATACAGAATAATCCCCCCGCCCACAATCAGCGCCGAGCCCTGAAGTAAATCAGCCCAGGCACAAGCCTTCAAACCGCCGCAAGTAACGTAAATCGCCGCAACAATCCCGATTGCCCACGATGCATTCGTCATATTGATCGCAATCCCGAAGACCACCTGACCGCCGAAAAGCGTTTTGACCACGATGGCCCCCGAATAAACCACTGCTGCAAAAGTAACGAACACGTAAATCACCACCATAAAAACCGCCATCAGCGAACGGGCAGTCTCGTTATAACGGTATTCCAAGAACTCCGGAATCGTATAAATCCCCGCACGCAGAAACTTCGGAAGGAAGAAGAAACCCACAAAAACAAGCGTGATAGCCGCCATCCACTCATAGCTCGCTATAGCAAGCCCAAGCCACTTCGCCGCGCTGCCGCTCATCCCGATAAATTGCTCCGTAGAGATATTCGCGGCGATCAGCGAGAAACCGATCAGCCACCAGCTTAGCCCGCGACCGGCCAGAAAATAGTCCTCGCTCGTCTTCTCGTGCCGGCTTTTGAAAATGCCAATCCCAATAACCGCACCGATAAACGCCAGAAATACCCCAATGTCGAGAGGATTAAGTTCCATAAGAAATCCTTTCCGTAGCCTGCGTTTCTAAATAATTCCATTGCCCTTAAAGCCAATTGCACGCCATTATAAGCATCCCCGCCCAATCCGCAACAAAATACACCCCCGCTTTCCCCCCGAAAAACCGACATTCCAAGTCCCTCTGCGCCCCAGCGAAATCCACCCAAAACACCGCACCCCCTGTCATCCCAAGCCAAAGGCGAGGGATCTGCGTTCTCATGCAGGAGAACGCCCAATAATCTAATGCACCGTTCGCTTCCAAGCTCTCACCACGCCGGGACTCCGTTTAACTCACCATCGACGATAGAACACGGTCGCCAGAAAACCTGGCCACACCCCTTATGCCCGCAAACCGTTAAAAGAGTTTCTTTTGTTCCGTCGGACGATAGAATAGACGGCGTAACGTGCCCAAACGAATAGTCCGAGCCAGATATTAATTGGTTCCTGTTGCGGAAAGCCGAAATCGCCAATGTCACCCCTGCGAAAGCAGGGGTCTATGGCGAAAAAAATGGATTCCTGCTTTCGCAGGAATGACAAACACTGTTTCCGCAACAGGAACTAACTAGCCATCTCTGCCGGACTTGGTGTTTAATTAGGAAATATCGTGCAAATGAATTCGAAGCGACGAGTATTTGAGGCGATGAATCACGGCCGACCCGACCGCGTGCCTGTCATGTGCCAGCTTGCGCTCGGTCATTATTTCCTGAACTGCGATTATCCGCCGAGCGAAATTTGGTTCGACAGCAACACCTTTGCCAAGGCGCTCATTGACCTGCAGCAGCGATATAGATTCGACGGCGTCCTGGTTAATCTGCCGGGTCGCCCGAAAAACTGGAGAGATTTCCTGTCCTCGTCGAGCAAAGAGGGCGACAGCGAGATTCTAACCTGGCCCTCGGGTCTGGTCACGGCCGTCGGCCCCGACGACAATCCGCACACATTCGGCCCCGGCAAGACGCCGTTGGAACGGGCCGATTACAAGACGGTCGATATCAACGACCCGGCCACATACAGGACGCCCGGATACGTATGGAATACATGGCACGCCCCGCACCTTTGGGATATCGACCCTGATGCCGATTTGGCCGACCCTGGGGCGTATCCGGAGTCGTTCACTGCGGCACTGCGAGCGGCGCGACAATTAGGCCCCGGCATCTCCGTCCACGCCGAGATATTCTCGCCGTTCACACATCTATTGGAGTTTTTCGGCTACGAGCAGGCCCTGTTCGCCTTGATCGACGAGCCGAGGACCTGTCATGCCCTGTTGGAGGTCTTCACCGCCTTCGCCCGGGCCCAGGTCGAGCTTTACGGCCGTTGCGACCCCGATGCAATTCTCGTAAGCTCAGCATTCGCAGGCGCAGGCTTCATCAGCCGCGAGATGTATAAGGAATTCGTCGCGCCATACGAAGACCGCCTCTATCGAGCAATAACCGAACAGGGCGTCAAATCCTACGTCCACACATGCGGAGCGATTGGTGACCGGCTCGATCTAATGGCCGAAACCAGCGTCAACGGGATCGATACCCTCGACCCGCCGCCCCTGGGAACCGTCAATCTCGACCAGGCCAAGGCCGAGTACGGCAAGCGCTTCTTCTTCAAAGGCAATCTCGACGCCGTAAACGAAATGCTCAACGCAGACGACGAAACATTCGACCAGGCCGTCAAAGACCGCCTCGAAATCGGCAAGCCAGGGGCGGGATATATTTTATCGTCCGCTTGCAGCGTCGCCCCGCACGTCCGCCCTGAAAGACTAAAAACGCTCGCCGATCTGGCCCAGCGGTTCGGTTCCCACCGTTGATGTCCAAAGCCGGCATGTGGACAAGAAGGTTGATCTCAAGGCGGCGGACGATATAATGTCGTTTGAATGGTGCAACCGGCGGCAAATTCTCCGCATGGATGGGGACCGCCGGGGCATGGATGGTAAGGATGTGCAAGGATGGCGGTTCTTGTTGGAATTGATGAAGCTGGTTTTGGACCTATTCTGGGGCCTTTGGTCGTCTCTTCGAGCGCGCTGTCACTTCCACGAGAACTGCTCAAATCGGATTTGTGGCGGGTCTTGAACAAGAGCGTTGCAAACAAACGCAGGGGCCTTGCGGGGCGATTGCTTCTGGCCGACAGCAAGAAGGTGTACAGCAAATCGGTTGGAATCAGAGAACTCGAGCGGACAGTCCTGGCGTCTTTACGATGTCTCGGCGCCGAGCCAGCTACTTTGGGCGAGCTTCTGACGCTGTTGTGCCCGAGTTGCCTGGCGCGTTTGCCGGATTATCCATGGTACAAGGGCGTGGACGGATACCGCCTGTCTGCGAGCACAACCGATGGACGTATTGCTTCGTCGGTCTTGGCCGACGATCTATCGGCAAACGGTATGAAACTGCTTGGGTTGAAAAGCTATTGTTTCGACGTTGCCTACTACAACAAGATGGTGAGCAGCGTGAAGAACAAGGCCAGCGTGCTCTTCACGGCCACGGCGGGATTGATTGAGCGGGCTTTTAACAGTTTCGCCGGTGACGATTTGCAAGTACTAGTCGACAGGCAGGGCGGACGAGTCCGCTATCGCAAGGTTCTCCGGAGGATGTTCTCAGAATTGGAGTTGACGATTCTGTGTGAGAGCCCGGCGTTGAGCAGCTATGAGTTGCGCAGCGACGGCAAGCGGATGCGCCTTCACTTTGCTGTCGGCGCAGACGAGAAATTTCTGCCGGTCTCGCTGGCCTCAATGGTGAGCAAGTATATCAGGGAGCTTCTCGTGGGCGGCATAAACCGTTATTTCGCCGGTTTTGGCGGTGATTTAAGGCCCACGGCCGGGTACTGGAAAGACGGACTCCGCTTCATCGAAGACGTAAAAACAAACCTTCCCCATGTCCGGATCGACGATAATCAGCTTATACGATCCCGCTGACCGCTCCGTCGGGGAGTCTTCCAGGCAGCTTGGCAGTTCGACAGAGGTTTTTTGATGTCAACGACGATTCGGGTGTACTCGCTGCAAAACAACCTTTTTTCGAGGTTTACCTTTGCGCGGGACATCTTGGATTCTATGTTTTGCCTTCTTCTTTTTCTTTGGAGGCTTTGTGCCGCCTTCGCCCATCATCTCCAAAGCATGTGAGCAGACGTCTCTGGTCGAATTGTTGCGGTGCTTGAGGCCTTTTTTGAAGATGTCCAAAGCCAGCTTTTTCATTCTGCCTCGCATCTTTCTCAGCCCGTATGCCGCAGCGTTTTTCGTGCTTTCAGAATCGTCGCCGAAGACAGTCGCCTTGAGGATCTGCAGCCCATCCTCCTGCATCCACGACAAGCTAAAGGCCGCCTGACGTCTCACCGACGCATTGGATGAACATAGCTGCTCCTCGAGCTTTTCAAGGAGTTCTGCACACGATTTGCCTTCTTCCCGTTCTGAGAATCCTTTCTTTTTTGACTCCATGAAGCCAATCCCTTAATATACCGACAGGTGCAGTCAGCTTACTGAAAGCCGCTCATTTCTGTTTGTTAGATCACTCTTGGTCCAGTGCTTCAAACAGAATGCGAATGTGCTTTTTCTCCTCTTCAACAATCTGTTCAATAGTGTCCCGGCTGGCCGGGTCTCTGGAGAAGTCTTTCAAGCCCTGGTAGAAGACTATGGCCTGTTTTGATCTCCTTATTGCGGCCTTGAATATCTCTTTTTTCCCTTCGTGGCCCGTCATCAGCCTGTGGAAATCCGGCTTGGTCGCGAACGCGGCAAGGCTCGCCATCACGTGTGGATTGGACAGCACGTAATTGTCAGGGTCGAAGGTTCCCAATTG
>JAUVXL010000336.1 GCA_030603595.1 Sedimentisphaerales bacterium | reverse complement strand
GGGGCAGGCGGCGGAACGTACAGCCGCTGCAGGTTCGATGCCGCTCGAAGCGATACGACCAGCCAGGCCATTGCGGCCGCCCTTCTGGGGGCCGGTGATCTCGCGATCTTTAAGGACTGCGTTTTCAATGTCAGTGCCGGCAGCGGCCACACAGGCGCCGCCGGCGGGGTCCATGTTAATGGTGCCGGCGCCGTTGCGGTATTGGAGAATTGCCTGGTCAAGACGGTCTCGGCAAACGCCTCGCCCGGTCCTTACGATCTCTATCAGTCCGCCGGCGAGATTGTGGCGTTGAATACGAGGTACTCAACCAGCTACGGCACGATCGATACGGGCGGGCCGAGGCTCGATGCGGCTATTAAACTGCTTAGCAATAAGACCGTTCAAACCAAATCGACCGGTGCAATAGTCGTCTATGACGACGATGGCTCGACGCCGCTGCTGACTTTGACTCCATCCGAGGACGATTCCACCATAACCCTGACACCGAGCTAATGGAAACCAGATTCTTGAGAGCAGCTTTGTTTGCAGGTCGGACGGCAACTGCTGTCCGACTCGGCACGATCCTTACGCTGGGCCGATTCTGGGTCCGCACGTCGGGCTGCCATACGATCTATCGCGGCCGGGACGGCGTTATGGATTATGATAAAGTCCAGGCCGTTATGGAGATCGACGACAGCCAGGTCTCTATTCCCGCCCAGGCCCTGCAGGCTGGTACGATTTGGCATTTCGTTCGTCGCCAGGTCAGCGATTGCGGGTTGGAGTCCGCCGATAGCGATGCCGCCGTTGTGGTGATCGATTCGGCGGGCGATATGATCGCTTTGGCGCCGAATGCCCCGCAAAGCCTCGAGGCCGAGCAGGTCGCGGGCGGTAAGATCGAGGTCAAGTGGCGATACAGCCGGCTAAATCAAGAGATTGCGCCTACCGGATTTAAGGTCTATATCGATTCGGGCGGCGGCTTCGATTTCGATACCGCCGACGCCACCGTAGCATACGGCCTGGGCGGCAACGGCGAGTTCGAATGGGAGTCGGACGCCCTGATCAATGGTAAGACATACAAGTTCTGCGTTCGCAGCTACGCCGGTACAGGGGGCGAAACACAGAACACCAATTATGTCTCTGAGGTTGCCGATTCGAGCGGGCCCGATGCGATAACGGGCCTGTCGGCGAGTTGGGAGGCGATCTAATGAGTAGTATAAGCGAAACTGTAACTCGCAGCGCTCAAAGCAGCGAGGCTGGACGCAGGGAAAGATTAGGATCGCCCGATATTGTCCAGGCCGGCAGGGCGGTTCGGCACGCTGGCATGCAACGCTGGGCAAAGACTAAGGAGTCTGCCACTGCCACCGATCATATCACCTGCAGCCTGCTCAACAGCGCCGGCGGGATAGTCGAAGAGATCGAGGTGTATTGTACGCTGTTCAATGCTACAGCCCTCAACGACGCCGCTCCACGTCTAATTGTCGATAAAATCATTCCGGTCGCGTACTTTATGGGCGAATGGCGGAGTATATGGCCCTTTGAGGGAGATAAGGAGTGCGTGTGTACGGAGCCGAGCTAAGCCATGACGAATAAATTACAACGCGATCCGAGCACTCTGAAGCTCATGCGTGATGCCGCGACGGGCAAGCTGATGAGGGCTATATCCAGCAGCACGATTCCTTCAGAGTGTTTTTGGTGCGACACACTAATGCCCGCAAGCATAAGAGTTATATTGAGTGGATTTACAGACTGTTCTTGTGCTCCGTTGGGCGGAGTGTATGTAAAAACCTCTAATATAGGTAGTGAGATAAACGCAAATTGGAACGTATATCACAGTTCTGGCTGTGTTTATCAGACAGATTTTGATGTGAATTTAGGCCCCTACCTTTTTTATATTTCTGAGGGTTGTCCAGATGATCCCTATGATACTATGTATTTTGACAAACTTAGAATTAGAGTTACTGCAACTGAAACAGGCGTAGATTTTCAATTCTGGATTCGTCAGTCAGAAAGTCTTATTTGGTACAAGTTATTTTTTAATGATGAATGTACAGATTCAAGGGTATTTAGTATTGTTTATACAGGCGATGATGTATGTTTGAATACAGAAAATACTGTAGAGAACGATTTAACTGCGTGTGTAAATGGAGCGTGCATAAGTCTTGGAGGATGCACGGGAATTATATCAATAGAACTGCCTTAATAATGCCATGTTGTGACAAAACCAAAAAGCTGGCGATGACTACCAAGCACATCGTTCAGGGCTGGACCGCTTTGGCGATGGGCAAGAAATACGAGTTCACCGACGATCGGGTTCGCGTATGCCAGGGATGCGAAGACAACTATTGGATTGGGAGTTCGCTGTGGTGCTCGATCTGTAAGTGTCTGATCCCGGCCAAGGCCAGAGTTGAGGCCGAAGATTGCCCGCGAGGCCGATGGCCCGCAACAAAATCTTTAAAAAAACAAAAAAAAGTGTCTCCCAAAAAAATCCGAGAATTTTTGAAAATTTGACTTTTTCCCACCCTCCCAGATGTCCATTCTTCAGTTAGGCGCGCCTAACTTCACCGCCACATAGCTTGAATTTCCGCCAAATAGAATGTGAAACTACATCCGTCGAGGATTGCGCCGTCGTTGTCTTCATCGATGTTGATTTCCTCAGCGACAGGGTCGCATATCGCGATTCCTTCTTCGGAAGCAAGATGGTCGTCGGAGACATCAGCGCATTGCTGCTCA
>JAUVXL010000154.1 GCA_030603595.1 Sedimentisphaerales bacterium | reverse complement strand
CTCTGGACACGGCCAAACAAGTTTGACCGTGCCACCCTTCGCGGTGAATCGGCTGAGCACGGCGAAACAAGTTTGACCATGCCACCCTCCGTGGTGAATCGGCTGAGCACGGCCCGATGATAAGCTGAGGGATGTGGCGATTATGGCCCTTCTCAAGTCCCAGCGCCCGCCCTGAGAAGCGTCGAAATGACGTTGACAGGTCTCCGGACACGGCCAAACAAGTTTGACCGTGCCACCCTCCGTGGTGAATCGGCTGAGCACGGCGAAACAAGTTTGACCATGCCACCCTTCGCGGTGAATCGTCGGTATGTACCGGCCTGCGCTGGTTTCGGTGCAGCCGGCACAGTCATTGACAACCCTTCTCACAACCACTCTGCCGTCGCAAAATCGACTTGTAGAAAACTCGGTCGCAAGCGGCGTTGAAGATTGAGTTTGCAGCGCAGTCTTGCTATGCTATGGAAAACGAGGCGCAACGGCGCTGCAATTGGTGAGCAGGTGTTAAGTTTGCCGAATCAATTATGATAGATAAGCACAGAGAACGAATAGATGAATTTATCCGAGCCTGTCATCGCGTTGGCGAGTATGGGCTATTGCGGTATAGCAGCGGGAATATGTCTTGTCGGCTTGACGACGAGGTTGTTGCCGTGACTGCTCGGCGGGCTTGGCTTGGAGAGATCACGACGGACGGCGTGGCGATCTGTACGCTGGCGGAGGGGCGAAGCGTTAACGATGTCGAGCTGACCGCTGAGAGTGGATTTCATCTCGGGATTTTGCGAAGTAGGCGCGATGTAAACGTCGTGCTGCACTTTCAAAGTCCCTTTGCAACCGCTATCGCGTGTGGGCGGGAGATTGACTATAATTTCAATGTTATTCCCGAGTTGCCGATTTACGTTGGCGAGCCGGCGGTTGTCAAGTATTCGCCGCCTGGCACGAAAGAATTGGCCGACGAGGTCGTCTCGGCGATGCAGGACCATGACTTGGCGATCCTTCAAAACCACGGGCAGGTTGTTGTCGGGAAAGACTTTAACGATACAATTCAAAAGGCCGGCTTCTTCGAGTTGGCCTGCCAAATATTATTGACACAGAGCAATCCAAATTTCATTAACAGATAATTGGGAGACTACTGATGCAAAGCAATCGGCGAGAATTTTTGAAGATGGCTGCTGCCGGGGCTGCTGCGGCTGCGGTGCCGGGGTATGCGCGCGAAAGCGGGAATAAGGGTGGCAAGGGCAAATCCGTTGCTCAGAGGGCTATACCGCGTTGGCGGGGGTTTAATCTGCTGGATATGTTTACGATGCGGAGCAAGGGGGATTGGGCGGAAGACGACTTTCGTTGGATGCGGGATTTCGGGTTCGATTTCGTTCGGCTGCCTTGCTGCTACCGGCTGTGGATTGAGGACGGCGACGACTATAAGATTCACGAGCCGATGTTGGAGAAGCTCGATCGCGCCGTCGAATTGGGCGATAAGTACGGAATGCACGTGAGCATCAACTTCCATCGCGGGCCCGGGTATTCGGTGAACAGGGAATTCAAAGAGCCTCATAATCTGTGGAAGGACGCCGAGGCGTTGAAGGCGTTCTGCTTCCAGTGGCAGATGCTGGCGAAACGTTATAAGGGCATCTCGAAGGATAAGCTCAGCTTCGATCTTATCAACGAGCCGCCCAATGTCGGTGGCAGGATGAGCCGGGCGGACCACGAGCGCGTAGTGCGGACGACGGTCAAAGCCATTCGCGAAATCAACTCCGACCGTCTTGTTGTGGCCGATGGGATCGCTTGGGGCAGGGAGACGATACCGGAGGTTGCCGACCTCGGGATCGCCCAGAGTACGCGGGCTTATGAACCAATGTTCATCAGCCACTACGGCGCTTCGTGGGTCAACAGCAAGAACTACCCGGATCCGGCGTGGCCGGGCGGCGGCTGGGACCGCGGGCGGTTGGAGCAGCATTACGCCAAGTGGGCCGACCTCGCCAAGAAAGGCGTAGGCGTGCACTGCGGCGAGGGCGGGGCGTATAACCGAACGCCGCACAAGGTGGTCCTTGCTTGGCTGCGGGACGTATTGGAGATTCTGACCGGGCACGGGATCGGCCTTGCTGTGTGGAATTTCCGCGGGTCGTTCGGGATTATGGATTCAGAGCGAAAGGACGTTCAATACGAAGGCTTCCATGGCCACAAGCTCGACCGCAAGCTGCTAAGCCTATTGCAGGAATTCGAGTAGGCTGCTTGCACTCCGTCAAGATTGAAGCCGTGGGTGTTGTTGTAAAGCCCGCAGGGAGCGGAGCAGTCTCTATTATTTGAGAGCTATGAGATTGCCGCGTCGGGCTTCGGCCTCCTCGCAATGACAATCTCCAAGATCAATCTTGATAGAACACTATGGTTCTGTCTTTAGAATTTCGTGCAGGGGATTGTCGGTTTCGTATTGGAATACTGTTTCAACAGATACGCGAAAGGTGTGGGCGATTCTAAAGGCCAGGGGCAGGGATGGAGCGTACTTGCCGGACTCGAGCGCGATTATGGTCTGGCGGGTCACGTTGACGCGGTCGGCCAATTGCTGTTGGGTCATCTCGCCGTTGTCAAAACGCAGCCTGCGGACCTGGTTTGTGATATGATCATTACTCATCGGCTTGCTCCCTGGCGAACTGAATGAGAATCGCTGCCGATTGGGTGAACTGAGCAACGAAGATTCCGCCGACAAAGATAGCCGGCAGTGTGTAAACCGGAACCCGGCCGGCACCTCCGACCATAAAGAAGAGTATAAAAGCCGAACAGCCAATGAGCGTTACGAAGGCGTAGGTTGACAGGACGAAGGCCTTTTGTGCGATTTGTTTTTCGCGTTCGTCGAACTTCTTTTGCTCGGAGAGATGGTGCAGATAGCCAAACAAGGCAACCGGCAGGCTCACAATCAGGCCAATCATAGGTTTGCCGAGTCCACTCGCATTCAACCGGACCAGCACGGCCAGGGCCGCCCCGGTTCCGGCCATGCAGAACGTTACTGCTGCAAGTTCGATGCAAGCCTTTTTCTGTAGTCTGTTCATAATAGTGCTCCAAAATCAAGCTCTATACGCTAATTCTCATTCCAAAACGTTTCCATCGTTCGTTTTGCCAATGTAAAGTCTATCGCACTTAATGTATAGTTTGCTTTACATTATGTCAAGTAAAATTTACATTTTTTGGCATGGTTCAAATAAGTCAAATTCCAGGTAACATTATTTGTGGTTTCATAGAGTGTGGCAGCCTTTCCTAAGGGAGGGATGGTTGCACCGCTTTCGGAGCTTTGCCATCCCTCCCTTAGGGAAGGCTGCCACCCAGAATTGAACCATGCCGATTTTTTATATTTTTTTTCTCTGTGTGCTTGCGTCCACGCAGCGAGGTATTGGGACAGAGACACGCCCAAACGAAGTTTGAGCGTGGCAGCCTCCGATCAGAATAGCACGATACCCCCTACACGAAGTGGCCTGATCAGAATGGCACGGAGAAATTGGGCCTCTGGGGGCTGGCTTGCCGGAAAATCCGGCCACACCCAATCTCTGGAGGCGTGAGAATCTTCTGCTCTAAATTAGGGCGGTTTTCCGATATATGTAAAACAATGACGCTTATTGACTTGCGAACAAAACAGTGCATCTTCTGCGCCGAGACCATCCAGTCGGAGGCTATTAAGTGCCGCTTCTGCGGTGAATTTCTGAATACTGCCAAGGCCAAGGCTCTGGAGGCCGCTGCGGAGGCGAACGAGGATTGCGACGAGGAAGAGGGCTCAGAGAACGATAAGATTCTGTTTGCAGGTCGGCCTTCATTGTGGGGGATCGTCGCTGATATGGCTATAGGGGCGTTTTTCTGCGTTATAGGGGGCCTTTTGGTTGGGCTGCCCATAGAACAGATGTTGGGGCTGGAGTTGACGGTGAGCCAGACGGGAATGGTCGCTCAGTACAGGGTTCTTGCGGGTCTGGGGATTATCTCGGTTGTTGCTTCTATCCTCGCGGTAAAGGTAATTCGGCTGAAAATGATATACTACGAGGTTACGCCGGACAGGATCGAGTGGAGCAGGGGGATTCTCGACAGGCGGGTGGACAACCTGGATATGTTCCGGGTGGTCGATTTGAAGCTTCGCAGGAGCCCGCTGGACTGCATTATGGGGGTCGGTACGGTCGGCTTGATAACGACGGACAAAACGGACCCGAAGTTCGATTTCGAGAAGGTGCGGGATTGCCGGCTGCTCTACGATGTCATCAAGAAAGCGAGCCTCGAAGCCGATAGAACCACGGGCGTTGTGCACTTAGAGTGAGAGGCGGCATTTTTTGTTAAGATGGGTAATTTTCCTTGACTTTCCTTAGTGATATATGGTAATAGTATAGATTAAGCGGTTGAATCTGCTGCTGTGTTCTGCTTCGGGTGCTCCCTTCCGAGCATGCCTAACGCCCGAAGGGAATCACTGTTGCAAAGGGCCGCTTTTTTTATTTGCGTTTTTTTCGGCCGGCCTTCGCCGGCGCGTTGTTCGTGTTTGAGCAGTCTTACCTTTAAGTTCTTCCCACCTGGTGCGGAGAATCCGCCGAGCTTGTTGTTGGCGGCGAGGACTCGGTGGCAGGGGATTATCAGGGGCAGGGGGTTCTTTGCGAGGGCGTTTCCGACGGCCCTGGCGGCTTTGGGCTTGCCGATTTTTTCTGCTAATTGGCCGTAAGTTATTGTTCGGCCAAGCCTTACTTGACGGCAGGCCCTGAGAACGGCGGTCTGGAAGGACGTCAATTCAGTCAGGTCGATTGGGATTTCGGGGCTGAAATCCACTGTGGCGGCGGCGAAGTAGGCGGTCATTTGGTCCTGTACGTGGTTGAAGAAGGATGAGTTAAATCGGGCAAGGGGAAAGTTTTTGAGTAGGCGGGCTTCGATTCCTTCATATTTCGGACCGGGCAGGCAGGTTCGCAGGAGTCCTTTTTCGCTTCCGGCCATGCCGAAATGCCCCCATAAGGTTGGGAAGATCACGTATTTTATGGGTTTTCGCATTTTTTTGCCGAAATCAAGCACTCAAATCGTTTCTAATAGGCCAAAATGATTGACGCAAGAACAAAATTCTGTTAGGTTCATTGGTTTTTACAGAAATCGGGCGCAGATTGTGGCAACCAATGAACCGGAACAAATAAACCCAGACTGTGAGAAGGATACCGGCGAGGAGTAGTATTCTTTGGTTTTTTTTGTGGCGTGGCATCAGGTTGCTGGCGTTGTATATTTGGCTGGTTTGATTTATGTCTCTGGACGATCTAAGAAAAAAGATAGACGATCTTGATCATCGGCTTGTGCATTTGCTCAACGAGCGTGCGCAGGTGGTGGTCGAGATAGGCAAGCTCAAGGACAAGACGGCCAAGCCCGTTTATGCGCCGGACAGGGAGAAGCAGGTTTTCGAGAGGATCGCTCGGGCCAATAAGGGCCCGCTGCCGGACAAGTGCCTGGCGGCTATTTGGCGGGAGCTGATGAGCGGGTCATTCGTTTTGGAGCGGCCTTTGCGAATAGGGTATCTCGGTCCGCAGGGCAGCTTCAGTCACAGCGCCGCGATGCTGAAGTTCGGGCAAAGCGTCGAGTATGAGCCTGTGACCGATATTGCGAGCATCTTCGACGAGGTGAGCAAGGGTCACTGTAATTTGGGGCTGACACCTGTGGAGAATACGATGGGCGGGGGGGTGATAGAGACTCTGGATGCCCTGATAGATTCCGATGTGAAAATTTGCGCCGAGATCCTAATGGCGATACATCATAATTTGTTGGCAAACTGCTCTCTGGAAGATATCGAGAAGATTTACTCGAAGCCCGAAGTATTCGCCCAGTGCCGCGGCTGGCTAAGTTCGACATTCAAGGATGCGCAGACCATTGCCGTCGCCTCGACGGCCAAGGCGGCACAAATGGCGGCGAAAGAGCCGAATGCCGCGGCGATCGGATCGAGTGTCGCTGCGGAGTTGTACGGTCTGACTATTGTGTGCGAGAATATCGAAGACATCACGAACAATGTAACTCGGTTTCTGATAATCTGCAAAGAGGACTCGCGGCCTACCGGTGAAGACAAGACGGCTATACTGTTCAGCACGGCGCACAAGGCCGGGGCACTGGCGGACGTATTAGACGTTTTCAAACAGCACGGGATTAATTTGACGAATATAGAGTCGAGGCCCAGCAGGAAGAGGGAGTGGGAGTATTACTTTTTTATGGATTTTCTTGGTCATCGGACAGAGAAACGTGTGCAGGGCGCAGTGGAAGATGCCGGCAAGCACTGCCTGCAGTTGTCGATATTGGGTAGTTTCCCAAGGGCGACGGGGCTGCTTTGACCGAGTTCTTGTGGGGGGGGTGTGGACCGCTGAGCTTTGTGAAATTTGGTTTTATAGACGATAAAACAATGAGTACTGCAAAATTGCAGAAGCCTTACGATAAAGCATAATCAGGAGAGCCTTATGAGAAAGCCGTTTGTGGCCGGCAACTGGAAGATGAATACTGACAGCCGCAGTAGTGTGGCCCTTGCGACGGGTGTTGCCGAGGGTTCGGTGGAGTCTGCGGGGCAGAATGTCGATGTGGCTGTTTGTCCGCCGTTCGTATATTTACGGGCAGTGGCCGGCGCGGTCAGTTCGTCGAGCGTGGCGGTCGGCGCACAGGATATCTACTTTGAAGAAAAAGGCGCTTTCACGGGCGAGATAAGCGCCTCGATGCTCAAGGATATCGGGTGCACGTACGCTCTGTGCGGGCATTCGGAGCGTCGGCATGTTATAGGCGAGACGGATGAATTGGTGAACAAGAAGCTTACCGCCGCCATCGCCGGCGGTCTTCTGCCGATATTGTGCGTAGGCGAGCTGCAGTCGGAGCGTGAAGGCGGTCAGACCGAGGAAGTGGTAGCCAGGCACGTAAAGGAGGGCTTGGCCGGCCTAAGTGCCGAGAAGGTCTCGGCTGTTACGGTTGCTTACGAGCCTGTGTGGGCTATCGGGACTGGCCTGACGGCGACGCCGGACCAGGCGCAGCAAATGCATGCGTTCATACGAAAGCTGCTCAGCGACCTTTATGACAATAAGATGGCCGATGCGATCCGCATTCTCTACGGCGGTTCCGCCAAGCCGGGCAATGCTGCGGAATTGATGTCTCAGGGTGATATCGATGGGCTGCTCGTCGGCGGAGCAAGTTTGAAGGCGGAAGATTTTCTTGGTATAATTCAGGCGGCGGTGTAATTACGGTCGAATCGGGCGTCTGACGAGAGTTGAAATAATTTACGGGGAACAAATATGGTGGCTTTTCCATTTTTGGCAGTCGGTTTCATAATGAACGTCGTAGCGGTCATGTTTGGTTTGTGCAGTATTGCCCTGATACTGATCATTCTGATTCAAAAGGGCCGGGGCGGCGGGTTGAGTGCGGCGTTCGGCGGCGGGGGGGGGGCGAGTTCTATTCTCGGGTCCAAGACGGGCGACTTCCTGACGTGGGTAACGATAATCCTGGTTGGCCTCTTTCTGTTGCTTGCGGTTGTGATGGGTAAGTTTTACAGGCCCGGCGTCACTGATTTCGGCGACGGCGCGGCGACCGGGCAGAATCAGGCGGCGGCCAATACCGAAGGCGTCCCGACGACATTGAGCGACGCAAACGCCGCGGAAAGCGGAGACACACCCGGCGGTTAGGATGGATTGGTCCGCGGGGCGATGATGATTACCGGGATGCAGGGCCGGATTTGGCTTGAAAGTACAGAGCAATGATAAACAGTATGACCGGATATGGCGAGGCGCAGGGTGAGATTGACGGCGTTACGTACGCAGTGACGGTCAAGGCCGTGAACAATCGCTACCTCAAGGCTATTGTAAAGCTGCCGGAGCTTGCGGCGTTTCTCGATAAGGATGTCGAGCGGCTGCTGCGGAGCAAACTGGCGCGCGGAACGGTGAACTATGCGCTTCGGCTCAGGGATATATCGGGGAGTTCTCTGTTCGACATCGATGAATCGGCGCTTCAGAGCATTATCGAAAAGCTTGGGTGCATTGAGTTGTCGGGCGAGTTGGCCGGCTCGGTCGATCTCGGAAGCCTGCTCAATCTGCCCGGTGTCATTCGGCCGACGGAGCCGGATGAGCAGACTGCCGAGCGAATGAGGCGTAAAGTCCTGGAAATCAGCGAGCAGGCGATAGACCGACTCAAAGAGATGAGGGCTACCGAAGGAGCGTCGCTCGAAGCGGATTTGAAGGAGCATTGCAGCCAAATAGGGCATGGTATCGAGCAGATACGAGCGCTCGGCGCGACGGTTGTGCAGGGGTATGCAAAGAAGCTCAAGAAACGCGTGGACGATCTGCTGGCGCACGCCGAGCTGAAGCTGGACGAGGATGCTCTTGCCAGGGAGGTTGCGATATATGCCGACCGCTCGGACATATCCGAGGAGCTTTCGCGACTGGAATCGCACATGCAGCAGTTTGCTCAGACTTGCAAGGGTAACGGCCAGGCCGGGCGTCGGCTCGATTTCATCAGCCAGGAGATGCTCCGAGAGGCCAACACGATCGCCAGCAAGTCGTCGGATACGGATATTACTCGCCTGGTAGTCGATATGAAGTGCCGAGTGGACCGGATCAAGGAGCAGGTTCAGAACGTAGAATGAGAAGAAGTCGTGGCTGAAAATTCATCGTCTTGAAAGGATTAACCACGAATTACACGAATTAAGACGAAAAAACAATCAGTGAGAATTGGTGTTAATTCGTGGTCAAAAAAGGAACTATGAAATATTGGGTGAATTTGATGATGCTCTAATTGTGACCGCTTTAATGACACAGAGAAACGACAGACAAGGCAAAATAGTGATAGTCAGCGGCCCCTCGGGTGTGGGCAAGAGCACTATCTGCCAAGGAATGGTTGAGCGTCTGGATAACGCGTGCCTGAGCGTTTCAGCGACTACGCGTGCCAGAAGCAAGGGTGAGATCGAGGGTGAAGACTACTGTTTTGTTTCTGAAGATGAGTTTCGCCGGCGCATAAACGAGGGCCTTCTGTTGGAATATGCCGAGGTGTTCGGGCATTTTTACGGGACGCCGAAAGATAAGGTCGAAGATGCGCTGCAGGGCGGACGAACGGTAATTCTCGAGATCGACGTGCAGGGCGGCAAACAGGTCAAGTCGCTTTTTCCCGATGCCGAGATGATATTCATCCTGCCGCCCAGTGCAAGGGTTCTGGCCAAGCGATTGAATGGCAGGGGCAGGGACGGTGACGAAATAGCAGAGGAAAGACTCGAAGGGGCCGACGCCGAAATCGCCGCGGCGTGGCAGTATTATGAACATATGGTAATCAACGACGATTTGCAGCAGGCGATTGATGAGTGTGTGAAGATTGTTCAAAATGCGAGGTGTGAATCGTAGAGCAACATAATTATGAAAGATGAGATCAAAAGATGATAGAGGAACTCAAGAACGAGCGATTAATAAAAAAGCTCGGTGGCAAGTTTAGACTGACCGCGCTGGTGCAGAAACGTCTGGGTGAATTGCTGCAGGGCTCTCGGCCTCTGATCGAGAATACGCAGGACAGGACTCTGCTTGAAATTGTTATCCAGGAGATTCTCCAGGACAAGATTACAATCGAAGGCTCCGCCGCTGATACTGGGTCGCAGAAATCGAAAGCAGATAAAGTGCCTGAGATTTGAATTGCCTAATAGCCCTAAGCGTAAGCCTGTCACCCAGGGGCGCCGGGATAAAATCCCCTCCCTTACGGTCGGGGCTTGTTAGCTTACTTTTAACTTTCTTTGTGGTTTTGATCAATGCCTGAGAAAAAGACAAATTCCGGTGGTCCTGAGGCTTTTAGCTTCGACGCAATTCAGGCGAAGAGGCCCTGCGTGCTGTTGGGCGTCAGCGGCGGGGTCGCGGCGTATAAGGTGGTCGATCTGGCCAGCAAGCTCACGGCGCTTGGAGCGGCCGTCAAGACGGTGATGACCGAGAACGCCTGCCGATTCGTCGGGGCAAAAAGCTTCGAGGCGGTGACCCGCTCAGCCGTTTTTACGAGTTTGTGGAGTTCGCCCGAAGAGCATAAGAGCACGCATACTACTCTTGTCGATTGGGCGGATATAGTTGTTGTTGCGCCTGCGACGGCCGATATCCTCGGCAAGGCGGCCAATGGTATATGCGATGATTTGCTCAGCACGACTCTATGCGCGGCTTCGCATAAGCCGATCCTGCTGGCGCCGAGTATGAATCGCAATATGTGGGCGGGCGCGGCGATCCAGCGGAATGTGAAAATGTTGAGAGAGGCGGGCTTTGAGATAGTGGGGCCCGTCGAAGGCCGGCTGGCCGACGGGTCCGTGGGCACGGGCAGAATGGCCGAGCCGGTGGAGATTCTGGCGGCGATTGATGAGATGTTGCAGAAATAGCGCATCAGAAAAAAGACGCAGGGCAAAAATGCACTTCCTTATAACAGCAGGCGGAACGAGGGAATACATCGATCCGGTGCGTTTTATTTCCAATGCGAGCAGCGGAAAGATGGGTTGCGCACTGGCCCGAGCGGCGCTGAGGTCCGACCACAAAGTGACATTGATAACCGCGCCGACAGCCCTGCGTGAGCCGGCCGGGGCAAAAGCAATTAAAGTTGAAAGCGCC
>JAUVXL010000087.1 GCA_030603595.1 Sedimentisphaerales bacterium | reverse complement strand
CCAAAGCAGCAAATGCCAATGATTGCTCATTATGCAGTAGCCACAAAGACGCATTGAATAACGCACGATTCCCTCGGCAAGAATCTGCTCGAAAGCTAAGAAATCGCCATCCTTGCGAAAGATCCTCAACCGGCCATTGGCCCGATTGACCACATGATAGGCGTAGCCACCAAGAGTTATACGTTTAGCTCGCGGCATAATGAAAATATCTTAAAGAATTATAGCCGCAAGTCAACACAAAAAATGTACCGGACACCTTTAATTCGTCCCTTTAATTCGTCACTGGGCAAGCATGTGGTGAACAAGTCCAAACCATTCTCCCCTTTCTTTGAACCCATACCGTTCCCAAAAATACTTAGGGGAAGGACACAGCACAAAATCGCTGAATTCTTGTCCAGGTAATCGTCTCACGGATACAGTGAAATCATCGTAGATGATAGGACAACCTGATCGCAACGAATTAATCGATGCTGTCACGATACGTTCCGGGCTAATCAATTGGGGGTATGTATGTAAACTCAATTCGACTACAGTATCCTCCCTCAAATCATAGAAAGTCTCAAGCAACGGCCTCACCTTCTCTCGTACCTTGTTGCGTATCACAAAAGTCAGGTCATTTGAACGGTTATACTTCTTGCACTCCACATATAGTGTCTCATTATCAAGCTCGATTTCCAAATCAGGACTTTCATCAGCACTCTCTTCAAGGAACTCTACTGCTCTGACCTGATCATTCACAAAGTATCTATGAGCCACTGCAAGTTCAAAAAGGCACGACTCAAATACCTCATAGCTTGTAGCACTTTTGAGAATGGCAAGCTTGGACTCATGACCTGTGACACTTATGGCTGACTTAAGGGCTTTGCTTAGGACTTGGATTAAATTGATGTGTCTGCATGCTCTGAATATGTCATAATATTGAATTGGCTGATCGAGAAAACTCTGAGAGCTAATAAGGTACTTGTGAATTGCAGGTATGCAGAGAGTGGGTCTCTGAAGCTTCTCATACATCAATAAGTCAGGGTATTTACCATTCTCATAATCCTTTAGCAGTTCCTCGTCGATAGTGATGCCGAGTATTGAACACACTTCATTGATCGCCTTCTTGACATCTTCTTTTGAATACGTATGCATATCACACCTTCTGGGATAATTAAAGGGGATAATTAAAGGTGTCCGAATTAAAGGTATCCTCCGAATTAAAGGTATCCGGTACATTTTTTTTGGTCTTCCTTTAATTTCCTGTCATCCGAAACGTGATATCGGTAAGGCCGGTGCCGAAGAAGACGTTGTATATCTTTGCCAGGTGGTCCCATTTGACATCGCCGCTGCAGATAATCTCGTCCGAATTACGTCCGAATTAAAGGTATCCGGTACATTTTTTTTGGTCTTCCTTTAATTTCCTGTCATCCGGAACGTGATATCGGTAAGGCCGGCGCCGAAGAAGACGTTGTATATCTTTGCCAGGTGGTCCCATTTGACATCGTCGCTGCATATAATCTCGATCGGGTCGCCGGTGAATCTCTTTTGGGCGAGCAGGCAGGCCTCTATCTTTGCGATCATTGTGGCCAAATCCGCCTCGATGGTGCTGTTGTCTATTTCTATTTCGTCGGCCCGGGCTATTCGCACTCGACATCCGGCGTCTGTGCCGAAGATGTGAATCTCCAGCGGCTCGGGCCTTCCGAGCGCGGCATCCTGTGCCTGCGCCGCGGCCAACTGCAGAGGTAGGAAATCTTCCTGCGGCCGCCACTTCGCCGCTACGAGGAAGAATATCAGCAGCAGGAATATCATATCGACCATCGGCGCCATGCGCAGTGCAAAGCCGCGCCGGTGCGGCGTTCTGCGTCTCAACCGACCGAAGACGTCTTCGTGAATACTGCCGCTTGATGTCGGTTCCAATGGAATGCCTCCGGTATCGAGCGTTTCTTACGAGCCGTTGGCGGCGAACTCGGTGCCGCGATGCAGCGCCTTTGCGTTCACCGGCAATGTCTGATGGTGGCGCTTGGCGAAGACTTCGGGCAGGGCCTGGGCCGCGGCGTCAGGCGTCAGATGGCCTTTTTTTTGCAGATATGCCCCGATTGCGACCATATTGGCGCTCCTCGGACTACCCAGTTCGGCGGCAAGGTCGTCGATGGGGATGGCTAAGACCTCTATCGTCTTGTCCAGGTCGGGCTCGGTGTCAATCAAGGAGGTATTCATTACCAGCAGGCCGCCGGGCTTGATGCGCGGGCCGAACTTGTTCAGCGACGCCTTGTTCATCGCAATCAGAGAATTGGGCCTAGTGACGACCGGATTGGCGATAGGCTCGTTTGCAACGACGACCATGCAATTGGCCGTGCCCCCGCGGACCTCGGCGCCGTAGGAGGGCATATATGTTACCTGGCGTCCGGCCTTCATTGCCGTCTGCGCCAGGAGTTTGCCGGCCGATATTATCCCCTGCCCGCCAAACCCGGCGATAATAACCTCTTCGCAAAAACCGTTTGTCGTCATTTTCAACCCTTCAGCCGGCCTAACGGAAAGACCTTTGTCATCTCCGTTTTGATCCACTCCGTCGCTTTGGCCGGCGGCATTCGCCAGTATGTCGGGCAGGGCGAGAGCACCTCGACGAGGGCCAGGCCCTCGGCCCCTTCGACCTGCAACTCGAAGGCGTGCTTGATGGCCTTCTTGGTCTTTCGCACACCGGCTGCCCCGTCGAGGGCCGTGCGCTCGACATATATCACGCCGGGCAGCAGCGCCATTATCTCCGAGACCTGCAGCGGGTAGCCCTGCTCGGCGGCGGTGCGTCCCCTGGGCGTTGTCGCCGTTACCTGGCCGAGCGTAGTTGTCGGCGCCATCTGTCCGCCGGTCATTCCGAAAATGGCGTTATTGATGAATATTACGGTCAACTGCTCGCCGCGGTGCCCTGCGTGCAGAATCTCCGCCGCCCCAATACTCGCCAAGTCGCCGTCTCCCTGATAGGAGAATATTATCTTTTCCGGATTGGTCCTTTTCATACCGGTCGCCACCGCCGGCGCCCTGCCGTGCGCGACCTCTATGCAATCGACGTCGATATAGTCGTAAAGCAGCACCGCACAGCCGACCGGCGCAATGCCGATAGTCCGCTCGCGTATATCTAATTCGTCGATGCACTCGGCAACCAATCGATGGGCGATCCCGTGCCCACAGCCGGGGCAGTAATGTGTCGGACAATCCTTCAGACTCGGCGTTCGTGCAAACACTGTCTTCATTCAATTTACCTCTTCACCGAGACGGACAACTCTTTGATTATATCGAGTATCTCATCGACGGTCGGGACGCCGCCGCCCGGTCGCCCGTGAAGCAGCACCGGTGCCTTGCCCGCCACCGCCAGCCGGACGTCCTCGACCATTTGCCCGCTGCTCATTTCGACGGTCAGGAATAGCCGAAACTGCTCTGCTGCCCTGCTTATCTGCTCGGTCGGGAAGGGCCAGAGCGTGATAGGGCGTATGAGGCCGACCGGCATACCCTCTTGTCTTGCTCTGCTCACCGCCGAACGGACGATCCTCGCGGCGATCCCGTACGCGACGACCACAATCTCGGCGCCTTCGAGCCTGTATTCCTCGCAGAGTACCTCATTTTTCTGGATCTGGTCATATTTGGCCTGGAGCTTGCGATTCTGCTCTTCGAGTTTGCCCTCGGCCAGCCACAGCGAGCGGACGATATTCTGCTCTCTGCCCTTGGCCCCGGTCAGGGCCCAGTCTTTGGGCGGCAGTTCACGGCCGGGCCTCTTCTCGAACAGTATCGGCTCCATCATCTGGCCTAAAATACCGTCGGCCAGGACGAGAACTGTCATTTGATACTGATCGGCCAGGTCGAAGGCCAGCGGCATATAATCGACCAACTCCTGAACCGTCGAGGGGCCCAGGACGATAGTCCGGTAATCTCCGTGCCCACCGCCGCGTGTTGCCTGAAAGTAGTCGCTCTGGGACGGAGCGATGCTGCCCAGTCCCGGCCCGCCCCGCATCACATTCACCACCACTGCCGGCAGTTCGGCGCCGGCCAGATAGCTTATCCCCTCTTGCATCAGACTGACGCCGGGACTGGAGGAACTGGTCATGGCCCTCTTTCCCGTCGCCGCCGCTCCGAAAACCATACTTATCGCCGCCAATTCGCTCTCGCTTTGGATGAACACCCGGCCCTCCTCCGGCATCCTCCTGGACATATAAGCGGTGATCTCATTTTGCGGCGTGATCGGATAGCCGAAATAGGCGTCGCACCCGGCAAGTATCGCCGCCTCGGCAAGCGCCTCGTTACCGCACATTAGCACCCGCTGACTCACGCTCTATCCTCGACTAAGCTCGCTTTGCTATTCTTGCTGTGATGCCCCGCCGCCTTCATTCGGTTAGAGTCGTCGCGCTGCACCTCGATAGCCGCGTCGGGGCAGACGACCGCGCAATTGCAGCAGCCCGTACAGTCGTCATTAGCCTGGCGGGGTGGGTAGTAGCCTTTTGCGTTGGACTGCTCGGAGATTACGATGCTGCCCTTGGGGCAGGCCACCACGCACAAGCCGCAGCCTTTACACTTCTCGGTATCAATAATTATCTTGCCGGCCATATATCGTATGTCATTCCTGCGCAAGCAGGAATTTATTGCCTCGCTATTCTACTGGATTCCCGCTTTCGCGGGAATGACAGTTAAGCATAGGTTAGTTTGAGTAAACTACCACACAGTTTTAGCACGGACGCATAGCCTTGTAAAGCCAAAACCGGCCAATATCGTCTTCTGGGGCGAGCCGGAAGGTCAAGACTTGTATTATACGCCGCAAACACCCGCAAAGTGCGGTACTTGCAGCATTTCTCAAAACCCTTTCGTCATTGTCTATCCCTGCTTTTCCACGGAGAAAACCCGGCGTTCTGCGTCGAAATGGATAGTTCTGTCCGATGCTACGTCGCTCGGTCGCAGGCCGATTAGCGCCAATGGATTGTGATAACCCATCGCAATCAACTCATCGGGGCTTAGAATCTCCAGCGATGCGAGGTGGTTCATGCACCTTAGCATGGTGGCAGATGAGCCGCACATATAGCCTGTTTCGGGGTCGTGGAGTCGGCCGTTCTCTTCCAATATGACCTTATGGCCCAGGGTCTCGTACGTGCCCGGCTCGTAGCCCGCTAATGATGTGGCGTCGCTTATCACGACGCACCGAGCGGGGCCTTTGGCCCTGATTATGGTTTTCAGTATCGAAGGGGGCAGGTGATTGCCGTCGGTTATTATCGTTGCATAGAGGCCGTCTTCAGCCAGGCCCGCCCAGATGGTGTTGTTGTGCCTGCCTAACATTGCGGGCACACCGTTGCCCAGGTGTGTTATCGCCACGGCCCCGGCCCGCACGAGCCTTTCCAGATCTTCCTCCTCGGCCGCCTGATGACCGAGCGCCACGGCGATTCCCTTGCCTACCGCATGCCGCGCCAATTCCTCGGCCCCGGCCAACTCGGCGGCGATAGTCAGCAGCTTCACTTTGTCGTCCGCCCAATCGATTAGTCTATCGAGCAGGCCGATATCAGGCGGCCTTACCCACTCGGCGTTGTGTGCACCGCGAGTGCCGACTTCTGCCGAGATAAAAGGCCCCTCGATATGTATGCCGAGCAGTCGGCCTCGAAATTCAGGCATATCGAGAACTTGGGCCATGATCGGAAGATTACGCTCGTAAACTTCTTCGGGGCTTGTAACCATAGTGGGCAAAAAAGCAGTCGTCCCCACTTTGAACAGGTCCCGGCAGGCGCGGATGAAATCGTCTCGCGCCAAATCTATGCTGGAGAAGTCCACGCCCTTATAGCCGTTGACCTGAACGTCAACCAATCCCGGTATCTTCATAACGTTGGAAGTCTTTGCTTGGCTTTCCACAAGTTGCTCGCGTTTCTACTTCTAAAAAGGTTCAATGAGTTCTGCAATTTCACAGAAGCCTAATGGGATGCAAGCAGCGAGGCCGCTTCTGCATCCAGGAATAATTTGCAGTTTCCATGTTGCTGCAATATCGAGGCCGGGCACATCGGCGTGACTTGGCCTTCCAGCGCGTTCTTGGCCGCTTCGGCCTTTCGCTTGTCGGGCACGGTAACAATCAGGCAAGCGCTTTTGAGAATCTGTCTGATGCTCATCGATATCGCCCGACTGGGAACCTGCTCCAACGTCTCGAACCATCCCTCGCCCAACTGCTGCTTTCTGCACTTCTCGTCCAGCTCTACGACAATGTATGGCTCTTCAGTCTCGAAATCGGCAGGCGGGTCGTTGAAGGCCAGATGCCCGTTCTCCCCGATGCCGATCAATGCAGCGTCGATAGGATGCTCGGTGATTACCCCGCCGACTCGTTCGCACTCCCGCGCCGGATCCTCGGCGTCGCCATCGACAAAATGCGCTGTCCCGAGCCCATCGACCTTCTCGACGAATCGCTCCTTCAGATACTTGCCGAACCCCGCAGGATGTTCCGGCCCAAGCCCTATGTATTCATCGAGGTGAAACATCGTTACTTTGGTCCAATCGACGCCTTCCGTGGCCGTAAGGCAGCCCAGCATCTCGATCTGACTCGCCCCCGTCGCCAGGATGATGTTCGCACGTCCCTTGGTCTTTATTGCGTTCTTGATAGCCCCGGCCGCACTATCCGCCGCCGCGGCCGCCATTTCCAGGCTTGTCTGGTAAACAAACTTATCCATAAGCTGCCCTTATAAGAGTTCTGCAAAATTGCAGAAGCCTTTACTCCTGTAATCACATCGATAATACGATAGCGCTGCGACTCTGTCAACTTGCCCTTGAGGTAACTACCAATAACGGCGATTTGTCATTGTCGGAGCGAGAAGCAGACGATGTTTCCTTCGCGATCCTTGCAATAAACCCTGCCGTTGGCTAATGCCACATGCGGCCAAGCCTGTTGGCGGCTTCTCTTAATTCCGGCGAAGACGTCCTCGTTGGCGGCCAGGAGTTTGGGCCTGCTGCCGGCAATATCAATGAGGGCGAGTTTATACTTGCCTGCCCTGCTGCCGAAGGCGATTAGTTTCTTGTCGCCGGTTATCAGGCAAGAGCCTTCGGAACCGAAATCGAGGTTGCTGGACGGGGCCTTCCACTCGAGGGTCAGGCCGGCCTTGCCAATGCCGTAACACCTGAGACGCTGATACGGCATGTAAAGGCGATTGTCGAAGATCACCGGCGTGCCGACTCGGGAGAAATCGCGTTTTACCTCGTGCCTCTTGGCGATGCCGTCGAGATTGAGTTCGAAGAGGCACATCCGGTTCTGGTTATAGTTGGATGATATCACGACCTTGTCGCCACCTGCGGCTAGCGAAGAGATGTTATTGTTGTAATCGGTTACCCAGGAGTATTTTGCGAGGGTCTGCCCTTCATGGCCTTTGTCGGCGCGAACTACCAGCAGACCTGCACAGGTGAAGGTCGCTATGCAGGGGACATTCTGAATCGTCATGGGAACGGGGCCGCCGTTGTGGCCCGCAGGGTCTTTAGCCCGGGACGCCCAAATGCGTTTGCCGGAGCGCTTATCGAAGGCGAAAAAGCAGCCTTCGTCGTTGTCGCCGACCTCGACGATGAGCCATTTGTCGAGCGCGAGGGGGGAACTGGTGTAGCCGTAGTCTCGCTTGCCCGGCCTGCAGGGGACTTTGTATTTGTCGTACAAGTTGAAGTGCCAGAGGTCGCGCCCGTCGGCGGCATTCCAACAGTACAAATGGCCGTCGGTGCTGAGAGTGTAGAGCAGGTTTGTCTGGGGGTCATATTCCGGGGTTGAGGTGACGCCTTTGTATAAACCCTGGTCGCCTCTGGCGAATCTGCCGTAGGGATGGCAGTTGTATGATTTCTTCCAGATCTCTTTGCCGGTGGCGGCATTGAGGCAGTAGATGTAGTCTTTGTTGTCGGCCCAGCCGGCTGTGTAGAGACGGTCTTTGTAAAGAATCGGAGAGGTTGAGCCGTAGCCGAGACGTTTGTTCCATAGGCGTTTCGCAGGCCAGGCTTTGGCGTTCCAGCCGGAGCTTTCGGATGTGATATCGTTGCGGTTCGGCCCCCGCCAATGCGGCCAATCAGCCCCCAAAGCAAAGCCGCTAACAAGTAGCAGTGTTGTGAACAAAAACAGCTTTTGCATGGCTGCGATTCTCGTCACGCTCTCCATGGGCGTTCTCTTTTCAATTCGCCCGACAGCGTATCTCTGGCGATGATTACGTTTTCTCTTATCTGGAAGTCAAACATCCCCACGCAAACGAAATCGGCCCCGTTCTCGAAGGCGTATTTGAAGCCTTCTCTGGGATGGATGGCGCCGGCGGCGAGGACCTTGAAGGCGATCCAGGGCTTTTTCACCTTCTTCATAAACTCGACGGTCTTCTGGGGTGTAATGGTCCAGATATTGTCGTGGTCGTAGGGGCTGCCGCTATCGACATTAAAATCTACTCTTTTTTCTTTCGGGGTGGCGGACCAGTAATTGCCGTGATGGAAGGTCTTCATATAGAAATCGACATCTATCTTCGCCTTCTCGACGGCCATGGGCACTTCAATCGAATGCCCGCCGATCCCTGCTATTAGCCCATTTTTCTTTATAAATTCAACGGCCTTGCCGAGCAGATCGACTCGGCCGTTCTTGACGAAGCTGTCTCCGACGCCGCCCTGTACATAAGCTCCGATTGCCCCGTTATCGACAGCCCTTTGGATATTGCTTGTAAGGTCCTTTGACTGAGGATGGACCTGGGCAATCCACTGCATTTTGCCTCCTCTTTCTTTCCAGTACTTGCTAAGGTAATTCGACGCCGAGCCTATGATGGTGTTGACTCCGTTTTCCTCACATATCTCAAGAGTCTTCATTATTCTCTCTTGGGAGTTGTATGCCTTGAACAGCCCGCGCAGATAAGGCAAATCCCTGCTATGGGACCAGCCGCTGAACTGATTTTCGCCGATAATCAGCCTGCCGATCTCAACGTCGCCGATCTTGCCCGCAGGCAGGCCTTTAATGGAGTTGCCTCGAGGCTGCCTGCTATCAGATTCTTCCAACATCTTCACGCCCCTTCAATTATCTCAGGCATTTCGATTCGCCCACGGTTTCATTATCCGTAACCGTTCACGGGGTCCGCTTGCGGCGGACCGGGTGGCACGCTCAAACTTTGTTTGGGCGTGTTTCCGTGTGCATATATACGGCAATATGCAGTTTCCAAAGCGTAAGCGCCGGGATAAAACCCCCTCCCTTACGGTCGGGGCTTGTAACCTGGACTTTTGACGGACGCATCTATATTGCGAAATCTGCGCGATAAAAGCAACCGTCTTGACGGTTTTTCCTCCGAATCTACAACCGGATAGACTCTATTGTCCTTGGCACGGCAACTGTGCTATAATGCCGCAAGTGCGTCCCGCAGAGGACGTCATAAGAATGAGAAACCGTCTTGGTCAGATGGAGGTGGACTATGAGTAATGTGTGCAGGTTTGGCGTGGTGGTAATTGTTGTGAGTTGTTTGTTTGCCGCATTGGCGTCTGCTGGGGAGTTTGTAGTAAGCCCCTCCGACGTCCTCAAGACGCTCGATAAGGGCCATCCGCGATTGATGCTCAAGGATAAGGGCCTACGCAGTCTCAAGGCCCAATACGCGGAAGACAAGGTCCTGCAAAAGTGCATCAGGGACGTGATTAACAGGGCCGAGAGCTATGTGAAAAAGCCGGTGCTCAAATATAAGAAGATCGGGCCTCGGCTTCTTTCGGTCAGTAGGGAATGCGTCAGCCGCCAATACGCCCTCGCTTTGGCATATCGTTGGACGGGCGAGCAGAAGTACGCCAAAAAGGCGGTGGACAATATGCTCGCCGTCTGTGCGTTCAAGGATTGGAACCCCTCGCACTTTCTCGATACTGCCGAGATGTCGCACGCAGTCGGCGTCGGTTACGATTGGCTGTACTCTTACATGGATGCCGATACGCGGGCGAAGATCAAGGCGGGCCTGATAAAGAACGGGCTGGAAGAGGGGCTGATTGCCTATAAGAAGAAATGGTGGGCCAGGAGCGAGCACAACTGGAACCAAGTCTGCAACAGCGGCCTGATAGCCGGGGCTCTTGCGATAGCCGAATCCGACCCCAAGTACGCCGAGCAGATAGTCTCTTTGGCCGTCAAGTCGCTGCCGCTCGCCCTCAAGACCTACGGCCCCGACGGTGCGTGGGGCGAAGGGCCGGGCTATTGGCACTACGCCAGCCGATACACCGCCTACGGCCTGACGGCCTTGGAGACCGCTTTGGGCACGGACTTCGGCCTGCTCAAAATCAAGGGCCTGGCCGAGGCCGGGACTTTCCCGATATATATGACCGGCCCGACCGGGTATTATCTCAACCTCGCCGATAGCGGAGAGAGGGCATCGAGGAGGACAATGCCGTGCCTGTTCTGGTTCGCCCGCACCTACAAGAACTCCCTGTACGCCGAGGCCGAGCACGCTGAGCTTGCAAGAGGCTCGGCGAGTCCCCAGCACGTCATCTGGTATGTGCCGGCCCCGCGTGGCAAGCGGACGGCCAGAGACCTCGACCGAATGTTCCGCGGCCCGGTGGAAGTGGCCGTATTCCGAAGCGCCTGGGACGACCCGGAAGCGCTATTTGTCGGCGTAAAGGCGGGTTATAACCAGGTCAATCACGGGCACCTCGACTTGGGCAATTTCGAGCTTGATGCTTTGGGAGTGCGATGGGCGCGAGACTTAGGCTCGGACAACTATAATATGCCCGGCTACTGGAGCAGCGGAAGGGGCGGAAAACGCTGGTCCTACTACCGCCTGAACTCGAAGAGCCACAACGTCCCGCTATTGGGCGGCGAGGACCAGGATGTATTCGGCAAATCGAGCATCACCAAATTCCAGCCGGACCAATCTTCACCCTTTGCCTTAATCAACCTGACAACCGCTTACCAGAAGTTCGCCAAGAAGACCACGCGAGGCGTCGCAATGGTGCAGGGCCGAAGAGCGGTGTTGGTGCAGGATGAATTCGAGATTGAAAAGCCCTGCGAGGTCGCCTGGGGGATGACGACTGATGCGAAGATTACCACCAAGAAGGGCGGCATCGCTGTGCTGCGTCTGAAAGGCAAAGAACTGACCGCAAGAATCCTCTCCCCGGCTGGCGCCGAGTTCACCGTCGAATCAGCCGAGCAGAAGCCGCCGGAAAAGAAAAATGCCGGCGTCAGCCGACTTATGATCCGCTTGCCCAATGCGAAGGGAAACCTGCGCCTGGCAATCCTGCTGTCGCCGAACTGGAAAACTGGGAGTGTTGGCGCCGTTGAAGTTAAACCGCTCAGCCAGTGGTGAGCGGCTGATTATTCACACGTAATCAATATACAGGAACGCCCATTATGAAACCGAGAGTACAAAGTAGATTTACGGTTATTCACGGAGTACTTGTTGTTGCGATATTGTCGCTTGCCGCCTGCCTTGCTCAAGCCGCACAAGATGAGAAGCCGCAGCTTTGCCAGGGGAATTACCAAACCGAAGCCCAGGCCGTCGAGCAGCTTGCCAAATTTGCGAAGTGCTATTCCGACCTGGAGGGGTGGAAAGCTCGGGCCGAGAACATTCGCCAAGGAATCCTTCGCGGGGCCGAGCTGCTGCCCTATCCTGAGAAGACTCCGCTCAATCCGATTATTCACAGCAAGCGCGAATGCTCCGGCTATACGGTCGAGAACGCGGCGTTCGAGAGCATGCCCGGCGTGTTCGTTACCGGAAATCTGTATCGGCCCCTGGGGCCAGGCCCGCGAGCGGGCAAGGGACCCTTCCCGGCGGTCTTGTGTCCGCACGGGCATTTCAGCAGGGCAGAGAATTACGGCCGGTTCCGCCCGAATATGCAGAGGCGATGCGCGACTCTGGCCAAGATGGGCGCGGTCGTATTCGCCTACGATATGGTCGGATACGGCGACTGGAAAAACGCGGGCTTCAGCCACGGCGTGCGCAAAGCTCTCAAACTCCAGACCTGGAACAGTATCCGGGCCGTCGATTTTCTCACTTCGCTTAAAGATGTGGACGGCAAGCGAATCGGCGTTACCGGCGCTTCCGGCGGCGGAACGCAGACTTTTCTTTTAACGGCGGTTGACGACCGCATCACAGTCTCGGTTCCGACCGTGATGGTCTCTGCCCATTTCTTCGGCGGGTGCAACTGCGAAAGCGGCATGCCCATCCATAAAAGCGCCGCCCACGAAACGAATAACACCGAGATCGCCGCTTTAGCCGCCCCCCGACCGATGCTGCTGATCTCGGACGGCAAGGACTGGACCAAGAACACGCCGAATGTCGAATACCCGCACATCCGAAGCATTTACGAGCTATACGGCGCCGCCGACAACGTCGAATATGTCCACCTCGCCGACGAGGGCCACGACTACGGTTACTCCAAGCGAATCGCCGCCTATGAATTTCTCGCCAAACATCTGGGGCTTTCGCTGATCAAGGTCAAAAAACCGGATGGCTCGATCGACGAGAGTTTTATCACGATCCAAAAGCAGAAGGACCTGTACGTCTTCGACGACAAACACCCCAGGCCCGCACACGCCGTCAAGCCCGACGCCGAGAATCTGCCCTGGGATTAGACCTCGGCGGGAGCGAGGCGTTTGCTTTCCGCCCTGCGGTAGCCGCTGACGATAATGTCACCCCGACTGAGCACCTCAACGATTGTGTATGAGTTATTCTCAGGGCCGGAGCCCTCGACCACAGCCTTGAGAGTGTAGTAGTGTATGCCTTCTGTGCGGCTGTAGGACCCGGAATGCCGATGGCCCTGGAATACGCCGAGTACCTTGCCCGAAGATTCGAATATTGCCCGGACGTCGGCGGCGTTCTTGACGTAGTGCCCGCCTTTGCCGTCCAACAACTGGTGCACAAAGGCAATCACCGGTCTGCGGGCCGCGGCGAGGTCTTCGGCCAGCCAGTTCAACTCGTGCTTTGGGATATTTGCGTCGGTCCAATCGAAATTGCCGTGGTCGTAGTCGGCCCCGTCGCTGCTGTAGTTGGCGTCGAGAACCACGAAATGAAAACCCTTCGAATCGAACGAATAGTAGCTTCTCGTCGGGTCAATCCAGGTATTCTCGACGTTGCTCAAGAACTGCTCCTTCGAGATGCTGTCCATATCGTGATTGCCGAGGACGTGATAGGTTGGGCCGGTGAATTCCTGGAATACTTGTTCGATCTTCCGTAGGTGGGTAATAGTCTTTTTTTCGACGGGTTTGGCATTTTCATCCTTGAAATCGCCCAGTTCGACGAGAAAATCGATTTTTTCGGCATTCATCAATTCTACGCATTCGGCGAGCTTTTCGAGGGACTGACGGTAGTATCGCCCGTTCCTGGTATCGGCGTCGGCGTAATGGCAATCGGCGACTATCCCGAAGCGGCAGGTCCCTCGCCTGTTCTTCATAGAAGGCTTGACGGCACAGGAAACCTGCGAGAGCCCCGCCCCCGCAACGGAGACGCCCGAAGCCCTCAAGAACACTCGCCGGGTAATGATCCAATTCGACGAGTCCGGCGAGATGCGATTTGTGCGGTCGTTGCTATTCATTGGCAAGCGTCTCAAACAATGGCTGCATCTGTTCCCTTCTAATGCGACTGATAGTCTCAGGCAGGCGGCTTCTTGAGTTCTTCGACCTTCGGCAGGTCTTTGAGTGAGTTGAGGCCGAAGATTTCCAGGAATTTTTTCGTAGTGCCGTAGAGCATTGGCCTGCCCAAGACCTCGGCGCGACCGATGATCTTCACCAGACCTTTATACATCAGCCCGCGGAGCACCTCGCCCACGGCGACGCCCCTGATAACCTCGATATCGGCCCGGATTACAGGCTGCTTGTACGCCACTATCGCCAGTGTCTCGAGGGCCGCGGGGCTCAGCTTGCCCTCCGCACGGACGCGAAGCAGCTTCTTTAGCCAGTGATTGTAGGGGCTCAGGGTCAGCATCTGGTAGCCGCCGGCGATTTGCTCTATTCGAAAGGCGTTATTGGCCGCCCGGTACTTCTTATTGAGGTTCTCGATGTGCTCTCGGACCTGCTTGACGCCCGTTTCGACAATGCCTGCCAGACGCGCAGGCGTTAGAGACTCATCGCTGGCGAAGAGGACCGCCTCTACGACCGACTCGACCGTCGGCTCGAAATCCGGGTCCGGTTCGGCAGGGCCGACCTCAATCCGCTCATCGGCCGACGATGTGTCCGACTCCTGCGGTTCTGCCTCGCCCTGCTCGGGAGCCTCGATTTGCTCATCTGCCGGCGATTTGTCCGGCTCTTGCATCCCCGCATCGTCCGGCTCTACAACCTCGGCCTCGATTTGCCCTTCGGCCTGGGGCGTTTCCGGCTCGGCTGCATCTGCATCGATTCGGACATCCTCAACCCGCCTGTGGCGGGCTTCTATCTGCTGCTGGTGGTCTTCTGTCATAGGTTTTCCCATCTAAACGGGTCTGCATCCTTCTTACTTACCCTGATTGTTATGGAATTAGCCTGTTTTTTCAACTGTTTGGCGAACTTTTTCAGGATAAATCGCTCCGAGACGGTGTGGCTGAGGCAAATGCAGGTCAATCCCGCCTCCTGGGCCGCCAGGGCCTGATGATGCTTCAGTTCGCCCGTCAGATAGAGATCGGCCTTGGCTGCGATGACCTTATCAATGATTTTGCCGCACGTGCCGGCGCAAACCGCCGCTTTCCTGACCAGCCGTTTCCGCGGGCCGACTATTCCGACAGCCTTGGCCCCGGTAGCAGCCTTAATCTTCTTGACGAGCGTCTCCATACGCGTCGGCCTAGCCAATTTGCCGATTCTGCCCAGGCCCAGCTTGCCGCCGGGATTGCACTGCTCGAATACGTCGAAAGCGGGCATCTCATAGGGATGCGCCTTCCTCATCGCCGCTATCACCGCATCGAGCTTATCGCCCGGCACAATCGTCTCGAATCGCATCTCCGGGACCTTCTCGAACTTGCCCTTGCTGCCGATAGCGGGCTTGGCGCCGGCCAAAGGCAGAAACGTGCCGGTCCCCTCGGCGGCGAATCCACAATGGCTGTAATTGCCCATCATCCCCGCCCCGGCGGCGAATACCGCGTTTGAGACCTTGCTCACCGCATCGAGCGGGACAAAAACCACGAGCTTGTATGTGCCCGCCATAGGCGGGCCCGGAGTATCGACATAGTCGCCGAGCGGTATTGAGTTCTCGATTCCGAGTATCTCGGCAAGGCCGTCGTTGACGCCGCCGGCGACCGTGTCCAGGGCCGTGTGTATCGAAAAGACGGAAATTCCCGCGCGAATCAGGTCATATACCGCGCCCGTCGGGCCATCGGCCATGATCTTCTTAAGCCCGTCCCAGATAATCGGATGATAACTTACGATCAAATCCGTCTTTAGCTTCTTCGCCTCGGAGACGACGGCGGCGGTTACGTCGATAGTCAGTAGCACCCTCTTGACATTCCGCCCGGCGTCGCCGACTAAAAGCCCGACGTTGTCCCAGTCCTGCGCCAATTCAAGCGGCACTATCCGCTCAATCGCCGCGGCAATATCCTTTACTTTCATTTCTTTCTTTCGCACTAACGTTTCGCACAGTTATGAGATTGCTTCGTCGCTCCGCTCCTCCT
>JAUVXL010000166.1 GCA_030603595.1 Sedimentisphaerales bacterium | reverse complement strand
GTTCTTCCACGCTGTAACACTATTCTCGAAGCAGTCCTGTGCAGTTCAAGCTCTATAATAGCATAATTTCACCTGCTCCTCCGTGAGCACTTGTTACTGTACCAGATGCGCCGCAAAAGTCAAGCAAAACGTCCAGTAATGGAGGCGGTATTTATCAGGAAGGCCGCAACTGCGGCGTAAAAAAATAGGACGGCTGGGCCGGGGCGCGGAGGGAGAGAGGAGAGAGAGGATATCCCCAGCCCACCGTCAATGGCCGGTTGCTCGATGTGCGGTCCATGGCCTGCACCCTGAACATACGCCCGAAGCGCTACCGACATTGCTATTATACCCAACGCAATGCGGAGAAAGCAAGAAAATTTTTCGTCAACCAGTTTTTTTTCGGAATAGCCAAGAATCCCCATTTGGGCCGGCCCGAGCTATAGGCGCGCCTGGCCGGCGGTCCGGAAAGGTGAACGGTGATGCCCAAAAACGCCGGTTACGGTTCATTTCTCCCGCTATCTTGGCAGCGAGATAAAGGCCGCCAATCCACTTGGCAGGTTGTCATCCGGCTGTCAAAACGGTACACTGGAGCAGAAAATTATGGTTGATTGCGTATAGCGAACCCGCCGCTGCGGTTTGAGAATGGCACGGGCGGTGAAGATAACGAGGGCGCTGAATTGCCTAAACTTCAATTGCACACCAAGATTCTGTTAGGGCTGGTCGCCGGGGTGATTCTCGGGGTGCTGGCCAACCGCCTGGGGTTTTCAGGTTTCGTTGTCGGCTATATCAAGCCGCTCGGCTCGATTTTCATCAAGCTAATCAGCATGGTTGTTGTGCCGCTGGAAGGCATAGCGATCATCTGGGGCGCCGAACGCATACTGGATATGTGCCGCAGCGTCGTGAACGTCACCGGCGACGCCTCGTGCGCGGTTGTTGTGGCTGCGAGCGAAGACAGGTAGTGCGACTGATTTGACGAGGACGTGAATATGAGAATAAGAAGAAGTACAGCCGGCAAATTGCCATTCGTCGCTTTGCTGGTCGCCGGCGTAGTATTGCTGTTACAGACGCCGCGTTGTGAGGGGTGCTTTTCGATAGTAGTGGGTAAGAATGCTTCGACGGATGGCTATGTGATTATGGCCCACAATGAAGACGACGCGCCGCCTCAAATTGTTCATCATCGCAAGGTTCCGCGCAAGAGGCACTCATCGGGCGAAAAAGTAACGCTGCGCAACGGCGGCCAACTCGACCAGGTCGATGAAACCTGGGCCTATATATGGTCGGAGATGCCGGGGATGCTTTTCTCGGACAGCTATATCAACGAATGGGGCGTCGGCGTGGCTTCGGATAACTGCCCCTCGCGTGAGGACAAGGCCGAGATAACCGACGGCGGGATTGGTTATATGCTTCGGCGTCTCGTAGCCGAACGTGCAAGGACCGCACGCCAGGGCGTCCTGTTAGCCGGTAAGCTCGTCGAGCGCTTCGGCTATATCGATTCGGGCAGAACCTATATCATCTGCGACCCGGACGAAGGATGGCTCTTCTGCGTGGTCAACGGCAAGCACTGGCTGGCCCAGCGCGTCGGCGACGAAAGAATAGCAATGGTGGCGAATACATATACGGTGCGTCAGGTGGATCTATCCGATACGAATAACTTCCTTGCATCGGACGATATCATAGAATACGCCGTCAAGCGCGGCTGGTACGACCCGAAAGAGAATAAGCCCTTTGATTTCGCAGCCGTCTATGCGAATCCCAGGGCGGCATCCAACCCGTCCAACTCCGGGCGACAGTGGGCGGGCCTGCAATACGTCGCCGATAAGCCAATCGAGCCGGGCCTGGACCTGCCGTTCTCCGTTGCGCCGCGAGGCAAGATCGGCGCACGCGAGATCATGGAGATTCTTCGGCACGACAACAAGGGCAAAAAGTCCCAATCCTCATCATCGAAGACAATCGTCTGCGATACTGCCTGTCCCATTTGCAGCGGCGCGACGCAGACGAGCTTTGTCGCCCAGTTGCGCGGCGAAAAACCTCTGGATATCGGCATTGTCTATTGGATGTGCCTGGCCTCGCCGCGGACGTCGTTTTTTATTCCCTTTCACTTCGGCATTTCCGATTTTCCGGCCGGCTTCGCCGCCGGTTCGGCGCAAAGGCCATCGAAGGAATTATACAACCGAGTCGTCGAATCCCCTTTCCGGGCCGATGCGATGCGGGCATTCTGGACATTCTCCAATTTCTACAACAAAGTCGATGCCGCCGGCGCCGAGGCAATCGAACGCACCAAACCCAAGCCCTGAAAATCGAAGAAAACGCCTTCGCCATGCAGAATTCGCTTGAACAAGCTGCTCGCAACTTGTACACAAGGGACAAAACAGCGGCATCACAGATGCTGACGAGCTACTCCAGGGGCGTTTATCTCTCGGCTTTGGAGGAGGCTGATCGGGTATTGTCACGGAAATGACGTTCTCGGATATGCACGGGACCAAGCAGCATACGTATTGGAAATCAGCTTAATGTATAGAACGCAAAAACTAATTTTCTCACTGGCAATCGCGGCGGCGGCGGCTTTCTCCATCGTCGGTTGCACAAGGCAACTAAGCATGGAAGAAGAAAAGCAATTACGAAGCAAAGCTGATGAATTGGCGCAGAAATTTATGATCGTCGATACGCACCAGGATGCTCCCTGGCGTCTGCGAAAAGAGCAGCAGGATATCTCCGTCAGGACGCCGAGCGGGGATTTCGATTATCCGCGCGCCCGGGCCGGGGGCCTGGATGCGGTTTTTATGGCTGCGTATGTCCCGCCGGACCGCGAGGACGACGGCACGGCATATACCGTTGCGGAAGAAACGATTGACATGATCGAAGGCTGGGCCGAAAAATGGCCGGACAAGTTCGTCCTCGCACGCTCGCCGGACGACCTCAGGCAACAATTCGGCGACGACAAAGTCTCCATCGTCATCGCAATTGAAAACGGAGCGCCTATCGAAGGAAAGCTCGCCAATTTGAAGCACTTCTACGACCGCGGCGTTCGCTATATCACCCCTGCCCACTCGAAGTGCAATCACATCTGCGACTCATCCTTCGACGAAGAGCGAAAATGGCATGGCCTCAGCCCCTTCGGCAAGAAACTCGTGCCGGAGATGAATCGGATAGGCATGATCATCGATGTCTCGCACGTCTCCGACGAGACCTTCTTTCAGATCATCGAGCTTTCCAAGGCGCCGGTCGTCGCGACACATTCGTGCTGCCGAGCTTTTACGCCCGGCTTCGAACGCAACATGAGCGACGAGATGATAAGGCTACTTGCCGACAAAGGCGGCGCCATCCAGATCAACTTCGGCTCGATGTTTGTCAGCAAACGAGTGAACCAGAGCTTCGCAAGACGCAGGAAGCATGTTCTAAAGCATATTGAAAAACACGGTCTGACCGGCGAGGAAAAGGAGGCATACGTTGACAAATACGTGCAGGAGCACCCAATCGCCGACGCCGACATCTCAGACGTAGTTGCTCACGTCGATCATGTCGTTAAGCTCGTCGGCATAGATCACGTCGGCTTAGGCTCGGACTACGATGGCGTGGGCGACAACCTGCCGATCGGCTTGAAAGATGTCTCCTGCTATCCGAACCTGATCTTCGAACTCCTGAAAAAAGGCTACACCGAACAAGACATAAGAAAAATATGCTCGGCCAATTTTCTTCGCGTATGGTCGGACGTGCAAAAAACCGCCCTCGACTTGCAGTCAGGCGGATAAATCCGCTCATCCTTCGGCCGTATCAGCCGATGCAGATGATCAACAGTCCGAAGCGTCACCTTCCGACCGAGAGCGGCACTCCGTCGGGCATGCCGTATCTGCCAAGATTGCCGCACGGCGAGTCCGCCCGCAGCCGAAAGTCGCCCTTGTCCGCATCGACAAATAACGGATCCGCCTCGATGGAACCGGCATCATATCCGTATTCCTTTTGCCACTGCTGTAGCGAGTATGTGTCTCCTTTTCGGTATCCGTCCTTGTAGTTGAATCCCGCGCCCATGCTGAATTGAACGGCTGTGCGCGGATTGAAATAGCAGTTATTCTCGAATTTCAACCGGCCGGCTGTAGCATCATACACCTCGTCCGGCATATAAGTGCCGACAGTCACTATCCCCCGCTCCTTCGAGTATGTCTCCACGTCATCGACAATGATATTGTTCCTGAAGATGATATTCTTCGGATCGTCTGGGAATTTCTCATTTCTCCATCTGATTGTCGGGTTCATTTGAAGACCCGTGCTATTGTAAATGGTGTTGTATTCGAAGGTCTGATTTGTCTGGTGAGTGACTCCGCCGAAGTCCCTGCTGCTTATCCCGGCCCCGCCTATGATTAGGTTGTGATGGAAGTGCGTATTTGCCGTGCCCGATCCGAATGCAAAGAACTTGCAGTTTCTGAAAACATTCCTATACACGCTAAATCGCGCGTCCGGCACTCTCGAGGCATGCTTGTATTTGATCCCGCCTCCGGAGAGCTTGTCGGTTAGCGGCAGCGATTGATAAATCCGGCAATTGCCGATCGTAATGTCGCCGCCCTGCATCCCGCCGAATATAACGACGTTGGTGCTGTTCTCCGTGGCCTTGCCGGCCGTATCGGCGCAGGTCCTGTCGTAGTTGTCGTTGAAAACGCAATTAAAGATGAGCACATCCCGGCAATCGGTAATGTATAATCCCGCGATATTATTGTTGTCCACGCCGTCCGTATCGTGGATATGAACTTTGCGCAGCCGAACCTTCTTCGACTCATTCAGGCTGATTCCGCGTCCGTAGGCGTTGGCTACTTCAACGCCCTCAACCTCCCAGTTGCTCGACTGAAAGATTGACAGTCCGATCCCTTTGCCCCGAGGATTGATCACCGGCTTATGTCCCGGCAAGGCCCTGATTCGAAAAGGCCTGCCCGTATCGCTGCGCAAGCCCCGGAAATACGCAACGAACGCCCCGCCGCCCGTGGGCCCTTGTCGCCATGCCCCCGGATGGAATGTCTCGCTATAGACGCCGTTGGCAAGATAGATGCAGTCGCCGCCGGTCAATTCCACCCAGCCGGCCGGCCTGTACTCGGGCTTGTAGTAGGAGATGACGTTTCTAAACGACCTCCACGGAGCGGCTTTGCCCCCATTGCCGGCATCGCTGCCGTTGGCCGGATCAATATAATAATCCTTTCCCCAGGCACACGCCGTGATCAACAGCAGCCCTGCCGTACAGACTAAGAACCGCATCCCGCCCCCACGCCCAGGTATGCGCCAAACTGGTCGTTTCTGTGTCATAGTCAACTCCTTTTGAACCTACACTATACCACAGTCACGCATGTTCACGCAACTGCTGTAGTCTCACCAATTATTGAACGACCCGCAAAAATGGGGTGGAACAGCCTTATCGATTCGGGTATTATATGGCCCATTACAGCAAATCGGTTTTGTTTGTAGAAAGGTGGTAAGCGATGGGCTTTCCCGAGCACAGGATGCGTCGGCTTCGCAGCAGTGGCGCCATGCGAAGGCTGGTCCGCCAGAGCAGTTTGAGTGTCGATGATTTGGTCTATCCTCTGTTCACCTGCCGGGGCGAAGGGCTCAAAGAGCCTATCGAGTCTATGGACGGGTGTTTTCGCCTCTCGCCGGACCTGATCGCCGCCGAGGCCGCCGAGGTCGCCTCTCTGGGCATACCCGCCGTCCTGCTGTTCGGGCTGCCCGAAAACAAGGATGAATCCGGCTCAGAGGCCTGGGCCGAGGACGGCGCCGTGCAGGAGTCTATCAGAAGAATCAAAGACGCTGTCCCGGATTTACTGGTCATCACCGATGTCTGCCTTTGTGCATACACCACCACCGGCCACTGCGGCGTAATCAAGGACGGCCGAGTCGATAACGACGCCACATGCGAACTGCTGGCCAAGGTCGCCCTCTCCCACACCCAGGCAGGCGCAGATATCATCGCGCCCTCGGATATGATGGACGGCCGAATCCACTATATCCGCCAGTGCTTGGAGGAAAACGGCTTCTATGATACGGCCATTATGTCTTACGCGGCGAAGTACGCATCGGCGTTCTACGGGCCCTTCAGAGACGCCATCGATTCGACGCCGCAGTTCGGCGACCGAAGGGGCTATCAGATGGACCCTGCAAACTCCGACCAGGCGATGCAGGAGATCGCCTTGGATATTGAAGAGGGCGCCGATATCATCATGGTAAAGCCGGCCCTGTGCTTTTTAGACATCATACAGCGCGCCAGGACCCGTTTCGATTGCCCGATAGCGGCCTATTTTGTCAGCGGGGAGTATATGATGATAAATGCAGCCGTCAAGGCGGGCCTTCTGGAAGAGGATGCGGCCATGATGGAGGCATTGACCTGTGTAAAACGCGCCGGCTCAGACATCATAATAACCTACGCCGCCAAGACCGCCGCAAGACTACTTTCGCCGGAGGCGAACTCGTGACTCCGGGGCCGTTGAAAAACCCCATAGCAATGGTCTGGACACACGGCCAAACAAGTTTGACCGTGCCACCCTTGGTGGTGAGTCGGTGTCTGGACACGGCCAAACAAGTTTGACCGTGCCACCGGTCGTGGTGAATTCGAACTTTTTCAACAGCCCCACTCCGTCTATTTGCACCACGGGGCCTGCCAGAGCCAGTGGCCGATCAGGGTGCTTCTATTCTGTAGAGGTGGGTTTTCGTTCTCAGAAAAAGGGCTTTGCCGGCAACGGCCGGGGAGGCCATAAAGCCGGAATCGAGCGTGTTCGTGGCCAGGAGTTCATATTTCCGGCCGACCTTTAGCACTATCGTTTGGCCCTTCTGGGTGAAGCAGTAGATGCGTCCGTCGGCGTAGAGCGGCGAGGCGGCGAATCGCCCCTTCACGTGCTCTTTCCAAATCTCGCTGCCGGTCACAGCATCCAGGCAAGTGATCGCACCGGTATCGCTGACCATGAAAATCATACCGCCGATGAGCAGCGGCGAGGGTATTTGGGGGACGGCCTGCCTCGTCTTCCAGGCAACGTGAGTATCGGTTACATTGCCTTTGCCGTCAACACGGACGGCCCACAGTTCGGGCCTTGGAAAACCGGTATTGAAGTAGGCAAGTCCATGCCCGAATAGCGGACTCGAGGCGCCCGAGTAGCAGGTATGGTGGACTTTCCAAAGCTCTTCGCCGGTGAGCGGGTCGTAGCTGTAGGCGGCCTTGGCTGCGGCGGTGAGCATCTGCATCTTTCCGTTGGCCTCAACTATCAGCGGCGTGGCGTAGGCCTTGCGCAGATCGCCTTCGCGCTTCGGCTTGCCGTCGGAATCAAGGTCATTCCAGTCGGCGGTGCGGTCGGTCTTCCAGACGGTTTGCCCGGTTTTCTTATCGAGGGCGGCCATATATTGAACATCGACACCGTCCATTGTCAAAATGAGCAGGTCCTTGAACAGGACCAGCGACGAGCCGGGACCACGATAATGGCGGCACGGCAGGTCGGTGCGCCGCCAAATGACCTCGCCGTCGGCGGTATCCAGACAGGCCGTCCCATAGCTGCCGAAGTGGATATACACCCGCCCCGGCTCGATTGTCGGCGAGGGCGAGCCGTAACAGTTGGTGTCATTGCCAAGCGGCTCGGCGTTGTCTGAATGAAACAGCTTCTTATCCAGAAGGATTCGACCGGTTTCGGCATCGGCGCAAATTGCGAAGAAATCATTGCCCTTTGGCGTCGCCGTAGTCAGCCAGACCTTCCCCTCCATCACAACCGGAGTGGACCAACCGCGATGGGGGATGGCGGTCTTCCACCTTACGTTCTCCGTCTCGCTCCAACGCAGCGGAAGGCCGATTTTCCCGGTATCGCCCGGCGCCGAGGCCAGCCCCATCCCCCACGGACCGCGAAACTGGGGCCAGTCCGCACAAACCGCCGGCTGAGCGAGAAACAGTACGCAGGCTACAACAAACCAACTAAGAAGGGCTTTCGTCATAAGTTGTCGGCTCCGATTGGCGACTTATTCAATTTCAAGAGGATCTATCCGGAGTATACCAATTCTTGACTGTGTAAACAAGCGCGGGTTTAGTGGGCGCGGCTGACTTTTCTGGCACGGCGTAATCTTCTTGATAACAAGGTGTTACACTCATTTGTCACCCTGTTTGGCCCCACTGTCATCCCAAGCGCAGCGAGGTATCTGCGTTGTCGGGCGGGGGAGTGTTTCATAGTCAAATGGTTCGCCTGCTGCTCACCCAGATTCTTCGCCTTCGGCTCAGAATGACAAGGGGGGAGGCTCAGAATGACAAGGGGGGCGTGGTCATCGATTCATGCACCTCCTCCTCATCCCGAACGAGTTGGGTTGCCAGAAAATCCGGCCACACCCGGTTTGAGCACGCAGCGAGTTTCGGATTGTCACTTTCAAAACAGGGATTTATACTATCGATCATGATGAACAAGATATTATCGTTTTATACTCGGTACTTCGCTATATGGGTCGTGGTCTTTGGGGCCGTAGCGTATGTTTGGCCGGGCTGGTTTGTTGCGTTGAAGCCCTACAATAAGCTGTTCTTTTCTTTGACGATGTTCGGGATTGGAGCGGTTCTGCGGGTCGATGACTTCAAGCGGATCGCCCGTCGGCCTGTCATCGTGCTCATCGGCTCGGCGGCGCAGTTTACAATTATGCCGTTGGGGGCCTTTGTATTGGCCCGGCTCTTCAAGTTAGAGACAGAGATTGCCGTCGGCCTGATACTGACCGGCTCGGCCCCCGGGGCGATGGCGAGCAACGTAATGTGCTATATCGCCGAAGCCGACACCGCCTATTCGGTGTCGCTCACGACGGTCTCGACTCTGCTCTGCCCGCTCTTGACGCCGGGATTAACGCTTCTCCTGGCCGGCTCGCGACTGCCCGTGCCGTTCTGGTCGATGGTGGTGGACGTGATGCTTATGGTCGTAGTGCCCCTGTTCATCGGCTTTGGGGTCAGACACTATTTGAAGGAAAAAATCGAAAAGATCCTCCCCGTATTCCCTGCCATATCGGTAACGTTTATCATATTCATCTGCTCATTGGTGATAGCACTGAATAAGGAACGTCTCGCTCAGGTTACCGCAGTCGTTCTGATGGTGGGAGTGATACTAAACGTTTACGGGATGTTGGGCGGGTACGCTGTTGGATCGGCTTTCACGATGGAGAGACGCCGCAGGCGAACGCTGACGATTGAAATTGGCATGCAAAATGCCGGGTTGGGAACCGTATTGGCGTTGGAGCACTTTGGCGAAAAGGCCGCGATGCCCGCGGCGATATTCGTGTTTGTCTGCATTATAACGGCCTCAGCGATGGCGGCGGTTTGGCAAAGAGGGGCGGTAGAAGCTAAATAAATAGTAATTATTAGTAGCGGCGCTGTTGCATTTTGGCGATAATAGGGCTATAATCTTATAACCAATATGGTTAGTCTTCGCGTGGGCAGTCCTGGTTTGGCTGCCCATTCGCCTCATTTGGACAAGTATGAGTTCTGCAAAATTGCAGGTTAGGCCTATATTGTTGAAGAATCCCGATTTATCGGGATTCTTCAATAACCACCCAACTTCTTATGATACAATACGTTCGCGTTAAAAAGAAAAAAACAGGAAACGATTTTTTCTTTTGTTAAGTAGGGCTTGCTGTGTAGAATTTAAGTTTAGTATTTACAATGCGATACATATGACTTATAGTATTGCAAGTGAAAAGGAATTATAGAAATACGCCCAAAATGCTTGCACATGGAGGTCGCAAATGTATCGCACAAAC
>JAUVXL010000191.1 GCA_030603595.1 Sedimentisphaerales bacterium | reverse complement strand
CTGATATTACTGCTCTTGTCTATCTTCATCCCGTCACACATATCTTTCCCCTTACAGATTACTCCCCCGTTAGAGATACCCGTTTCCTTATCTTCGCAGTCTCTTCGCCTTTTAGCGGCGCCGTGACTGTAACTCTCGTTCCGGAGCCGGGCGCAGATTCAATCTCAATACCGCCGTCCAACTGTTTCAATCGCTCCCGAATGCTGAACAACCCGAATTTACCCGCCTTGGCCGCCGTCGCAGCGACCCTGGCCGGATCGAACCCACATCCGTCGTCTTCAACGCTGATCTGTATCCGCCCGGCGACTGCGCCGATAAAGACTTTCACCTTCTTCGCTCCGGCGTGCTTAACAACGTTCATGAGCAACTCTCGCACATCGCGAAACAAAACGGCACGAATATCATCATCCAGAGGCTTAGGCTGCCCATCGTCTTCAAACTCCGTTGCGATAACATAGTCTTTCCCCATTCGCTCGTCGAGCCAGTCGGCCACGGCCGCCTCAAGACCCAGGTCATACGGGATAGGAGAGCTCAGATCAAATGATAACGAACTGACCTTGCTGATTATCTGCTCGATCCCCTTGCTGGCTTTCTTGACGGCTTCGCCAAGCGCCGCCGAAGACTCGGAACCGCGCACTTCATCCAACCCGAGCTTGGATATCACCAAAGATTGCCCGATCCCATCGTGCAGTTCCACAGCGATGCGCCGCCTTTCGCGCTCCTCGGCCAGCGCCAGCTCCGAGGCCAGAGACTTGAGCTGCGCTTGATAATCAAGAATCTTCCTCTCGGCCTTATGCCTGTAAAGAGCTATCTCAATGTTGGTCCGTAATTCTCTCGCCTCGAACGGCTTGGTTATGTAGGCGAATGGCTCCGTTATCTTGGCCCGCTTTATCGTCTCATCGTCCGTATGAGCAGTGAGGTATAAGACAGGAATATCGAAACGCTCGCGGATTTGCCCGGCAGCCTCTATGCCGTCCATCCGGCCTTTGAGCACTATATCCATCAACACCAAATCCGGACGCATCCGACCTGCCTTTTCAACGGCTTCTTCCCCGGAAAAAGCAATAGCAGGAACATCATAACCCTGCTTTTTCAACGTATCCGCAATATCTTTGGCGACGATGCCTTCGTCTTCCACAACCAATATCTTTACCCGTGCCATTTTATCGCCTCCCGGCTCCTAATACTCTGCCAAAAATGATTCGCCCAATTGTCATTGCGAGGAGGCTTCAAGGCCGACGCGGCAATCTCAAACCTTATCGAACACCGGAGATTGCCACGGGCCTTCAGCCCTCGCAATGACTACCCAGCCAACCTTATCCTAAAGACTATTCCCGGCCCTTTCAAATGTAATCTTAAACGCCGTTCCTTTGCTCCTGTCAAGCTCTATCGCGCCCCCAAGCTGCTCTACCAACATAATCACCAACTGCATACCCAACGACTCGGTCTTTCTAAAGTCCACGTCTTTTGAAAATCCAATGCCATCGTCTTCAACAACCAATGTGAGCTTGCCGGCCTTATCCGAATAAAGCTTTATCAATATCTCGCCCTCTCGCCCGTCGCCAAAGGCATATTTTAGAGAATTTGAAACCAGTTCATTGATAATCAGACCGCAGGGAATTGCCGTACTGACGTCCAGAAAAATATCTTTGATATCTATATCCAATCGAACAACGCCGCTCACTCCGTGCAGACTGAACAGGTAGCTTGTAGTGCTCTGCACATATTCGGCGAAATCAATCCCGGCTAAATCCGCCGATTCGTACAACTTCTCGTGCACCATAGCCATCGACCTGATACGGCTCTGGCCGTTCTTGAACATCTTCAATGCCTGTTCATCCTCGATGTGCTTCGATTGAAGATTCAGAATACTCGATATTACCTGCATATTGTTCTTAACTCGATGATGAACCTCCTTCAGAAGCACCTCTTTCTCTCTAAGCGATGCCTTGATCTTCTTTTCCCCCTTCTTCCGCTCGATGACGTCGGCCCGCAACTGTTGGTTCGCGGCTTTAAGCTGCTGCTCGTTGGCTCGTAACTGTTGATTTGCTGCTTTGATCTCCTGCTCGTCCGCCCGCAACTGATCATTGGCGGCCCCTAATTGTTGATTGCTCGCGTCCAACTGCTGATTCGCAGCCCTGAGTTGCTGCTCGCTCGCCTGCAACTGGTCGTGAGCAACCTGGAGTTCGTCCTGGGCGCGCTTACGCTCCGTGATGTCCTGCCCTTGGGCAATGGTGGCCAAAAGAGTCGTATCATCCTCAGCATATACGTTTGCCGAGTTCCACAGTGCTACTCGAATATCACCATCTTTGCAAAGAACCGGAATTTCCACCGACTCCCAATACTCACCCCTCAAGGTGTGTTTGATATTCTCCAGCGATTCGTTCCGGCTTGCCTTAGGGAAAAGTATGTTTAGCTCTTGCCCAACAACTTCATCGGCTGTGTACCCCGTCATGCGTTTAAAAGCACCGTTGAACCTCGTAACCCTAAACTTGGGGTCCCAAACGATGATAGGAGCGTTAGCGTAGTCAATGAGTCTGCCCAGGAAGTCATGCGCCTGACGCAATTCAGCTTCCTCCGCCGCCAACTGCTCGTTGGCGGCTCGCAATTGTTGATTGCCCGCATCCAACTGCTGGTTCGCAGCCCTAAGCTGCTGCTCGCTCGCTTGCAACTGGTCGTGAGCAGCTTTGAGTTGCTCGTTGCTTGCGCTTGGCCTATCCTTCCCGGATCGAGGATTCTTTTGCCTACTCATTTTTGCTTCTCTTAACAAATCGTATTAACAACAATCCTATTGCACCGTTTTCTATGCCCGCCACAACTCGGCCTTGGGACCATCGCCTTCGGCGCAAAAGACTACCCCTCACCCCACACTTTGTCTCGCTTGCCCTGCTGCAAATATCGTGGAATGTATATGCATTGTACGAGCTATCCTCGATAAATCAATCAATTTCTTAGCCCGATAATTCCAGCCATCTGCCCAAATTCCCCGCTATGGTTCAATTCTCGGTGGCAGCCTCAAGCGCAGCTTGGGGATGGCAAAACTCCAAGAGCGATGCAACCATCCCCATCCCCAGGGGATGAGGCTGCCACAAATAATGTTACCCGGAATCCGACTTATTTGAACTATGCCAAATTTCCTGGTGGCACGGCCATCATGGCCGTGTTTGCACGGGCTGGAAGCCCGTACTACGCCACGACGCTGCCAAGTCACTTCTCCGGCTAAACACGTACATCCATAAGAATACAAAGCCTTTTTCCCGCAAAACATAAGAACCTCTCTGCGATAGGATTACGCACCTTTAACCGGCAAAGTGAACCGAAATGACGCCCCGCAATCAGGATTAGTCTCGGCCCATAGTTTCCCGCCGTGCGACTCGACAATAGTCCGACTGATCGACAGACCTATCCCCAGCCCATCAACTTTCGTGGTAAAAAACGAATCAAATATCTCCTCGCCAAGATCGGCAAGACCTTTACCCGTATCACGCACGCAAATCTCCACCGCATCATTCTTCGTCATGCACGTCACAATAGTCACCTCACGCCGCTCAACCGATACATCACTCATCGCATCAAAAGCATTCCTAACCAGATTAAGAATAACCTCTTCGATTTCCACATTATCGACAAATACTTGCGGCACGTCTTCGGCAAGCTCCGATTGCATGGTAATACTCTTCAGGTTTGCCTCGGATTTCTCCATTTCCACGACTTCCCTCGCGAGGCTATTGATATCGACCGCTGACGTGTGAGGTTTGCGCTTGGCGACCAGCCCCCTTATACGCTTAATGATTTCGCCGGCCCGCTCAGCCTGAGTGGCGATCTGCTCGATCGGATCGATAAGCTCGCCCGACGCAGCCACATCGTTTTTCATCATTCGAAGCGACGCATTTGCATAGTTCAGTATAGCACAAAGCGGCTGATTAAGCTCGTGAGCAAGACCCGAAGCCATCTCACCCATCGTGTTCACACGCCAAACGTGAGCAAGCTCGCTCTGATGCTCCCGCGCCTTCGCCTCAGCTTTCTTGCGCTCGGTGATGTCACGAAAAGACCAAACTCGTTCGACCACCATGCCGTCTCGGACCAATGGCCGGGAGAATCGCTCGAAGACTCGACCATCTTTGAACTGAAGCAAATCAAGATCATCCTCTGGTGATCCGTACAGATAACGAATCCTCCTGAGAAAAGATTCTGAATCCTGCAATTGATCCGAGACGAAGGCCAGGAGTGTCTCGTCATCTCTCGAGTCCAGAACCGGCTGTGGTATCTGCCACATTTCGGCGAACCGGGAATTGGCGTCCACCATCTTCCCATCTTCCCCTATCACGAGGATGCCATCGGCGGTTGATTCGAGCGTGGCGCGAAGCACGCCTTCGCTCTCCCGAAGCGCCGCCTCCGCCTTCTTGCGAGCCAGCGCAAGCGAGATGTTCTCGCCCGTAATTTGAAGCAACGCGATGATATCGCTGGGCCAGGTCTTCTTGGAACGAACGGAGTCAAAGCCGAGAAATCCGCTCAACTTCCCTTGAATCAGCATGGGAACAACGACAACCGCCTGGATGTCCTGCATCTCGAAATGCTCTTTTTCGAGCTTCGCCTCGGCGGGTAACTCGGCAACCGCAGCCACATGGAAAACTTCGTGGCCCATCATTGCCTTCCAAAACAACGGAAGCTCCTCAGCTATCGAGACACCCTTAAGATTGTCTATCTGGGCATCGACGCCCTCGGCGCACCACTCATACATATTATCCACCGTCATGCCGTCGTCGCGGACTTGGAAGACATAGGCCCTATCGACCCCCACAAACTCGCCAATGGCCGCGAGCGTCTCGTTAATCTTTCGGTCGATGTCGCCTGGCTCAATGAACCGCGTGGACAAAGTGCTAATAAGCCTCTCGAATTCCAACCGGTATCGCAGCGCTTCCTCGGCCTCCTTGCGCTCGGTGATGTCCTCGGCAGTTCCTTCGTAGTATAGCACGTCTTGGCCTTGGTCACGCACCACCCTCGCATTCTCGATGATAACCAGGCGTTTCCCATGCCGTGTCATCCAAACCGACTCCAATCCTACAACTTTCCCATCCTTTTCGATGCGCTGTTTGAAGAGTTCTCTACTGTAATCAGGCTCGAACCCACTTTCCTCAAGATTCCGCTGCGCCAACTCTTCAAAGCCGGAAAAGCCCAGCATACGGACCAAGGCCGGATTCGCCAGCAGAATTCGCCCATCCGGAGCAGTCCGATACATCCCAACTGCCGTGTGCTCGAAAATCTCTCGCAGTTCACTCTCAAAGTTCTGTACTGAGTCGTCTCTCTGCTCACCGTCAGTACGATCCCGCCCACCCTTTTCTACATGGGAGATTAACCCTTCGATCTCCTCGATGAGATCTTCGCTCTTCCTGCTGCTGTCTCCATAGATGCATATCCTTGCCAATCAACCCAATTTCCCGGCCAGAATCTCGGAGACAACCTTCGGATTCGCCTGTCCCTTGGTCTTCTGCATAACCTGTCCGAGCAGAAAACCCCTGGCCTTCTTGCTCTTCTTGCTCCCGGCCGTAACGTCTTCGACCGCCTGAGGATTAGCCGCCAGAACCTCAGCGACTATCGCCGCCAACTCACCCGCATCGCTCTTCTGAATCAGATTCAACTCCTCAGCCAGCACCGCCGGTTCCTTGGTCGTCTCGCCCATTGCCCCAAATATCGTCGCCGCTGCGCCGGCGCTGACGCTCCCACTCCCAACCATCCCGGCTAATTCCGCGACACTCTCAGCGGTCACACTTAACTCATCCACACCGCACCCCTTCTCATTGGCAAGCTTCAGCCCCACCTGCGTCAGCAAATTGCAAACGCGCTTCGGTTCGCCGCCTGCATCGACAGCCGCCTCGAAGAAATCCGCCGTCGCCCGCTCGCCCGTCACCACGCCGGCATCGTAATCGCTCAGTTTGAACTCGGCAACGTACCGCACCTGCCTGGCAAGCGGAAGCTCACACAAACGTCCCCGAATCTCATCCAGCCATGCATCCGTCATCTCCACCGGCACAAGGTCCGGCTCGGGGAAATAACGGTAATCGTGCGCCTCCTCTTTTTCTCTCTGCAAAACCGTAACCTCACGCTCATCGTCCCACCCACGCGTCGTCTTACTGCCCATTTTCAGCACTCTGCCCGTCTCCAGGAACTCATCGAGTTGTCTGTGCTCCTCGTATTCAACGCTTTTCTCCAAAGCCCGAAAGCTGTTGAGATTCTTGATCTCCGCTATCGGCGTCCTGTATTCCTTGCCGTCCTTGGTGATAATCAGATTGATATTAGGCTCGAACCGCATCTGCCCCTTCTGCATATCTCCTTCCGATACGCCCAGATACCTGACCATCCGCTGAAGCTCAACCGCCAGCGCCCTCGCCTCGGCCCCACTGCTCAAATCCGGCTCGGTGACAATCTCAAGCAAAGGCGTACCCGTCCTGTTCAAATCCACCTGAGAGAAATTACCCGCAGTATGCAGATTCTTACCCGCATCCTCCTCGAGGTGCGCCCGGATTATCCCAATCCTTTTCGTCCCGGCCGCATCCCCTCGTGCCACGGCCATCCTGGCCGTGTCTTCTCGAGCGTCAACCAAAACAGGTATCTCAATAAAACCATCCTTCGCCAAAGGCAAATCATACTGGCTTATCTGGTAATTCTTCGGCAAATCCGGATAGTAATAGCTCTTCCGGTCCCACTTCGTAAAAGAAGGTATCTCGCAATTAAGCGCAAGCCCCGCAAGAACAGAATACTCGAACGCCTTCTTATTCATAACAGGCAGAACACCCGGCATCCCCATACAAACCGGACAAACCCTGCTATTGGCCTGCGCGCCAAACTCCACAGCACACGCGCAGAACATCTTACTCTCCGTGCACAACTGCACATGAATCTCCAAACCTACGATGACCTCATATTGCAAATCAACCATTTATCACATCTCGTATCTCGAATCCCCTGTCATTTTATCATAAAGAACCCTCTAAGGACAAAATTTTCTTGAACATTCTACCTCGGTTTGATATACTGTCGGTAGTTCTACAAGATTAAGAATCCAAGTACCTAAAGGTGTAATATATTTCCTCTTGGAGGTGATAATATGAAGTACAAAGTAATTGTCCGTCCCGGTGAAGTCTCCGGTTTCGTGGTTGAATGCCCTGCTATTGTAGGCTGTGTCTCCCAGGGCGCCACTGTTGAGGAGGCTATGGCCAACATTAAAGATGCTATGAAGGGCTGCCTTGAGGTATTGAATAAACGAGCCGAGGCGGATAAGCTCAAACATAAAGAGGATATAATTTGCGAGGTAGTAGTGTAAATGGCCAAACTGCCTCGGGATGCTTCTGGCCGACAAGCTGTGCGTGCGTTTCAAAAAGCGGGTTGGCTGATTAGAAAAGTCGGCCCTCATATCATTATGGAGAAAGAAGGCATCAGGCCTACTCTTTCTGTGCCCAACCATAAAGTTCTCGACCCTGGAACTCTACGTAGCCTCATCAGACATTCCGGACTTACCGTGGAAGAATTCATCCGCCTGCTTAAATAATCTATCAACTTGACTTTTACCGGCATTCTAACGGCTTTTTGTTGTGCCAATCAGTCCGGGCCTCCAACATTCTTGCTATTCGCAACAACTTCTCTTCGCTAAACGCCGGAGAAAGTATCTGCAAACCAATCGGAAGATTATTCCCATCAAACCCGCAGGGAATGCTAATGGCCGGGATACCGGCTAAATTGGCGGCTATCGTATAAATATCCGAGAGATACATGGTCAGCGGGTCATTGATTTTTTCGCCAATCTTGAAGGCCGTCGTCGGCGCCACCGGCATCATAATGCAGTCAAACTTCTCGAACGCCCTCGTAAAATCACGGCGTATCAAATTCCTCACTTTAAGCGCCTTGAGATAGTACGCATCGTAATAGCCGCTCGACAGCGCATAAGTCCCGAGCATTATCCGCCTCTTGACCTCCTTCCCGAACGCCTCGGCCCGCGATTTCGAATACACTTCGACATAATCCTCCGCCTTTTCGCTGCGGTAGCCGTAATGCACCCCGTCGTAACGCGCTAGATTGCTCGACGCCTCGGCCGTAGCTATCACGTAGTACGCAGCAATCGCATACTCCGAATGAGGCATCTCCACCTCGACCAATTCCGCCCCGGCCGCCTTATAGACTTCAAGCGCCGCACCAATCGCCTCCCGCACCGGCTCATCGGCGCCGGCATTGAACTGAGGCACAACCCCTATCCGCAACCCCTCGACCGATTCATCCAATTTATCGAGATAGTCACAAACAGGCGCCACCGCCTCGCCGACGCTCGTGCTGTCGGCCGGATCGTGACCCGCGATTACGTTCATCATAAGCGCCGCATCGCCCACTGTCCGCG
>JAUVXL010000059.1 GCA_030603595.1 Sedimentisphaerales bacterium | reverse complement strand
TCCGCTAAAACAAGCTTTGGATTTGTAACTAATGCCCTTGCCACAGCCACCCTCTGTTTTTGGCCGCCTGATATCTGGTCAGGATACTTGTTCTTCTTTTCGGCCATTCCTACTGCTTCGAGTAGTGTTAGAATTCGTTTTTTTCTTTGCGGCGAAGGGGTGTTTTGTACCATAAGAAGCGGATAACCCACATTTTCATAGACGGTAAGGACGGGAATAAGATTGAAATCCTGGAATATGAAGCCGATTTTCATACCCCTGAAAGCTGCCGCCGTCCGCGTGTTAAGGCCTGAGACATCTGTGCGATCCACCGTCAAGGCGCCCGAAGTCGGTTTGTCCAGACAACCAATGAGGTTTAAGAGAGTGGTCTTGCCGCTGCCGGACGGGCCGATGAAGGAGACAAAAGAGGCCGGCTCTATTTCAAAATTCACATCCTTTAACGCCTCAACCTTTAACTCTCCCTTTGCATACGCCTTTGACAAGTTGCTTGCTGTCACCAAGCTCATAGACTTATTCCTTCAATAATTCCGGTGTACGATAAACTTGCATCTCTTCACTTGCGGGGTATAGTTCCTTTCACACCAAGCCTTATGCTTTCTATAACCGTTGTTACAGGATAGTAGGCGCTGAGGTCAAAAAGTTACACTGCCCCTGAAAAAAAGTCGTACAACGATTGACAGGATATCTCGTCTGATCAATGTGCAGGAATGTCTTTACGTTAGACAACTCATCCCGCATACGGATATTAAACGACTCGACATCTCCGTTCTCAGACCGGGGTTAATTGTTTTTTCGGTCGTGGGGTTGCTTGTCCAGTTGAAAGGCAAGGCACACGGCTCGAAGGGCTTCGTCGGCCTGGTCCCTGTCAACTGCGCAACTGATGCGTATCTCGCTTGTGGTTATCGAATCGATATTAACCTTGGCCTCGGCCAGCGCGCCGAACATTGTTTCCGCCACTCCGTAGTGGGTTCGCATTCCGATGCCGACAACCGAAACCTCCGCAATATCGTCCCTAACGAAGACCTCTTCGCAATTGACTTCTTCCTTGATTTGATCGATGGCGGCCTTGGCTGCGTCAATATCCGAAATCCCGATCATAAACGAAAGGTTCGCCTTTTGGTTGCTGATCTCTGTCTGGATGATGTCGTGGACAACAACCTTGGCCTTTGCAAGATGCGCGAACACCTTGGCCGCATTGCCAGGAATGTTATCGACTTTCACCAGACCAATCTTTGCCATATCCCTTTGAACCGTTGCCCCTGATACCGATACACCTTCCATTTCTGACTCCTCAGCAGAGATTATTGTTCCAGTATTGTTATTGCCGCTATTTCGCACGTGAATTTTCATATTATATCGCATTCCGAATCCGACAGCTCGTATATGCATCACGCCAGCGCCAAGACTGGCCATCTCAAGCATCTCGTCATAGTATATCCGGTCCATTTTCACCGCATCTTTGAAGATTCGCGGGTCGGTCGTATAGATTCCATCGACATCGGTATAAATCTCGCATTGCTCGGCGTCCAACGCCACGGCCAGGGCAACAGCGGTCGTATCCGAGCCGCCTCTGCCGAGAGTGGTTATGTTCTCATCTTTGTCGATGCCCTGGAAGCCGGCCACAATTACGATCTTGCCCTTTTCGAGTTGTTTGTGAATCCGCTCGGCCTCGATGCTCATTATCAGAGCCTGAGAAAAGGCTCCGTCGGTCATCATCCTGATCTGACCGCCGGTGAAGCTGATAGCACTATGTCCCATTGCTTCAAGGGCCATGGCAATAAGCGAGACCGACTGCTGCTCCCCCGTACTGATGAGTTGGTCCATCTCACGTTTAGGCGGATTCGGGTTGAGCTCCAGAGCATCGGCAATAAGCTGATCGGTTTGCTTGCCGCGCGCCGATGCAACGACGACCACCCCGTAGCCCTTTTCAACAGCGTCGATGGCTCTGTGAGCGGCCCTGCGAATCTTGGGTGCATCGGCAACACTGGTCCCGCCGAATTTCTGGACTATTATCGCCATAAGTATTATCCTGCCGAAAATTCCAATGCGGCCGTGAAAACACGGCCAGGATGGTCGTGCCACTGTACCAAATCCGACCCTTTCGGTCAATCCTCAACTTCTCAGAAAGTACTCCATGAGTTCGAATCCGTTTTCAATTTTAAACCCGGATTGTGCGGCGTTCGCCTCGCTAAACGTCGTATGCAGGATCCCCTTAACATCGGTTCCGGCCATGGCAAACGGCACCGGTTGGCGCGAATGGGCGCCGGTGGCCACCGGCGTCGGGTGGTCCGGCATCACGAGTATGCGCCAGCTATCACGGGCCCGCATCGCATCGAACACCGGCCCGACAACGTGCTTATCGATTTGCTCAATCGCTTCCTTTTTCATCCGGGCGTTGCCGTTGTGCGCCGCCTCGTCCGGCGCCTCTACGTGAACAAAGACAATATCATATTCATCCAGAGCTTCAACCGCCGCTTCGCCCTTGCCCCGATAGTCCGTATCGACGAAACCCGTTGCTCCCGGCACATGTATCAAGTCGAAGCCTATGAGCCTGGCCAGGCCCCTGACCAGATCGACAGCCGTTATGGCCGCGCCTCTAAGGCCGAATCGCTTCTCGAAACGCTCCAACTGCGCACGTCTGCCCTGGCCCCACAGCCAGATCGAGCTAACCTGGTTCTCGCCAAGGTCCTTTCTGACCTTATTGATATCGTGACTCGAAAAAAGCCGCTGCGACCGCGCCATCAAGTCGATAAGGACCTCGGCCCCCTTACCTCGCGGCAGAAGTTTCTCAACAGCCGTGGCGATATGATCATGCGGTGGATGAGTCTTAACATCGAAATCCCGACCCTTGAAGACAAGCAAATGCCTGTAGCTCACGCCAGAATGAAACCGCATCTGCTCGTTGCCGAGTTGCTCGTCCAACTCTTTCACCAGCTTGCTCGCCTCTTCAGTCGAAATATGCCCGGCGCTGTGGTCCTCCATCTTGCCATCGGCAATCGTGACGAGATTACACCTGAATACCCAGTCCTCGGGCGAGAGCTTGATATTGCGGGCGATGGCCTCGATAGGCGCGCGCCCGGAATAATATCGCCTGGGATCGTATCCGAGCAGGCTCATCTGCGCGACGTCACTGCCCGGGTCCATATCGGCGGGCACCGTCCGCACGAGGCCCTGCCTGCCCTCGATGCTTATCGTGTCCATATTGGGCGTCTCGGCGGCCTCGATCGGGGTTTGACCGTCAAACTCGTCGAGCGGTTCATCGGCTGCGCCGTCCGGGACGATAATTGCATATTTTATCATCTGCCTCTTGCCCACGTGATGCGGGGCTAATCCTTGTCCTCTGGGATGTCAACAATCCTGATGCACACCGGCTTGCCGCTGAATACATCCTCTTCGGCGAGGTCATTCAGGGCCGCGGTCATGTTTCTCTGCTGCGTAATATGCGTGGTGATCACCACCGGGACGGTATTATCCGGTCCTCGCCCTTCGTGCTGTAAGGCCCCGGAAATACTTATCTGATGATCACCGAGTATCTTCCCGTAGTTCGCCACGACACCGGGCTGATCTTTGGCCATTATTCGGATGTAAAACCTGCTTTCAATCTCATCTATTCTTTTTATCAGCGGTTCGATCTCGGTCCTCGGCTTCAGACACAACTGTCTAAAAGTGGTGCGAGAATTGCCCATGGCAACATCGATGATATCCGCCACAATCGCACTGGCGGTCGGCATCATCCCTGCGCCTCGACCGTAAAACATAACCTGCCCGACCGCACTTCCGAACATGCTCACGGCGTTGAACGGCCCGCCGACACGAGCAAGAGCACTATTCTTAGCGATAAACGACGGGTGCACACGCAGTGAGATTCTGTTCTGCTCGTCCATTTGGCCGATTGCAAGTAGCTTGAGGCAATAGCCCATTTCCCCGCCGTAACGAATGTCGTCGCTGGAAATCGATTCTATTCCCTCGACAAAAATATCGTCGAGTGTTATCTCATATCCGAGGGCAATAGACGCAAGAATTGCCAACTTGTGCGCACTGTCGCCGCCACCTATATCAAGCGCAGGATCGGCCTCGGCGTAACCTTTTTCCTGTGCCGCGGCCAGCGCCACAGCGAAATCCTCGCCCTTCGCCGCCATATTGGACAGGATGTAGTTGCACGTTCCGTTGACAATCCCGTACATGCCCGCGATCTTATTGGCCGTCAACCCGCTTCGGATGGCCGAGACAATCGGTATCCCTCCGGCACAACTGGCCTCGAATGCTATACACCGTCCGTTCTTGCGGGCGGCGCGGTAAAGCTCGATGCCGTGTTCGGCAAGCAGCGCCTTATTCGCGGTTACAACATCCTTGCCTGCATCGAGCAGGGCTAATTGCACCTCTTTGGCGATATCGGTGCCGCCTATCGTTTCCACGCCGATCTCGATGGTCTCATCGCCAAGCAGCCGGTTCAAATCGTCGGTAAGCAGACCGTCAGGCAGGTTGACAGAACGCTGCGTCTGCGTATCGACATCCACAACGCAGGCAAGCTGCAGGCGAATACCCGTTTTGGCGGCAATCCTTGCGCCGTCTTCAAGTATCAGCTTGGCAACACCGCTGCCGACGGTGCCAAAACCAACAAGCCCGACTTTAACTATTTTCTCAGCCATAACCACACGCTTCTATTCCACTTTAACATGAATTCGAGTATTCAGTCTCCAAATTCATTCGGAGTCGTATTCGTAGTTGCCAATTACTACCACTTAGCGGGCCAAAGGTCAATAGCCAATAGGCATAAGCCGAGAGAATAATCAGCGTTGACAATATCCTTGGGGAGTATTATCCTATCCATGCTTATTCCAAACTTTATATAATCTGGTTTTTATGCTTGACAATTTTGCAGGAAGCCTTAAATAGTTCCTGTTGTGGAAACAGCATTTGTCATTCCTGCGAAAGCAGGAATCCAGTTTTTTCGCCATAGACCCCTGCTCCGCCACGGGCGGATGTTCCATTTCGCAGGGGTGACATTGATAGTTTCGGCTTTCCGCAACAGATGCTAAACAAGTAAGGAGACAAAGATGAGACGTGTAGTATTACTGGTTATTCTGGGCGGCTTCGCCTTCTCGGCGGGCTGCAATAAGGAGGATTCAACAGTGGCTGCAATAACATTTGCCGACGATTTGGCGTTTCTCAAGGAACACGCTGAGGTGATCGTTCTCTCGGATTCCACCGGCAAGAGCCAACTTGCCCTGTCGCCGGCGATGCAGGGACGCATTATGACCAGCACCGCCAACGGACCGGAAGGCTTGAGTTTCGGCTGGATTAACCGTGAACTGATCGCCTCCGGCGAGATTCAAGAGCACATAAATGTATTCGGCGGAGAAGACCGATTCTGGCTCGGGCCTGAGGGCGGGCAGTTCTCGATCTTTTTCAAGAAGGGCGTCGAGTTCGACCTCGAACACTGGTTTACCCCCGCTCCTATAGACACCGAGCCGTTCGAGCTTGTATCGAAAACCGAGAACAGCGCAATCTTCAAGAAGGATATGCAACTGGAGAACTACTCCGAGACAATCTTCGACCTCCGAGTCGATCGCGAAGTAAAAGTCCTCGAAAAGGCCGAGGCCACCGAGAAACTGGGAGTCACGCCGGGCGAGAAGGTCAAGCTTGTCGCCTTCGAATCCAACAACAAGGTCACCAATACGGGCGAAAAGGCATGGGAAAAAGAGACCGGCCTGCTTTCTATCTGGATACTGGGAATGTTCAACCCGTCACCGGCAACAACGATCGTCATCCCCTATAGAAGAGGCCCGGAGCATCTCTCAGGGCCAATCGTCAACGATGCCTATTTCGGGAAAGTCCCCGGCGACAGACTCGTGGTAGAAAATGATGTCTTGTTCTTCAGCGGCGACGGACAATACCGCAGCAAGATAGGGCTCTCCCCCATGCGTGCAAAACCTCTCTGCGGCAGCTACGACGCCGTCAACCAGGTCCTTACCATAGTGCAGTACAACAAGCCGGCCAACGCCAAGGATTATGTCAACTCGATGTGGGAAATGCAGGAAGAACCGTATAAAGGCGACGTGGTCAATTCCTACAACGACGGCCCCGCCGAGCCCGGGGGAAAGCCGCTCGGCCCCTTCTACGAGTTGGAGACCTCCTCGCCGGCCGCCGCCATGGGACCGGACTATTACATCGAGCACACTCATCGGACCTTCCATCTGCAGGGCAAAGAGGCCGACCTGGACCCGATAGCAAAGGCGACCCTCGGAGTGACCATAGCGGAAATAAAAGCCGTTTTGAAATAATAGCCGGACAGCCTGCAAGATGTAACCGGACGGGCGCGCCAGCGCAATCACATCAAAAGTATTGCTGTTTTTTGGCATGGTTCAAATAAGTCGAATTCCAGGTAACATTATTTGTGTCATAAATCAAGATTGCATGATTTTAATGCTATTAGCCTGCGGCTGGGCAAGGAGAGTAGATGAGGCGAAAATGCCTTTATGCAATTATGCTGCCTACCCTGGCCGTCCTTATGCACGGATGCAAGAGCAAGAAGGCGACCTTCGTCACGATAGGCACGGGGGGGGCTACCGGTATTTACTATCCGACCGGCGTGGCGATAAGTCGAATGATCAATAGAAAGTTCGAGGAATACGCCATCAAGGCGACCGTGGAATCGACGAGCGGCTCGGTATTCAATCTCAATGCGGTGATGAACGGCGACATTGTCTTCGGCGTCGTCCAGTCCGACAGGCAGTTCCAGGCATACAACGGCCTGGCCGAATGGGCCGAAGCCGGGCCGCAGGCGGACCTCCGCTCGGTATTCTCAATCCACCCCGAATCGATCACGCTGGTCGCCTCGGAGAAAAGCGGCATCGAGCGTATCGAGGATATGAAGGGCAAGAGGGTCAATCTCGGCAACCCCGGCTCAGGGCAGTTGCAGAACTCAAGGGATATTCTAACCGCAGCCGGTCTCAGCGAGCAGGACATTTCGCCCGAATACGTCAAAGCAATAGAGGCGCCCAGCCTGCTGCAGGATGAAAGACTCGACGCATTCTTCTACACGGTGGGCCACCCCAACAGCAACATAAAGGAAGCTACCTCCGGCAGGATCAAGGTGCGTATCGTATCAGTCACCGGCAGGGGGGTCGATAAGCTCCTCGACGAGTACTCATACTACGCAAGATCCGTCATACCGCATTCCTTCTATCGCTACTCGCTAAATAGCGAGGACGTCGAGAGTATCGGCGTGAAGGCGACGTTTGTTACTTCGAGCAAGGTGTCCGAGAAGATCGTTTACGCCCTGACGAAGGAGGTATTCGAGAACCTCGAAGCATTCAAGTCTCTCCACGAGGCCTACAAGGTGCTCACGGAAGAAGATATGCTCAAGGGTCTCTCGGCCCCGATACACAAGGGCGCTATGAAATACTACACCGAATCAGGTCTCGACAAACACATTGACCCAAAGCTCATAATCGAATAGATGCCTTCGGAAACCGTGAAAAGTATTAATCTGCAGGGTGGCAGCCTCAAGCGCAGCTTGGGGATGGTTACGCCCCACACGGCCATTGTCGCCATCGTCTCGGTCGCCTGGGCGCTGTTCCAACTGGCCCTGCCTCGCTTAGTCATTCTCGACAGCACCACGATAAGGGCGGTCCACCTCGCCTTCGCCATGACGCTGGTCTTTCTGACCATCCCCGCGATCCGTCGCAAAGACTCGGCAGACGCCTGCGGCGCCCGTATCCGGCCCTCATGCTACATCCTCGCCGGCGTTGCATGCCTCTGCGCATCGTATTTCGTTTTGGACTGGACCGGTATCCAGATGCGCGCCGCCAATCCGCTTCCGCGCGACATCGTCATTGGCATAATTCTGATAGTGCTGTTGCTTGAGGCCTCCCGGCGAGCCATCGGCCCTGCCCTGCCCATTATCGCCCTCATCTTCACTCTCTACGCCTTTTTCGGCTCCCAGATGCCGCTTGTCATAGCGTTTCGAGGCGTTTCTCTGCGGAGATACCTCAGCCAGATTGCCCTATCGACGGAAGGAATCTTCGGCATCCCGCTCCGCGTATCCGCCAACACCGTTTTCCTGTTTGTGCTGTTCGGTTCGATGCTCGAGAAGGCCGGGGCCGGGCGTTTCTTTAACGACCTGGCTCTCTCTCTGCTCGGGCGATTCAAAGGCGGCGCCGGCAAGGCCGCGGTGGTTTCAAGCGGTCTGACCGGCCTGGTCTCCGGATCGAGCATTGCCAACGTCGTTACGACCGGAACGTTTACAATTCCCCTGATGAAAAAGGTGGGCTACCCTGCAAAGACCGCCGCCGCCATCGAAGTGGCCGCCAGCACCAACGGGCAGCTTATGCCCCCCATTATGGGCGCAGCGGCGTTCATCATCGCCGAGTATCTCGGCATGGACTATCGGGACGTCATCAAGGCCGCCGCCATTCCCGCTTTTGTCTCATATTTTGCACTGTTCTATATCACTCACCTCGAGGCCTCCAAGCTCGGCATGAAAGCCCTGCCCAAGTGCGACATCCCCCGATTCCTATCCGTATTAGAGGGCGGATTCCATTACCTCATTCCGCTGCTCGTCCTGATATACGAGTTGATAGTCGCTCGCCACTCCCCCAACCTCGCGGCTTTCAATGCGATAGTTGTTCTCGTCATTGTTGAGTTGGTGCGGTGCATCGTTCATTCGGTAAGAGTCGCTTGCTCGGTGCGAAATGCTCTTTTCGCCACGTTTGGGACTATCGGCCGGGGCCTGATAGGGGGCTCGAAGAACATGCTCTCGGTCGCTCTGGCTACGGCGACGGCAGGCATCATCGTCGGCGTCGTCTTCATGGGCATCAGCAGTATGCTCGTCGATATCGTCGCAGGGCTGTCTTTCGGCTCGATTGTCCCGCTGCTGTTAATAACCGCGGTCGCGAGCCTGATACTCGGAATGGGACTGCCTACAACCGCAACCTATATAGTCATGGCGTCAATCACAGTCCCGATAATCGTGGGCATAAGTTCGACAAGCGGCATCCTGATTCCCGCAATCGCCGCCCATTTATTCTGCTTCTACTTCGGCATCCTTGCCGACGACACGCCGCCCGTGGGCCTAGCCGCCTATACTGCCGCCGCCATCGCCAAATCCGACCCGATCCAAACCGGAATCCAGGGCTTCATCTACGACCTTAGAACCGCTGTGATCCCGTTTATGTTCATTTTTAACGCCGAGCTTGTTCTCCTGCGAATCGGGCCCGACCTCGAATTCCATCAAATCAATAGCTGGCCCCAGGCGATACTCATTTTTGCAATGGCCGTGCTCGGCGCGTTCGCCTTCACCAACGCCGTCCAGGGCTGGTTTCTCACAAAAAACAAATGGTACGAAATCCCTATTTTCCTCTTAGCCGCACTAATCCTCTTCTACCCCGCCATAATAACAAAGACCTTGCATCTCGGGATCCACCCATACTACTTCTACCTCCTCGGCCTGGCAATCTACGCCTCGGCATACCTCATCCAGCGATTGAGACTTATAGATAAGGAACGACTATGAATATGCGATTGTTTTTGAGAGTTGTCCTGGCGACGGTGCTTTTGGTTGCCGGGGGTTGCGCGTTGGGCAGTACTGATCCGCTTGCGGGTCGTGAAAAGAGCAGGCAGTGGTTTGGCAAGGCGAAATTCGGTGTATTCGTGCATTATCTGGGCCGAGGGGACGATTGGAACGACAAAGTAGATTCCTTTGACGTCAAGCGTTTTGCCGACCAGATTGCCCGGACAAAGGCCGGATATGTGGTCTTTACGCTTGGCCAAAACTCCGGGTATTACTGCAGTCCCAACGCGACGTATGAAAAATATGCCGGCTACAAGGTGGGCCAACGCTGCTCGAAGCGCGATCTTCCGATGGAGATTGCCGATGCCCTGGCCAAGCGCGGCATACGCCTGATGCTGTATCTTCCCTCGCGATCGCCGCAGGCCGACAAGCAGGCGATGGCGGGCCTTAACGATGTCCACGAGAGGCAGCCGGCCCCGCAGGAGTTTACACGCAAATGGTCCGATGTCATCCGCGAATGGTCTCTGCGCTACGGGCGAAAAGTCTCCGGGTGGTGGTTTGACGGATCGTACAACAGGACCGGATGGGACGATTTGACTAAACCTTACAACTGGAATACCTGGGCCGACGCCTGCCGAGCGGGAAATCCCGGGAGCATCCTCGCGTTTAACCCTGGCGCGGGAATCCAACATGCCTTCAACCGGCTCACTGAGCAACAGGACTATACAGCCGGCGAGCAGAACAAATTCGGCCCAACGCCCGAATCGAACCCGGCGCCGGACCGAATGCAATGGCACATATTATCATTCCTGGGCTCGCGCTGGGCGAGCAAGGACGGCCCGACAAACAGCAGCCGATACATGATCGACTACATAAAGACGGTCAACGCCCAGGGCGGCGTCGTAACGATGGACGTGAATATCTCTTACGACGGTAAGATATACGAGCCCCACCTCAAGCAGCTCGTCGAAATCGGGAAGTCAATTCGATAGCGATTCTGATAAGTGCCAATCGCACAATAGTAATTGAAAATAGTCAATAATAAATCCAGCCAGTCACTCTCTCCAAATTCTCTTAACAAATGCCCCCGCGTGTGCTATCCTATCGGTCAAACATGACAACTTAGCTGGGATCCTTAGTCCTGTATCACAATTTTCCGTTGCTATGAAGATTAGAATGAAGAAATTTGTTATTGCCGTTCTGCTGAGCATTTTCTTGTCTCTGACGGCAACAGCCGATCTCGCAAAGCGGATCGAGGCCATTCTCGCCGAGCCGGCCAATCAGAAAGTTCATTTCTCGATCCACGTCGTAAAGGCTGCTACGGCTGAAACCGTGTACGACCACGATGCCAGGGAGTTGACGATACCCGCCTCGAATATGAAGCTGGTCACCACCGCCGCGGCGCTGCACTACCTCGGTGCCGACTTCGAGTACAGAACTAAAGTTGGCCTTTGCGGCAATACACTCGTAATAATCGGTTCGGGCGACCCGTTGTTTGGCGATCCGGTAATAGATGCGCAGCGCAAGCGCAGAAGCGGCTGGATACTCGAAGATATAGCCGGCGCCCTCAAACGAAAAGGCATAACCAGCGTGGAAGATATCGTTGTCGATACGTGCGTCTTCGACGACGAGCGGGTCCACCCCAATTGGCCGCTCGACCAATTGAACCGATGGTACGCCGCCGAGGTCAGCGGGCTCAACTACAATAACAACTGCGTCAACATAATCGCCAAAAACACAGCGGGCGGAATCGCGATTCGGACCGAGCCGCAAACCGCTTTTCTCGATATCATCAACAATATTACCCCCATAGCAAAGGGCGGCAGCGCCATCGGCGCCTATCGAAATCGCCATCCCAACAAGCTCACCCTGAAAGGCAAGTGCCAAACCCAGGCCACCATCACCGACCTGGCAATCGAAAGACCTGCAGCCTTCTTCGGATTCCTGCTCGCCGAGAACCTGGCTCGCGCCGGAATAAAGCCCCAAGGTCAGGTCATAGAAAAAACCATTTCCGACCGGTCCAATTTCAAACTGCTAACTCAATACACCACGCCGATATCCGATTGTCTGGTCCGGTCCAACAAGCGAAGCCTGGGTCTGGCCGCTGAGGCCCTGCTGAAGACAATCGCCGCTGAGAGCGGCCTGTGCAATGCCGGCGGCAGTTGGGAGGTCGGCCGAGAGCTTATAGGCAAATACTTATCGGACACAATAGGCTTGGACAGGAGCCAGTTCTTTATCGACGACGGCAGCGGCCTTAGCCGTATCAACGAGCTTACCGCCAACGCCGTGACGAAGCTGCTGTTGAACCTGTACAAAAGCAGGGAGTGGCAAATGTACAGGGATTCGCTCGCGGTAGGGGGGGTGGACGGTACAATCGCCAAGTTCTTTTACCAGAGCAGATACAAGGGCAGAATCTTCGCCAAGACCGGATACATCGACGGCGTGAGGGCGCTCTCCGGCCTCTGCATCACCGAGAAGGGGGAAGTCCTATTCTCAATCCTCGCCAACAAGACCAACGGCCTGACCCGCAAGATGGTGCACGACATCGCAAAGGCAATTATCGACGACGCCGAGCCCGAGCCGCCACGCAAGAAACCAAGCAAACTGTTCACGGGGTAATATGTTAAATTTTGGCCGTTTTTCGTCATTACAAGCCCCGACCGTAAGCTTGTCCCCCAGGGGAGAGGGGGTTTATTGCCCCGGCGCTTACGCTCAGGTTCTATGTTCGATTCGACACTCGACATTCCTTGTTCCGCCGTAAGGCGTCCGCGAACAAACGGGAAATTTCAATCGTGAGCACTAAACAGCACGGCGCCGTCCGCCAACACGTCCCTTTTCCAGTCGGGCGGCACGACCTCTTTCAAGGGCTTTTCGAGAAACGCCATGTGCGGAGCCTCGACGCCCAATATCACCGCCGATGCAGGCGATACCTCTACCATTGCGCTCAATCCCTGCGGACCGATCGTATGCGTAACGAGCCGTTCATTCGCCGTCAAGGAATCGCCAATCCTGTATATGATCGACCCGGCCGACAACTCGTCGTAGATATCGCACCCGCCTTCGAGCGCCAGCAGGGGGGCTAAAGTCAGCACTTTTCTCGGCTCATGGACCTTCTGTCCGAGTTCCTCTGAAATCTTGTGCTTTATAACCGGTGTCCACTCCTCCGGCACAAGCGCCAGCGGCAATCTCTTCAATACCACAGCATTCGATCGCACCGCCACAAGAACGCATATCCCGATCAGCACACAGGCTATCTTGAAGTGCCGAGCGTCCTTGGCCGCCTCGCCGAGATTTCTCAGAAAGAGCAGCGGATAGGCCAGGCCGATTACTATGAAAGGCGCCGGCACTGCGAGATACTGCCGCCACATCGTCGGCGGAACAAACGCTATCACAAAGAAAGCCGCCGCCAATAAAAACGCCAACAACGGTTTTCTCCCCTTCCCTATTTCCAGCTTCCGCCAGAGAAACAAAACCGCAAGGGCCAAGTAAGCCGCGATCCCGACAAGCACAAAATAACCCGGCGTCCCAAGACAGGCCACCGTCAAATCGAACTTATTATGGACCATACCGATCTTCGTGAGCCATTCTCCGTAAAGCATCGGTATCCTGACTATGTTTAGAAAAAACGCCTGCGGCGCCTGAGCAACGATCCACACAGGCCAAATCACCATTACGCCCGTCGCACATATAAAAGGCAGCACCCGCCTACACCTCTCCTTGATTGATTCCGCCGACTCGCTAACCAGGACTGCAAGGAACAAGAACTCCACCAGCACCGTCGTAATCCGCATACAGCTCGCAAACGTGAGCAGCGCACCGATGGCGGCAATCCGCCCCCACCGCAATCGTCCGGCGAAATCAATCGATATGTAGAGCCAGAACGCCGCCACCACACACAGAATCACGACATCATGGTTCCATGCATACCCGTTAGCATAATCGACCAGTGGATTGAAAACATACAACACCACCCCTGCAAGGCCCAGAAGCCGCCCCGATACGGCGAACCGCCCGAATATCCGCCGATATATCCCCAAAATGCACACGACAGTCAATATGTCGCACAGCACGGAAACCAGCCGACCCGCTAACAAATAGCGGCTTGTTCCCGATACCCGATACAGCGTTGCGAGCAGAAGCGGGTGGTAGGGCAGTTGGGCCGGGTATGAAAAATCCCGGTAAATCATCTTTCCCTGGCTCATCAGCACGCCGGCGGTGCAATACATCTGCTCATCCCGTCCGACCGGCTTGCTCATACTGTTGGCCAATATCGCAGCCGAAAGCACCACAACCGCGAAGACAACACCGATATTGGTATTCCTCTGCGACATAGGAATTCTCAACTTACCTTAAATAATCCTACCCTATTCTACCACTCAGCCAATTCGCCCAAAAGCTCTTCCGCCAGGTCCTTCATCGTGACGATTCCAATGGGCCGTTCTTGCCCGCCACGTCCGGCCCGCGTGACCAAGACGATTTTTTGTCCCTCCCGCTGCATAATATCAATCGCATTCGTCACAGTCGTATCGCCGCTGAGCCTGCGAATTGGCTTGACGAAGTCCCGTAAATCCGAGAAGTTCTCCGACGAGCTTAGAACTTCGTAGATATTGACAAAGCCCACAACGTTCCCGGCCTGACCCTCATATACAGCCAGGCGAGTAAAAGAGCACTCGGCCAGTTTCTCCAACAAAGCCGATCTGTCCGAATTCAAATCGACCGTTTCGAGACTGTGCATCGGAATCATAACCGACCGTATCCGCAGGCTCGGGATACCGACAATCCGGTCAATAATCTCCGTCTGAACGGAACTGAGGACCCCTTCCTCACGCGTATCCTGCAGAATCGCCCTGATTCGGTGCCGTTGCGTCGAGGTTATCACCGATTTCGATGAAGACGCCAGACCGGCTAATCGCGAAAACGCATCCGAAATAAAACGAAGCACAGGCACCGCGCCGCACCATGTAAAAGCCTTATGAAACACAAACAATACGGACGCGACGCGGGGCATAAGAAAATCCGCACGATAGAAGAAGAGATTCTTTGGAATTAACTCGGCAAAAACAAACAACACAGGAACCGCAACAAGCGTTGCCAACGCCTCAGCCGACTCAGGGCCAACCTTCGTAAAGAACAAATAAGTCATCGCACTCGTTGCGAGATAATTAGTGAGATTATTCCCGACCAGCGTCGAAAGAAGGAGCCCCGAACTATCACCCATAACCTTGCCCAGAACCACGTAGGAGAATCTCTTTTTTTCAACGCCGAGCCGCAGCCGGACCCGGCTGAGCTGATACATACCCGTCTCGCTGCCCGCGAACAGCCCCGAGAGGAATACGGAAAACGCAAACACCGCAAGTAGGAATACGTTAGTGCCCATCTGTTTGAAGCGGCTCCAGTGTCAGTATAAGGGTATCTATCCGGTGCATTCGCACCTTCTCGACCGTAAACTTCAAGTTCTTCAAACGCGCCTCGTCCCCGGTCTTGGGAATCTTGCCCATCATGGCCGTGACCAGCCCGCCGACCGTGCAAATTCGCGTTTCATTGACGTCAATCCCGAATGCTTCGGCCCAGTCATGGATCGCCAGGCCCCCGGCCAGGCGATACTCGAACGGCCCAATCTGCTCGATTGCTTCAGCGCCTTCGTCGGCTTCTATTTGCCCGAACAACTCCTCGGCAATATCCTCCAAGCGAACAAGTCCGGCAATCCCCCCGGACTCATCTACAACCACCGCAGTATCGCTATGGCTCCTGCGGAAAAACTCCAACAGGGATTCCACCGTCTTCTGCTCCGGGACAAAATGGATATCATCGACCAGTTCCTCGACCGTCGCATCCGGCTCAAGCAGAAGCCGACGAAAATGCACCATCCCCAGGATATTATCAATACCGCCGGAATATACCGGCAGCTTCGTCAGGGCATTGGCCAACAGCAGCGATCGAACCGCCTGGGCAGACTCCCTCACCGAACACGCGACCATATCGACACGCGGACGCATTACGTGACGAACCTTCAGGAACCCTAATTCAATCACCTCCGTCAAAAGTCTGTTCTCGTCCGAGGTAATCAGGCCCTGGTTGCGAGTTGTCTCGATCAGCGACCGAAACTCGCCGACCGTCAGCGACCGCGGCGTCCTCGCAGGCCCGAGCAATATCCGCAGAACCGGCTCCAATACAGACACCCTGAAGGCGAACTGCAACGGCCCAAACACCTTCAACCAAAGATAAGCAGGCGCCGCAGCAATCATACTCATCGACCGCGAGCTTGCATAAGCAAGCGACTTCGGAAGTATCTCGCCGAAAAGCACCAGCAGAGCGAAACTGGCAAAGGCCGTCGCCCCGGCCGCGGCTAAGCCCGCATCCTGCTTGACCGCCATCGTAAGAATGCTCGAAACCGAGAAGTACAGAACGTTCACGGCGATATTTCCGAACAAAAGGCTGTTCAGCAGACGACCGGGCCGTTCCAATAGATGCGCAACCAGCCTCTGCAATCGATGCCGTGACTCCCGCAGCATTCGCGCCTGCCGGCTTGAGAGATTGAAGAATGCCGTCTCCGAGCCCGAAAAAAAGCCCGAACACAAAACCAGCACCAACATCGAAGTTATGTGCCCGATATTTTGATAAACCAGTCGCACGATCTGCTATTACCCGACTATGGTTTGGGCAGGACTATCTTAAATGTGCTTCCCTCCGCCGGCTTCGACTCAACCGAGATTGTCCCGTTGTGCGCCTCGACGACCCTCTTGCAAAAGGCCAGTCCCAGCCCACTGCCCAAACGCCCCGACGGCGACTTGCCCTCCTTCTTCGTCGTGAAGAAAGGCTCGAATATATTGTTCAAGTCCGATGCCTCGATCCCCTCTCCGGTGTCGCGTACCGTTATCTCGACCGCATCCGCTCCTCTCTGGGCCTTAATACATAGAATCCCACCGCACTCCAACATCGCCTCGCGGGCGTTAAGAATCAGGTTCATCAGAAGCTGCTGAATCTGCACGGCGACCGCCCAAACCTCCAAATCCGCCGCAATCTGTATATCGACCGTAATCCCGTCCTTATTGAAATCGCGAACGAGGCATCCAAAAACATCTTCGACCAGCCCAGCCAGCCGGCAATTCTCCTTCTGTTGCCTCTGGCCGTTAGCCAGCGCTAACATACTCTCCATAATCTTCGACGCGCGATCGCAGTTTCGCACAGCCTTGCCGAGAGCCTTCTTGCCTAATTCAACATCATCCGGGTTTTCCAGGGCAAGACCGGCATAAGTCCCGATCGGCGTCAGCAGATTATTGATTTCATGTGCAATCATATAGCTCGCAACGCCCATATTCGCAAGGTGGCCAAGATCCTCGACCTCCGATTTCAAAGCCGCATTCTCCTCCCGCCGACGCTGCAAATCCCTGTGTAAACTAAGCCGTTTCCCGGTAATACTTGCCAACTGCCAACTCCCGCTATAGAATTAGCCCAAATATATGGTATTGTATCCGTAGTCTTAGGCCTTATATCGACTGTTAACAGGGTATTTCTTGAGCAATGTCATCGGCCCAGTGAGGCGACAGTATTACAACATACTACATACGATATACGAAAAATGAACGAGCAAAGGATTCTTGAAGAGCTGCTCACGCTGCTGGATGCGAATGGCGTGGCGATACGCAACGAGCCCCTGGGGGGCAGCGGCGGGGGGCTCTGCACCGTCAAGGGCCGGCAGACGTTCTTCGTCGATACCCAGGCCGCATCCTCCGACGTCGCCACCCTCTGCGCCGAGGCGCTGCCGAAAGTCACCGATGTCGAAGCGATCTACATTCGTCCCGAAGTCCGCCAATTCATCGAAAATCGCAACAACGAAGTCACTCTATAGGTTCCGAACAACGTGAAAAGAATATGTCTGTTAGTGTTGGTAATTATGACGGTAGGGGGGGTGCACAACTCAAAAGCACAACGACGCACGGTTGCCCAGTTCGACAATTCCATAGGCATGAAACTCGTCCGCATCGAGCCGGGTGACTTTCTCATGGGTCAGGCCGAGGGCGGCGACTGGGACGAGCGTCCCGTCCACGAAGTCACTATCTCCAATGGTTTCTACATCTTCGTAACAGAAGTCACTAATGCACAATACGAGCAGTTCGACCCCGACCACAAGAAGGTCCGCGGCAAACTCGGCTTCTCGAAAGGCGACGACGAGGCCGTAGTCTTCGTAACCTGGTATGATGCCGCCAATTTCTGCAAATGGCTCTCGAAAAAGGAAGGCAAGACCTACCGCCTGCCAACCGAAGCCGAATGGGAATACGCCTGCCGAGCCGGTGGCGCCACAGCATACAGTACAGGCGACGAACTGCCAAAAGCCTTCCACAAGAATGTCCGCACGAGTTGGTTTCCCGACCCCGCCCGAAGCCGCGATAGCGATGTCGTCCCGCTCACCGTAGCACAGACCCCGCCAAATCCCTGGGGCCTTTACGACATGCACGGCAACGTCGAGGAATGGTGCCACGACTGGTACGGACCTTACCAGGAATCGAACCAAACCGACCCGGTAGGGCGGTCAACCGGCGATTTCAAGGTTATCCGAGGAGGAAGCCACAGTACCGAACTGGAATACCTCCGCTCAGCCAACCGCTCCGGCACGCTGCCCGACGATAAATCCTGGCATATAGGATTCCGCGTAGTCCGAGTTGAATTACCCGAAACCGAGCCTGTTGCTCCGCTTCCTGCCCCCCTGAACGCCCAGAATGTAAAGCAGGATGTCCCCAAAGATCTCGCCAAAGGCCCCGACCCGAAGAAACCATTCTTCAAAGGCCCGATCCAATATGTAAAAATCCCGCCGAACTCCAACGGCCCGATTTATTCAGGGCACAACCACGACCCCGCGTTAGTCAACTGCCCCAACGGTGATCTGCTTGCTATCTGGTATTCCTGCCGCTCCGAGCCGGGCCGCGAGCTTGCGATCGTGGCCAGCCGACTGCGATACGGCTCGAACGAATGGGAGCCCGCCTCGCCGTTCTGGGACGCTCCCGACCGCAACGACCACGCCCCGGCCTTGTGGTGCGACGGCCAAAAAACAATATACCACTTCAATGGCCTCTCGGCAGCAGCAACATGGGGCAACCTCGCAACAGTCATGCGAACCTCAACCGATAGCGGCGCAACGTGGTCCAAGGCCCGCCTGATAAACCCGACACACGGCCTGCGGCACATGCCGGTCCAGTCCGTATTCAAGAGCTACGAAGGTTTCATAATTCTCCCCTGCGACGCCGTAACAGGCGGTAGCGGAGGCACGGCAGCATGTATCAGCCGAGACAACGGCAAAACCTGGAACGACCCCGGCGAAGGGCAGCCAAAACCGTCCTTCAAAGCCGGCGAGAGGGGGGGTTGGATAGCGGGAATCCACGCGGGAATCACCCAACTGAAAAACGGAAACCTGATGGCACTCGGGCGAGGCAACACCATTGACGGCCACATGCCGATGAGCATCTCCGACGATATGGGCAGGTCCTGGACGTATTCCGCCAGCCCGTTCCAGCCGATTGGCGGCGGCCAGAGACTAATCCTCCGACGTCTCCATGAAGGCCCAATCCTCGTCGTAACCTTCGCCGACCGCAGAAAAGGCATGGCTTTAACCGCTGATGGGGACAGCATTTACGGAATGTTCGCGGCGATCTCATTTAACGACGGCAAGACCTGGTCCGTCAAGCGTCTCATTACCGCCGGCGGCCCGCCAAGGGAGATAGACGGCGGCGGCAATACCGGCAAATTTACAATGGACGATATCCACGCCGAGCCAAAGGGCTACCTCGCCGCCACCCAGACGCCCGACAACGTAATACACCTGATAACCAGCAAGCAGCACTACGCCTTCAACCTCGCCTGGCTGATGCAGAATTCAAAAACTCTTGAAAAAGCCAATTCCAGGGCGTCCGGTGCCATAATCGACCATAGTCTCGCCCAATCCCGCTGGTTCGTTGCCCAAAAGGAGCAGCCATGATCATACGCAGACCAGCGCTGACGATCCTGCTCCTGCTGACATCCGGCTGCGGGCTTTCGCCCAGGCACCGTGTATGGTATGATCCCGAGAGAACGCTGGAACAGGCAAAGGAAGATATCGAGCGATGCTATTACGAGGCTTTTTTGACCGAACAGGGAAATGCCTTTTCTCCGGGTTTTGCCGACGACAAGAAAGACCCTCTGATGTACGTTGAAATGAATGCGCATCAGTGCATGAAGCAGTCCGGCTATAGCCGGGCATGGGCGGACGAGTTAGGCCCGGCCGTAAGAGAAGAAACCGGCTTTGTTCACAGGATGCCCTATTTCATAGCAGGCAGATAGCCTGAGCTTGCCAAGAACCGACAATTGAGCCGAAAGTAGAAACCAGGATAAAAGAATGTCACATAAGACAGCAACCAAAAACGAATCTGCCGGAGCCGCATTTTTTCTCGCCATCCTGATCCTGTTCGCAGGCGGCTGCGGCACGCCCAAGCACGCCGTATGGTATCATCCTGAGAAGACCCTGGAACAGGCCGAAGAAGACATGAAAAACTGCTATTTCGAGGCCTTCCTGGCTAAGCGGCAGAACCCTGTCCCCGAGAAGTTCAGCAACGTCGAGAAAGACCCAAAGGCGGATATCGAATCGGGTGCCGCAGAGTGCATGAAGCAAGCCGGTTATCGCCGTATTTCCGCCCAAAAGCTCGAACCGCCGGTCCGCACCAAGAGCGGCGTCGCTCACACTATGCCTTATTCGATAGCGGGGAATTAGCAGAATCTTTTCACAACAATAAGAAGACCATAGGAGCAGCAGTAATGCCAGCAAAGAGAGTGGCCGTCATGGTCGATGAAATGTACCAGGTCCTGGAGGTTTGGTATCCTTACTATCGCCTCCAAGAGGCCGGCTTCGCAGTTAATTTGGTTGCAGCCGAGGCGAATAAGCAATATCATTCCAAAGAAGGCTATCCCTGTATCTCCGATACGGCGGCAGGGGGGGCAAACGCCTTGGACTACGACTGCATGGTCGTGCCGGGAGGCTTTGCGCCGGATTTTATGCGAAGAAGCGAAGATGTCATAAAATTCGCAAATGATCTCGTAAATGCAGGCAAGCTAATAGCCGCCATTTGCCACGGCGGATGGCTCTTGTGCAGCACCACGGCTTACAAAGGTAAGAAGGCAACCTGTTTTATGGCCATAAAGGACGACATCATAAACGCCGGAGCAGAATATATCGACGCCGAATGCGTCGTGGACGGCAATTTGATTACCGCACGCAAACCCGACGACCTCCCTGCCTTCTGCAACGCAATCATAGACGCCCTCAAAGAACTGGAGTGAATCCCTATGACCAAAGCCAAACCACAGGAGAACTCCTGCAAAACGCCCTTAATACTCGTCGTTGACGACAATCAGCAGAACCTCGAACTCCTCCAAGCCTACCTCGAAGATATAGATTGCCGTACAGTCCCGGCACAGGATGGCTTACAAGCCCTCGATATCGTGGCAAAGGACCCGCCCGACCTGATATTGCTCGACATAATGATGCCCAAAATGAGCGGTTTCGAGGTCTGCAGAAGACTGAAAACCGACCCCAAAACCGCCGAGGTCCCCGTAATAATGATTACCGCCCTGAGCGAGTTCGGTGACATCGAGCGGGGAATCGATTCCGGAACCGACGACTTTCTCAGCAAGCCCGTCAACAAGCTTGAACTCATCACACGCGTAAAGACTATGCTAAAACTGAAACACCTCACAGACAAGCTCGAACGAACGCTAACATACCTCAGCGAAATAGAAAAACAGGCCCAAATAGCAAAGTCGGACGTCGAAGAATAGCCCATAACTTCAAACGGCAGGGCGGTATAGTCCGGTCAATCCGTGGTTCACAATGAAGCTGCTCGGCGGGCCACAGCAAAGAGCCGATAACCACC
>JAUVXL010000177.1 GCA_030603595.1 Sedimentisphaerales bacterium | reverse complement strand
CTTTTGTTTGTTCTTAACGTTTGCTTGCCAGTGTGGACGGCCTTGCGTTGGGCAGCGTGGCGGACTTGCAATGGGAGCAACGGCTCTGTCCCGGTGACGCCAAAATCTGTTAAGAACTCTATATGACTTGTTCAGCAAGCCATAAGTCGAGACGGCAATCGGATTGCCCCGTCCCGACCGCCTGCTCGAACCCGCCCTGCCTCTGCGACCGCTTCTGCTCGACCTATCTTGAGCCCATGCGCCCGACACCGCCACGGTCCCTGCAGCAAGGCCCGCCGCCTTCGTCAGAAAACCCCTACGTCCAATCGATTCCATAATACCTATCCTTTCCACCTTGGGTGGCAGCCTCAAGCGCAGCTTGGGGATGGCCGACCTCTAATAATGCACTACTGCTCTGTGACAATTGGATCTACAAGTTGTCATTCCGCACTTGATGCGGAATCCATTTCCGCCGAATCTGGATTCCCGCTCCCCGATCGGGGGTCGAGGACAAGCTTCGCGGGAATGACAAGCACAAATATGGCAGAACACTATCCCAGGTTTTGATCTCTTCGCATTTGTCCGGCGTTAATATTCGCCGCTATCTGCATAAACTTAGGTCCCGCATAATCGAAGAACTGCTTGTACGCCTCGCAGTAATAGCTTTCCCGCCCGAAGTTGTCCTTATCGAACGGGGCCCGGTCCTTCATGCACCCACCGCGACAAATATCCAAATGCCTGCACACGAGGCACTTATTGCAGAGATTTCTCTTATTCCTCGCGAATTTGCGCTTCAAGGCACTGCTGGCGAGCTTCTCTATCGGCGTATCCATGATGCTGCCCAACCGCCACTTGGGCTCGACAAAGAAATCACAGCAATAAGCATCGCCCTTGTGCTCGATAACAATATACTGGCTGCACTGCTTGTCGAACGTGCAGATCGTATGCCTGCCCGTGCCATAGTACAACAGTATCGAATCGAAGTCGCGAATACTCAATTTCTCCGGCCCGTATTCGACCCAGCGGTCGAACACCCGGCACATAAACTCGCCATACTGCTCAGGAGTCACCGAAAAATCCATCACTTTCCCCGTAGCCGTATCAAGCTCGACACACGGTATAAACTGCAGGTACTTAACGCCAAGGGCCACTAAAAAATCGAACACATCGTCCGGATGCACCACGTTGCGATCATTGAGCAAAGTAAGCGTATTGAACTCGACCTCGTATTTCTTGCAGTTATCAATCGCCCGCATCACCCTGTCCCACGTCCCGCCGCCGGAATGGTCCAGCCGATAGTAATCATGCAACTCTTTAGGCCCGTCGATGCTCACCCCGACAAGAAACTTGCTCTCGTGAAGAAACCTGCACCACTTCTCGTCAAGCAGTATCGCATTGGTCTGCAACGAATTGCCCACCTCCTGCCCGCTCTTTCCGTACTTCTTCTGAAGCTCCACCGCTTTCTTGTAGAAATCAAGCCCCATAAGCGTCGGCTCGCCCCCCTGCCAGGCAAAGCCTGCCAACGGAAACCCCAACTGCATATAATCCTTGATGAGCTTATCGAGGACCTCGTCGCTCATGCGCTGCCTGCCCTCGCCGATCTCGGCGGGCCTGCACTTGTAAAAACAATAAGTGCAGTCAACGTTGCAATCCGAACCCGAAGGCTTTATCAATAATGTAAACGGCTGCATCCCGTCAAATATCCCAAACTAACCTTATGGTTTTTAACACGTGATTTAGGGGTGAGGATAGTCATGCTGAGCCGAAGGCGAAGCATCTGGTTTAGCATGGGCATTCCATAATTCGTTAGCCAGATTCCCGCCCCGGCGCGTCTGCGACTTCGCTGCGCTCAGAATGACATCCATCGTTTCATCGGTCACATAATATTACCTGTCCGCCTCGCGAACCTCGTCAAGCATCCTGCTCAATTTCTCAACCACTTCCTCATTCACCGGTCGCTCGGCGATATTCACATTCTCCACCAAATCAACCTTGTGGTCGTACAGCATTCTGGCATATACCTGGCTGTTCTTTCGCCGCCACTGCGTATAGCGATATCGATCCGTCTTCACGGAATCTCCGTTGAAGTACCTGCTATATACCGCCTCTTTCCACGGAAGGTTCGGCTTTTTCAAAAGCGGCACAAAGCTCTTGCCCTCCAAATGCCCCGGCAATGACAGGCCGCACAGTTCGCACAAAGACGGATAAATATCCAGATATTCCGTAAGGGCATTCGTCTTCGCCCCGGCCTTCACGCCCGGCCCCCTCACAATCAACGGCGAATGCAAAGAAGTCTCGAAATTGCAATGCTTGCACCACAACCCATGCTCGCCCAGATTCCAGCCGTGGTCGCCCCAGAGCACGACAATCGTATTATCGCTCAGACCCAGCCGGTCCAGCGCGTCCAGCACCCTGCCGATCTGAGCATCCGTATAACTGACACACGCATAATAGCCGTGCACAAGACTCGTCGCCGCATCCTCGGACAAAGGCCCTTTCTTGGGGATACCCGCGTAGCTCCGCAACTCCCCCCAATTATGCAAAGCGGCATCGGGGGCGCCTTTAGGCCTGAAGGGATTGTCCGCAAGATCGATTTGGTCCCGTTTGTACATATCCCAATACCGCTTGGGAGCGTTGAAAGGCAGGTGCGGCTTCAAAAAGCCCAATGCAAGGAAGAAGGGCTTGGCTATATCCTTGAGACGCCGAAGATCCGAAATGCCCTTATCGGCAATTTTTCCATCGAAATAAGCATTGTCCGGCACGTCGGCAGATTCATAAGCCGGTCCGCCGCCCGAATTGCCGCGAGCGGCCTTTTTGTTCTCGGCAGTCAGATAATTCCGCCAATTGCCGTCCCCCCTCGGATGCCACGCCGGCTCGCTCCAGCCATCCTTGCAGTCGGCCCTGTGGTGGAATATCTTGCCGTTGGATATCGTATGATAGCCGTTGCCCTTGAAATGCTTCGGCAGAACCGGCACGCCGGGCAAATCCTTCTCGGCCCACGTGTCGTAGCCGACAAACCTTTCGCGAGCAGGCCGAACCCCCGTCAAAAGGCTCGCACGCGATGCCCCGCAAACGGGAACCTGGCAATAAGACCGCAGAAAAGTAACGCCCTCGCCGGCCAACCGGTCAATATTCGGCGAAATCATCCGCTTATGACCATAGCAGCCAAGCTGAGGACGCAAATCATCCACCGCAATAAACAAAACGTTGGGCCTCTTTCCACCACCACGCCGCCTTCCGAATGCACTACTCGGCGCAGCCAAAGCAGCGGCCCCGATACCCACAACCTTCAAGAATTCACGTCGATTCAACCTGTCTTTCATTTGTGCCTCGATTCACTGTTCTGCATCCACAAAGACTCTATCCTCTCCCCACCCAGCCAAAATGTACCACAAATCGCCCCGCCCCGCCACAGCTTTTCGACCATTCCCCCGACCGCTCGGCATACTCACTTTTCGATTCGCATTCTGATGTCTTCCGCCGAGCCCGCCCGTCTCCGAATTCCTCTCGATGCACGGGATAAATTGCAGAGACAGTACACGCAATCAATATTGCAATCCGAACCGGAAGGTTTAATCAAAAGAGTGAAAAGGCTTCATCGTCGTCGAGCCGCCACCCTGGACTCTCATCCCTCAATCGTTCTGTGCCTTTTCAGCCACTTTCGCACCCATCGCTCGGCCTCTTCGCCCGTTGCCAACTCGCCTTCGAGTTGGGCAATATACATCTCCTCGGCTAATTGCCCTAATTCGGGCCCCGATGCCGCCCCCAATCGCGCCAGGTTGTGACCGTTGAGCAGCGGCTTAGGCCGAAGTTCTATGTCCCCCAAGTCCTCAATCCTTTTCCGCAAAGCCTTCAGCGCAGCGAGCCCATCGCCGTCCCCGGCCTTGCCAATCGCCTTCTCCAATGAATAAAGGTCCTCGAAATACGGCTCAGCCAAGAACTGCTTCAACTCAGCCAAAGACATCTTCTCTTTCAACAGCCTGCCTCTGTTGGCCAGCAGGTATTCGGCGTGTTTCTTCTGCTTATTGCTAAGCCTCAATACTCGCAACCGCTCGACGGCGAACTCCGTCTCGAAGCCGGCGAAGAAACCCGCCAGACCTAATGCAAAATCAATTCTTTCCGGCAATTGCCCAAGCACGCCGACGGCAAGCCCCGCCTTCTCACCTAAAAAACCATCGAAAATATGCTCTGCCAATCCGCTCTCGATAAGTATCGACGCCCCCGCCGACCGATTCGGGGCCGCAAGGATCCCCTCCAGCTCCATCGCAATCCGCTCGCCGCTCATTTTCTTTATCGCCGCAGCATTGCTGCAGATCGCCGCAAAGGTTGCCGGCTCTATCGCAAAGTCGAGTCGAGTTGAAAACCGCACCGCACGCAGCATCCGCAAATGGTCCTCGCCAAACCGGTCTTCGGCGTTGCCGATTGTACGAACGATTCTCTTCTTCAAGTCCGCCTGCCCTCCGACGTAATCGATCACCTTTTTCTCTATAGGGTCGAAGTACATCCCGTTGATTGTAAAATCCCTCCGACTGGCGTCCTCGGCCGCATTTGTGAACTCCACCGAAACCGGATGTCTGCCGTCCTCATAGTCGGCCTCCGTCCTGAACGTCGCAACCTCGACGTGCATACCCCTGATCAGGACTATCACCACGCCGAATTTCACGCCAACTTTCAGCGTCCGCCTGAACAGTCCGGCAACCTCGTCCGGGCGAGCATCGGTGGCGACATCGTAATCCTTGGCCCGCCGTCTCAATAACATATCCCGCACGCACCCCCCGGCCAGCAACGCCTCGAAACCGTTCTGCCGCAGAACCTTGACCACCTTGATTGCCGCCTGCCTGTTTGTCATACTATATTTGCTCGCAAGATTGTCACCAACATCGTCCCCCATTTCCGTCGCTCGATGACACCAAATCGCCCGTACTCGTCAAGCAATTCCGTGCCCTTATGCGTGCGAACCGCAACGATTGCACCGTCTCTCACCTGCCCGCCCAATACGTCCATCAACCCGTTCAAAGCCGACCCTTCGCCGACGTCCGTCGTGGCCGCATAAGGCGGATCGACGAATACAAGATTGCACCTGCCCGCCGTCGAACCGCCCTGCACACCGAAACTAAAAGCGTCCGTCCGCACAACCTTCGACCGACCGACAAAGCCGGCCTTGGCGATATTCTTCCCTAAAATTGCAGCGGTCTCAGGATCACGCTCGACGAACGTGACAAACTCCGCCCCCCTGCTCAAGGCCTCGAGCCCCAACGACCCGACGCCGCTAAACAAATCGCCCACAACCGCGCCCGCCGGCAAATCATACTTATACAGCACGCTGAAAAGCGACTCCTTAACACGGTCGATTATAGGCCGAGAGTCCTGAGTATCAGGACTCAGCAGCTTCATACCACGTTTTGCACCGGCTATGATCCTCATCGCACACTTGCCATACTTGCATACCTCCAATAATTAGTACAATACGCTTGTTGCTGCAAAAACGGGATTCTATCACCACCTCCGTCTGCCGTCCATCCCAAAATCGGCCCCAATACATCCCGTTCCGCCGAATCATCCAACCAATTGAAGCGTAATAAGCATTAGTCTTGACAAACAGCGACCCGCAGCAAGAATAGAGGCGGATGACAGATGAAAGCTGAGTGCTCAAATACGATTGCCTGCGTTGCGACCGCTCTTCTGGTTGCGGCCCTCGGCTGCGATGGAAAATCCTGGCCCACCAGGTCGGCACAGACCCACCAGCCGCCCAAAGCCGAATCCAAAAAAGCGAAAGGCCCGAATATGACTGAGAAACTAATCAAAACCGACGAGCAGTGGAAGCAGATACTCACCCCTGAGCAATACTACATCACCCGCCAAAAAGGAACTGAAGCGCCCTTCACCGGCAAATACTGGGACTTCAAGGGCACAGGCACATACTACTGCGTCGGCTGCGGAAATGAACTGTTTGCCTCGGAAACGAAGTTCGACTCCGGCTGCGGCTGGCCCAGCTTCTACGCCCCAACAGACCTAAACAGCACGCAAGAGTCCATCGACACCAGCCTTTCGAGGGTAAGGACCGAGATAACCTGCACCAAATGCGGCGCCCACCTCGGCCACGTCTTCAAGGACGGCCCAAGACCCACCGGCCTTCGCTATTGCATCAATTCCGCAGCCCTGAACTTCCAATCCGAAAAAGACAAGAAAGCCGATTCGCCGACCGACCCCAACCAGAAGTCCTCGCCTCCCGCCAAGGAACCGCCGAGCCCGAATCAGCCTAACGCATAATCCGAACACACGCCTATTCTTCTGGCAGACTTGATCCTCCGGGCATGGTCATTGCGAGGAGGCCGAAGGCCGACGTGGCAATCTCCTTCCTTCGAACGGCGTAAGATCGCTCTCTCAGGTAATACATGACAAACGAACAGAACCCTGATAGTATATCAAGCATACCGACGATAATGCCCTAAGAGCCAATTCCAACCGGACATCGGCCTGTGCCATAGGAGAAAAGGAATTATGAGAGTCTCAAGTTTGATCAAAGTTTCGCTATTGCTATTCGCCGCCTGCCTGCTCAACGCACCCACCACATTCTCCCAGCCGCTGCCCGAGCACGGCCTGCATTACAAAACACCGGCTGCCGTCTGGGACGAAGCGATGCCGCTGGGTAACGGGCTGCTCGGCGCCCTTGTCTGGGGAGACGGCAAGCCCCTCCGCATTTCGCTCGACCGCACCGACCTGTGGGACCTGCGGCCCGTGCCGGAATTCCGCACCGAGGAATACTCGTACAAGCTCATGCGCCAATGGGTCAAAGAGGGCAGAATCGACGACCTTCACAGGCTCTACGACAAGCCCTACCACTATCCTGGCCCGACGAAGATACCTGCAGGCAGGATTGAGATTAGCCTTGACGGCGAGAATCCCTTCCGCAGCGCCGATCTCGACCTGAAAACCGCAGCCGTGAAGATGAATCTCGCCGACAGCCTCGATACGCGCGTCTTTGTGCACGCCACAAAACCTGTCGGCATGATATTGATAGGACAGGCCGACAAGAAGATCGATATTAAGCTACTGGCCCCGCCCTTTGCAGGCAAAGTCACAACGACGCCCGGCGCCGGCATCAGTCGCAACGAACTGGCTATGCTCGAATATGATGCCCCTGTTAAGAAGAGCGGCGAGAACTGGACGGGCTTCTATCAGCAGGGTTGGGGCGGATTCGGCTTTGCCGTGGCCGTGCAGTGGAGGCAATCGGCCGATTCAACCTTGGCGGCATGGTCAATTGCGACAACCGCAGACAGCGACGATCCCCTCAAAACCGCCCGCAAGAACTGCGCTGGTGCGATCGAAAAGGGCTTTGAAAGAATGATGGCCGAGCACACCAAGTGGTGGGACGAGTTCTGGGCGAAATCTGAAATCCGCATCCCCAATAAGATCATCGAGCGTCAATGGTATCTCGAAACATACAAATTCGGCGCCGCCGCCCGCATCGACACCCCCCCGATCACCCTCCAGGGGCCCTGGACCGCCGACAATATGAAAATACCGCCATGGAAAGGCGACTACCATCACGACTTGAATACGGAACTGAGCTACTGGCCCTGCTATTCGGGCAATCACCTCGAAGGCGGGCTCGGCTATCTCAACTGGCTGTGGGATACGAAAGAAAACGCCCGCGCCTGGACAAAACGATTCTTCGATAAGCCCGGCCTCAATATCCCGATGACAAGCGACATCAACCAGGAGCAGATAGGCGGCTGGCATCAATATACCCATTCGTCAACGACCGCGGCCTGGCTGGCCCATCATTTCTATCTGCATTGGCGATACTCGATGGACCAAGATTTCCTGCGCGACCGGGCGTATCCTTTCCTAAAAGATATCGCCGTATTCCTTGAAGCGGTCACCGAAAAAGGCCCGGACGGCAAACGCACCCTGCCCCTTAGTTCCTCGCCCGAAATAAACGACGACCGCATCGATGCATGGTTCCCGACTATAACCAACTATGATCTGTCGCTGATCCGCTGGGAATTCCAGACCACCGCGGAACTGGCCGAAGAGCTCGGCAAAAAGAAAGAAGCCGCCCACTGGCGAAAAGTCCTCGGCGAAATGCCCGAGCTTGCCCTCGATACCAACACCAAAAAGCTGCTCGTCGCAAAGGGCTATCCGCTCAAATCCTCTCACCGCCACTTCTCGCATCTAATGGCGATTCACCCATTAGGCACGATCCGCTGGGAAAACGGCGAAGAAAACCGGCGGATAATAAGGGCATCGCTCGACGACCTCGAAAAGCTGGGCTCCTCGGCATGGTGCGGCTACAGCTTCTCATGGCTCGGCAACCTAGCCGCGAGGGCGCGAGACGGCGAACGTGCAGAAAAAGCACTCCAAATATTCGCCGAAGCCTTCTGCCTTCGCAGCAGTTTTCACTGCAACGGCGACCAGTCCGGCAAGGGTTATTCCAACTTCCGCTATCGCCCCTTCACCCTCGAAGGCAACTTCGCCTCCGCCGCCGGCGTCCAGGAAATGCTCATCCAGAGCTACTCGGGGACGATAAAACTCTTCCCCGCAATACCCGAAGCCTGGAAAGACGCCGCCTTCAAGACCCTCCGGGCCGAAGGCGCCTTCCTCGTCTCGGCCGAAAGAAAGGCCGGCAAGGTAGTTCGCGTAGAAATCACCGCCGAAAAAGGCGGCATCTGCAACCTCGAAAACCCATTCGACGCAGACTTCAAAATCAAAGGAATCGACCCGGCCAATGTAAAACAAAAAGGAAACCAAATCAGCCTCTCGACCTCAATCGGCCAAAAGATAACACTCTTTCAAGATTGAAACTATCGACGTCATTGCGAGGCCTGAAAGGCCGTGGCAATCTCCTGCCATCCGTACTAAAAGAAGCGCCCGATTTCTTTCTTAGTCTCTTACAAATAAAATTGAACGCAAAATGGTCATAAAATATAAATCATCATGCAAATACGCCTCTCAGCGAGGGGATGATATACATTTCACGCAGTTTCAAAGCTGTTGCAGTAACTCTGCGTCCCAAAGCAGT
>JAUVXL010000350.1 GCA_030603595.1 Sedimentisphaerales bacterium | reverse complement strand
GGGGCCGAGCCGATGTTCTTCGAGGAGCAGGATGTGCCGCACGGGACGGTGAATGTTCACAGATACCGGTCGAAGTCGGTCGGTGTGACGCGGGGGCTGTATGTTTATACTCCGCCGAGCTACGAGACGAGCGGGAAAACGAAGTATCCGGTCCTCTATCTTTTGCACGGCATGGGCGATACCGAGGATGCCTGGACGGTGATCGGGCGGGCGAATGTTATTGCGGATAATCTGATTGCGAAGGGCAAGGCCAAGCCGATGCTTATCGTTATGCCGTATGGGCACACTCCCAAGGTTCCGGCGGATGTGCGGAGCATCGGCAGATACGGGGCGTTCGAGAAGGATTTGATCGAGGATGTTGTTCCATACATTCAAGAGAGCTATCGGGTAAGGACGGGCCGTGAAGACCGGGCGATTGCGGGCTTGTCGATGGGGGGCGGGCAGTCGCTTACGGTTGGATTGGGCAATCTTGAATTGTTCGGCTGGGTGGGGGCCTATAGCTCGGCTGTCCCGCGAGGCGAGAGGCTGGACGGGTTGTTAGCTCAGCCGAAGTCGATTAACAAGCGGCTCAACCTTTTATGGATCGGTTGCGGAAAGAGCGATTTTCTATTCGAGAGGAATAAGGATTTCATCGAGCGATTGAAGGCGGATGATATTAAGCACGTTCGGCATATCAGCGAAGGAGGCCATGAGTGGCGGGTATGGCGGCGATACTTGAACGAGTTTCTGCCGTTGCTCTTTGAAGCCGAGAAATCGGGTAAATAGCCAAGATATGGAAAGGGCGGGAAGCGATGGGTATTCGGTTTAATATGATTGGGATATTCGTTGAGGACCTCGGTAAGATGGTCGAGTTTTACCGGGATGTTCTGGGGATCGAGGTCAAGAATGAGGGGGAGCACCACACGTTGTTCGAGCATGAGGGGATTGAATTGGGGATGTTTGTGCGTTCGATGCTGCCTGAATTTCTGGAGGAGGAAGTAACGTATCCGAGCGGGGTGAACGGGACTTTTTCGCTTACGATAGACGTGGATGATTTCTTGGATGTGGACGACGAGTTCGAGCGTCTTGTCGATGCGGGCGCCACTGCGGTGGCTCAGCCGAAAGACGTGCCCTGGGGGCAGCGGTCGAGCATGGTCGGCGATCCGGAGGGGAATATGATAGAGATATCGTCGTGGGGCAAGGCGCCGGACGGCGATTTCTGATAGTAGCATGAGTTCTGCAAAATTGCAGGTTATGCCTATATTGTTGAAGAATCCCGATTCATCGGGGTTCTTCAATAATCACCTAACTGCTTATTAAACAAGACGTTGCCGTTAAAAAGAAAAAAATAAGAAACGATTTTTTCTTTTGTTAAGTAGGCCTAACCTGCAATTTTGCAGAAGCCCTAAGAGACGCAAAAGGTGAGGTGGCCGAAGAGCGAAATGAAGGACTATTCGCCGAATCATTACGAGCGGGCGTTTGAGAATTGGCTGAAAGACAATCGGATTCAGTACGTCGCAGCCGATGAGCACAAGCGGGGTATGGTTTTGCAGTGCAAGGTTAAGAGTCCGGATTTTCTGGTATATCCGAGCGACGGGCGGACAATTATTGCGGAGGTCAAGGGCAGGAAGTTTCGGGGAAAAAGCCTTGAGAAGCTGACGGGTTTCGAGTGCTGGGTGACTCGCGGGGACGTCGATGGGCTGGGCAAGTGGCTGGGGGTTATGGGGGCCGGGCACGAGGCGGCATTTGTCTTTGCGTATAGAATTGAGAATGTCGATGTCGATTTCGACGGCAGGGATGTCTTCGATTTCGCCGCGAGCAGGTACTTATTCTTCTGCATCAGGCTGGACGATTATCGCCTGTATATGAAACGGCGCAGCCCGAAATGGCGGACGGTGACGCTGCCTGCGGAGAAGTTTCGCCAGTGTGCGGTTGACATCGGGCAGTTCATGCTTTGATGCGGAGAAGGGCGACGCGGCAATGTCAAACCTTGTCGAACACCCGATATTGCTTCTTCACTCCACTTCTCCTAACCCGGCGTAGCCGGAACCAAAAAAGTTACAAATTATCATTTACGCTGCTCGGCATTTCTCCGACAATTGCTCAAACTCAAAACTTTGCTGAGGAGAATCTGAACTATGCAAAACTTTATCGAGCGGCACAATA
>JAUVXL010000347.1 GCA_030603595.1 Sedimentisphaerales bacterium | reverse complement strand
AAGAAAAAGATGCGAGTGCAAAGAAGGAAGAAGCTGTTGTTGCCGAGACGACGGTTGAGCCGGACACAGGGCTTGTTTCGGATGAGACAATTGCCTCAGAAGAGCAAGGAGACGCCGGAACAAGCGGGCTGTCGGTTCAATGGCGACGTAAACCGAGAGTAGTGCAGTACAACCACGGTCGGATTGAGTTCTCGGTGCCGTATCAGATTGGGATCGCCGCCCTGTTGGGGTTAGTAGTCGTGATGCTGCTGGCGTTTCGGGTCGGGCAACGTTCTGTCGTTGTCGAAGAGGCCGGAGGCAGTATCCCTCCCGTTGGCGCAGGGCGGAATCGCCAGGACCCTGTTACGGGCGGAGATAAACGCGTAGAAAAAGGGACGCCGCCGGCAAAGGGGACAGTGCGGGACAGCGGCAACGCTGGTGCGACCGTATCGAGAGGCAGCAGTGTGATAGTGCTGGTTCAGTATCGTTCCGAGAGAGATTTGGTGCCCGTTCGTGCGCATTTTGCGAGCTACGGTATTGCCACTGAGATCGTGCGTTCGGGCGGTCAGTATTTCTTGATGACACAGGATAGATACGAGAGCTTTGCCCCCGGCGGCGATGGGCAGTTAGCCAAGCAGCGAATAGCCGAGGTTGGAGCCGACTATAAGGGCAAGGCCCCCGAAGGATATGAGCCTTTTGCGCCGCACTATTTCGGCGACGCTTATGGTAAGAAGGTAGAATAGTATTAGGAGTAGTTTTGGATGTCTATTGATCGTTCATTGAAAGTAAAGGGTGCGCTGGAGCGGCATCGTAATGTCCTGACGCGTGCCGAGCGAGTGGAAAAGTTGAAGGAAGAAGAACGTTGGGATGAAGATCAGTCGGTTTTGGGTCTGCCGAAGGTTGAGCATCGCAAGAGTCATGCCGGCCGGAAATTGAAGGATATTCCTGAACAGACCGAAGAGATAGAAGGAGTCGAGGCGGCTGCTGAGACGACCGAGACCCCGACATCGGAAAGTTAGGAGCAACGGACTGATTTTGAAAGCCGCTTTGCCGCGAAGTCGGGAAGGCGGCTTTTTTGTATGCGCGTGCCGGTGGCGCGATAGCCGCCAAGGCACGAAGATTCACGAATAAGAATGGGGTTTACTATTTGTTAAGCAGTTTTTACTATTCTGGCGGTTAGCGGCTGCTTGACATGTAGCATATTTATTGAAAGGGGTATTCGATGGACAGGCGGTTTTGGATTGCTATCGTGTTTATCGGTTTGGCAGGTGTCGTGTGTTTTGGAGGGGAGGCGGCTTGGCCCGGCGAGAAGTGGGGCGAGGCGAAGGCCGATGATGTCGGGATGGATTCGAGGGTGTTGGGCGAGGCTCGGGATTATGCGCTTGGGGGGGGCGGTTCGGGAATGGTTACTCGGTATGGGCGGGTAGTTCTGCGGTGGGGGGACCAGGGTCGGCGGTATGATTTGAAGTCTTCGACGAAGGCGATTGGGGTGACTGCGGTCGGGCTGGCGCTTAAGGACGGCAAGTTTAAGAGCCTAAATGAGCGGGCGAAGAAGTATCAGCCGGGGCTGGGGATTCCACCGGAGTCGAATTCAAAGACGGGCTGGATTGACAGGATTACGCTGTTTCATTTAGCGACGCAGACTGCGGGGTTTGATAAGCCGGGCGGATATACGAAATTGCTTTTCGAGCCGGGGACGAAGTGGTCGTATAGCGACGGGGGGCCGAACTGGCTGGCCGAGTGCGTGACGCTGGCGTATAAGCGGGATTTGCAGGAGTTGATGTTTGAGCGGGTGTTCGGACCGATAGGGATTGGGCGGGACGACTTATCGTGGCGAAATAATTCGTATCGCGAGCACAAGATAAATGGGGTAATGCGGCGGGAATTCGGGTCGGGGATACATGCAAACGTTAATGCGATGGCGAGGATTGGGTATCTGTATCTGCGGGGCGGGAAGTGGAAGGACAGGCAACTCATACCGGCGGAATTTGTGGAGGCGGCTCGGCGGGTGCCGAAGGAGATAAAAGGATTGCCGGTGGTGAAGCGGGAGGACTATTTTAATGCTGCGGATCACTATGGACTGCTGTGGTGGAACAATGCGGATGGGACGATGAAGAATGTGCCGCGGGATGCTTATTGGTCGTGGGGGCTGTATGATAGTCTAATTGTGGTGATACCGAGCTTGGATATTGTTGCTTCGCGGGCGGGCAAGTCATTGAACAAGGAGCGGAATGCTGCGTATGGTGCGATTGAGCCTTTTATCGGTGC
>JAUVXL010000194.1 GCA_030603595.1 Sedimentisphaerales bacterium | reverse complement strand
ATCATCACGCCGGCCTTGGCCCATGCGTGGGTGTTGGTCATGCTTACGACGCGTGCTGTCAACTCGCAGTCGCCCGTCAGAGGGGCATATACAAAGTAGAATGAATCCGCAGTGTCCCAGATATCTTCGCCGTCGCCAATTACCGTGTAAACGCCGTCATCCACTGAGTGGGAGCCGGCCGCTGACGGGTTGCCGATATTCTGTCCCCACTCTACCGGTGCTCTGGCGAAGCCCAGAGCAGTCGGCCCCGTATCCCACTGCGAATCGTTGAAGTCGAGGGCTGTCCAATCGGCGCCCACATCCCCGGCCGTAGGAACGTGATACGAAGCGGTCGCGCCTGTGGGCACGACCCTAATAGCGTGCTGCGCCAGGCCGTAAGAGATGTCACTCAATTGATCGGGATATGCCGGTGCATATTCGTGGGCGATCGTGTTGCCGTCCGCTGCCACCAGCGCCAGATACTCGCCGTCGCCGTCCAGCTTGAAGTTCGTGTGTAATTCATTCGGGTCCAGCCGGTCCTTGCCGGATGCGAAAACGACCAGGAACTCGCCGGGATCAACCTCGACAAAGGGGAATCGCCACTTGGCAAGGTTGGCGCCATTATCGGTGAGATACCAGCCCTCCAGATTGATCGCTTCGCCGGTCGGATTGTAAATCTCGAGCCAGTCGGAAGATTCGTTGTTTGCGTCGAACAGCGTACTGCTATTCCTGGCCATAAACTCGCTGATCACCAACTGGATGCCTTTTTCTTGCCAATTCCCTGCCAACAGGGCAAAGTCAGTCATATTCACCCCATCGGCGCCATCCAGGTCACTTTGACAGCCGGGGACCAGACAATTTGGATCCAGCCAGCGCTGGGCAAAAATCCCAAGGTCTTCCAAGTCAACCTTGCAGTTACCGCTTAGATCGCCTACCGGACAGCCGATCCCCACAGAAACAGCCCAAAATGCTGCTAACACGAAGGCAAACAACGAGATTCTCACAGAACTAAGCATCTTATGCTTATCCCTCACCGACGTTTCCGCCTTCGGCTGCGGTTCTATCCTCCAAATCTGCAGCTCTTGGAATGGCAATTATCCATTGTGTGGGCTTTACTCAATCTTAACATAAACAGAGGCGTTAAATCAATGCTTTTCCCTGCTAAACTGAGAGGCATTCCGTTTGTGGGGTGTTGGGGGCTATGCGCACTATGGGCAATTGTTGCTTGTGTGTTAAAATGGGCTATTTGGTAATCCGCAGTCCTATAACTATCCACTTAGCAATAGTGGAGACGAGGTCGCAAGCGTCTGCAATCCCGGCACGCCGGGACACACTGCTCAGCGCCGGCGGCGCGTCGATCCGCTCGTGGTTTCCTCTTCAGCGGTTCCGGTGCTGGTTCCGTCGGTCCGCGATCGTCTGGTGCGCGAAGATCTCGGCGAACTGGCTTCGGCCTTGGCCTCTCTGCGGTCCTCTTGCAACTGCTTATTGAGCTTATCGAGTCGGGACTGGCGATACAGCAGAACGCCGTCAATCGCAGCAATAGTCTTCTTGGCCCCCTCTTGCTCCGCTACCTTTCTAAGGAACCCAAGCTCCAATGCGACCTGCTTTTGCACTTCTCTGGTCATTCTCGAACGGGTGTCCACCGCGGTCGCACTGGTCAAACTCTCCTGCAGCCTCCGCCACTCAGCCACCTCGGTTCTGCTTCCCCTGCCGACCTGCTCGAGTTGCTTATCGAGGCCCGGATAGGCCCTAATAGCCGCATAAACCACGTTTGGGTCGAGCGGAGGGGCACTGTTTCTCGGCACTGGATAGGCCGACCTCGCCATTGGCGCAGGCCGGCTCGGCACCCGGGAAGACGACTGAGACCCCAATATGCCCGGCCGAGGCATCGCGCTATTGATGTTTATCCCCGCATAACTGCTCACCAGACAAACTGATACAATAACCGCAATCACTGTGAATATAGCCCAACGCTTCATCTTATCAATCTCCAAAACTGCCCGTAAGCCCAACAAAACACACCCGTAGCCCGCCAACCGACTACATAACTCGTACCCTATTATACAACAAACAGTTCGCCAACAACCCCCTATTTTCGCAAATTTTCACCCTTTTCCAAAGCCTTTTTTCCGATGCACAAGGGTTCGCACACGGAAATACAAGCCATAATTGGAAAATTTTCTAAGAAATTCCTTGCAATCCGTCCGATATTGTGTTAGAGTACACGAGCGTCGAGGCGCAAAGGCAGGTTCGGGAACGCCGCAATATTATACGTTAGCTTGCTATCATAACTTAGTCGTTCGTTTTTTCATACCAAGCCTGCCTTCCGAAATTCAGCTTCTGGTCGCGTTGCGGGTGCTTTGCGCACATCGCTTTGGCGCCGAAAAGTTGAAACTATGGCACGAAAGTCCAAGATTAGGAGAACATAAATCCGATTCTGCGCATCGTAATAGTAAGTGAGAAAACAACACAAAGGGCTGTAGCCAGGGAGGCAAAACGGGCGTATCAACTCCAAGGAGACTGAGGAATGCGCCTACTCCGCCAGAAAAAGGCCCGAGCGTGTAGCCCGGACCGGCATAATAAACTCATAATATTTATCGAAGGAGTCAAAAAATGACTGCGTTAAGGCCATCCAACTTAATCATCCTGCTGCTGACAGCCACCCTTGTATCCGCAGCAACCCGCCGCGTCCCCGCCCAATACCCCAGCATCCAGGCAGCCATAAACGACTGCAACAACGGCGACACAGTAATCATCGCCCCCGGAACATACACCGGCCCCGGAAACCGCGACATAACCTACAAAGGCAAGGCCATAACCGTCCGCAGCACCGACCCCAACGACCCGGCAGTAGTCGTTTCAACCATAATTGACTGCCAAAACGCCGGCCGAGGCTTCTACTTCGCAAACTACGAAAAAAGAAATTCTGTCCTCGAAGGTCTGACGGTCACCAATGGTTCTGCACGTGGACGCCTGGGCGGGGGCATATTCTGTGATCATAGCAGCCCAACTATCAGATATTGCAAAATCACACAATGCACGGCGTGGGCGGGAGGCGGAATCTGCTCATGTCTCGCCAACGCTACCGTCATCAACTGCACAGTCACAGCCAACTACGCTTCCAGTGAGGGAGGTGGAATTCATCTCAGGTCCGGCACAAACGTGATTAGCAACTGCCTTATTGCGGATAATTCCGTTTTATGGTGCGGCGGCGGTCTAAATGCTACTGACGGCAACCTTTCGATAGCCAACTGCGTCATTGCTCATAATTCGGCTGCATCCAGCAACGGCGGCGGCGGCGGATTATTCTTCACAGGAGGGACGCAGACCATCACCAACTGCTCAATCGCCAACAATTCGACAAAACTAACCGGCGGAGCTATCCTCTGCGACACAAGCACGCCTATTATCGTCAACTCAATTTTCTGGGGCAACACTGCATCATCGTTGGCAAATATGCACCCCGGCGCCATCGTCTCTTACAGCAACGTTCAAGGCGGTTACTCCGGAACCGGGAATATCGATGCTAATCCGCTCTTCATTGATCCGGACGTCGGCAACTATCATCTCTCTGCCGGCTCGCCCTGTATCGACGCCGGCGACCCGGCTTGCGATCCCGCGCCGGACGAAACCGATATGGACGGAGAACCACGCCACCTTGGCGCACGAGTCGATATAGGCGCCGACGAGTCGCTCGGCGATCCTCTGGCGATTGGCGTTTCCCCGGCCGTGGTCCGGTTCGATATCCTTCAAGGCCATGGCAATCCGCCCGAAGATGGCGTGCAAATCTGGAACACGGGGCTGGGCACGCTGAACTGGCGAATTACGGAAGATTGCCCGTGGCTGCAAGTCAATCCTCAGACCGGCACTTCCACAAATGAGCCTAACGAGGTCGTGCTAACGGTCGATACCGCCGGTCTGCACTGGGGGACGTACAATTGCCAACTGGCTGTCGCGGACCCATGCGCACTGAACAGTCCGCGAATGGTTGACATCATTCTGGACTTGGTCGGCCCCCGGATCAGGCTCTCGACACCGGATGTTGAATTCTCCGTACTGCAGGGCGATGCCGCCCCGGCGCAACAGACGTTCACTATCCGCAATGACGGCGGCGCGCTACTTTCCTGGCAAATAAGCACCGATTGCGATTGGCTCGAGGTCAATCCCACCGCCGGAACTTCAACAGGCGACTCCAATGAAATCACTCTCACAGTCGATCCCGCCGGACTCCACTGGGGCGCGTACAACTGCCTACTGACTATCTCAGATCCGTGCGCCATGAATAGTCCGCAAACAATTGACGTTGCCCTGGACCTAATCGGCCCTCAGATCGAGGTCTCGCCGACGAATATCGAGTTCTCCGCCTATATGGGCGATGCCGTGCCGCCCCAACAGACCTTCACCATCCGCAACGATAGCGGTAGGCTGTTTTCCTGGCAAGCCGCCACCGATTGCGATTGGCTTGATGTCAATCCAACCGCCGGAAATTCAACAGGCGACTCCAATGAAATCACTCTCACGGCTAATGTCTCCACACTTCCCTGGGGGGCCTATGACTGCAATGTTATGGTCTCGGACCCCAATGCCTACAACAGCCCGGTGATTCTCCCTGTGACTCTCGATCTCGTCGGACCGCTTCTCTCGGTAAACTCGAATCGCTTCGACTTCGAGGCGGACAAGGAGAACCCGACCCCGCCCAGGCAAATCCTGTGCATACAGAACACCGGCGGAGGCACGCTCGACTGGGGGATAATCGCCCCGAATGACTGCAACTGGCTCAGCATCGACCCTCTCACCGGCCAATCCACGGGCGAGGCGAATGAGGTTACGTTGAGCGTTGACGCCGCAGGCCTGGAGTACGGCTCCTACAGTTGTCAATTGACTGTCAGCGACCCGAGCGCCGAGCATGGGCTCGAAACGATTGACGTGAACCTTACGCTTCCTGCCCCCGTCATAAGCGCTGAGCCGACCTCGCTGCAAATCCACACATGGCGGACAGGCCCGTCTCTGATCGAGCGGACTCTCTCGATACAGAACACGGGCGGCGACACGGTGAACTGGGCAATATCCCTGCCGAATGACTGTTCCTGGCTCAGCGTCGATCCGTGGAGTGGACGCTCCGCCGGCGATGTTAATGAGGTTACTCTGTTCATCGATACCACCGACGTTGCGGACGGCTTTTACAGTTGCGACCTGGCCATAACCGACCCTAACGCCGCCAATAGCCCTCGAATAATAAAGATTTACTTGCATGTAGGCCTCGAAGAAGGCTGGCTCCTTGTTCCCAGCGAGTTCAATACCATCCAGTCGGCCATTGACTGGGCCTTGCCCGGAGACGTCGTCCTGGTCGCACCCGGAACATATACCGGCCCCGGCAACCGCGACATCGACTTCCTCGGCAAGCCAATCACCGTTCGCAGCATCGACCCCAACGACTCTGAGATAGTGGCCTCGACTATCATCGACTGCAACGCCGGGCCGGGCGACGAGCATCGCGGTTTCAACTTCGACAACGGCGAAGACGCAAACTCCATTTTAGCCGGCTTCACTATTACTAACGGATACCCGAGCAGCGGGGGATCACGCATTTCTATGATCGGCGACGGCGGGGCAATACGCATCGCCCGAACCTACGGTGGACGCGGCGGCTTGCCGACAACCGATCCGGTAGAATGCAGAATACTGAAGTGCATCATAATCAACAATACCGCCAACAACGGCGGCGGATGCTCTATAGCTGACGGCAACCCAACTATCAGCAACTGCACAATCACCGGGAACTCAGCCGACCGCGGCGGCGCCATTCACTGCTATGATTCAAATGCCCTTATCTCCAACTGCACGATCACCGGGAACGCAGCCGACGACGGCGGCGCCATTTACTGCTGGGAATCAAATGCCGTTATCACAAACTGCACAATCTCCGGGAACACGGCCCACGGGGCCGGAGGCGGCGTTTACTGCGATAATTCGGACGCCGTTATCACCAACTGCACAATCTCCGCAAATCAGTGCCAGGAGGGACGGATGGGATCTTCGGGCGGCGCCATATACTACTCCTACGGTAGCCTAATAATTACTAATTGCACTATAAGCCACAACAAAGCCATCGGTTACGGCTACGGCGGCGGAATCTACTTCCACAGAAATAATCCGATCATCGCTAACTGCCTTTTCACCGCCAACTCAGCCTATTCCGGCGGTGCGGTCGGATGCAGCAGATCCGATGTCCATATCACCAACTGCACATTCGCCGGCAATTCAGCCGAAACCGGCGGTGCAATCGCTGAATTGGGCAACGGCGCAACCATAACCAACTCGATCTTCTGGATGAACACGCCTTCGGCGATCTACGCCTCCGACAGTACGCCCGTAATAACCTACTGCAACATGCCTGGTGCCTTTGGCGGCACCGGCAACATCGACCTCGACCCGCTCTTCGTCGATCCGGGCTACTGGGATTCCAACGGCACGCCGGGCGACTTGGGCGACGAATTCTGGGTCGATGGTGACTACCACTTAAAGAGCGAAGGCTGGCGATGGGACACTCAGCGGGGACTCTGGACCTGGGACGACGTCACAAGCCGATGCATCGACGCCGGCAACCCCAACTCGCCCCTTGGCGACGAGCTGCTGACAATCCCCGCCGACCCAAACGGCCAATGGGGCCAAAACATTCGCATCAACATGGGCGCCTTCGGCGGTACGGAGCAAGCGAGCATCCCGCCCCTCGGCTGGGCCATCCTCACCGACTACAACAACGACGGCATCGCCAACTTCACCGATTTCGCTGTATGGTCCGAGAATTACGGGTACATGGCCGCAGAACCGCCCACCGAGCCTAATACAGCCCCAACCCTCAACGCCGTCGATTTGGCCCTTCTCGCAGACCGCTGGCTCGACCGGACAACCTGGTTTGGAACTCTGTTCCCGCCGACAGCGGCATGGAACCCCGATCCTCCGGACGGGGCCATTGGTGCCGATATTTACGCTAAGTTAGCGTGGCAGCCCGGCACTGGCGCAGCTTCCCACGACATCTATTTCGGCCCGGCCGATCCACCCGAATTCCAGGCAAATCAAACGGAAACAACGTTCTATACCCACTACTTATCCCAGGAAACGACCTACTATTGGCGTATCGATGAGGTCAATCCGGATGGTACGACCCCCGGCCCGCTCTGGAGCTTCACAACCGGCATCCCAACAAGGTAGCAATCCCCCTGCACAATTCTCAAGTAGATCTATCTCGCGAATCACAAACGCCCTACTCTGCGCCATGCCATCCTTTGTCCGTTTTTCACGGACAGAGGATCCAACTTTCGACCTGAATCAAGCTCCCCCCACCCTGATCCTTGCCTACTTCTCAAGTAGGTTAAGTAGGCTCGCAGGCCAGACCTATTCTTTCTGTGATACTATCGAATTCGTCGAGCGAGTAGAATTCTATAATGATCTTGCCTCTCTGGCCCTTCTTCCTCGTTTCGATCGTCACCTTTGTGCCGAGCTGACTGCTCAGTTTGTCCTCTAAGTCCACGATATGCGCCGCTTTGATCCTCGCTGTCGGCTTGGTCCGACCGGTATCCGTCAAGAATTTGCGAACGAGCCTCTCAACCTCGCGCACACTGAGCCGCCCCGCCATCGCCCGATTTGCGAGTTTGCGACGAAGCTCATCCGTCGGCAAGCCGAGAATCGCCCTGGCATGCCCCATACTAAGCTGCCCGCCAGCCAGCATCTGCTTAATCTCATCCGGTAAATCCAGGAGTCGTAAGTAGTTAGCAACAACCGACCGGTCCTCGCCCAACCGCTCCGCCGCCTCCACCTGCGTTAGAGAAAAGGCGCTAACATAGTTTTGATACGCCTTGGCGCGCTCAATAGGATTGAGATTCACGCGGTGAATATTCTCAATCAAAGACCACTCATGCATCTGCTCGTCGCTAGCGCGACGAACAAACGCGGGTATTGTGGTAAGAGAGGCAATCTGGGCAGCCTTGAGCCGCCGCTCACCCGCTATCAACTCAAAACCCGTCCCCGCACGACGAACAACGATAGGCTGAATAATACCGTTGGCCTTGATCGACTCAGCCAACTCCATCAGTTCAGCCTCATCCCATACCGTCCGAGCCTGGTGTGGATTAGGTGAGACCGAAGTAATACTAATCTCCCGCAGCGAATCGCGTAACTCCTTATCTGGCGGAAAGTTAGCACC
>JAUVXL010000322.1 GCA_030603595.1 Sedimentisphaerales bacterium | reverse complement strand
GGCCTTTGTCACAACCGGACAGGCTTACAGGCGGGAGACAAGGCGAGTAATGCGCGATATGGGACAGAACCTGCGGATCATTCCGAAAGAAACCGGGCTGGATGAGTTCTGGTTGGTCGGTTTTTCGGAAAATACGATGCCGGAGGAATATGTTCAGCGTTTTGCTTCGTTGAAGGGTTTTAGCTATACCCACTTGACCGCCACTCTTCAAAAGAAAACGCTATGGCGAGATATGCACATTATCCTGACGGGTATTTTGCCGGAGGTCTTGCCGCTCGATAAGCGCCAACAAAAACCAATGGTTTTTTCGATAACCCCGGGGACCGTTTATGTGGGCTTTGAGATAGCACGCCGCCTTGGGATTGAAAAGGGGCAGGATATTGATATTTTCGGCAAGGGCTTCAGCGTCGTTAGGTGTCTCTCTCGGAGTGGCAGTAGCGATGATATACGGATCTACGGAGATCTTCACGATATACAGAGCATTCTTAATTTAGAAGGGAAAATCAACGAAATAAAAGCGCTGGAATGTCTGTGTATTATTGAGTCGAGCAAGGTGCCGATAGATCCGCGGGTTCTTGCAGAGACCCAGCTCGCCAAGATACTGCCGGAAGCACAAGTTATTTTAGTCCAGGGTATCGCCGAAGTTCGCCAGAAGCAGAGAGCGGCGATGGAAGGTTATTTGGCTTTTCTTATGCCCGTTATTCTGGTTGTCTGCGGGGCGTGGATCGGAGTTCTGGCGATGACCAATGTCCGAGACAGACAACGGGAGATAGGCATTATGCGAGCGCTCGGTTACGGCTCCGGTCGGATTACTGCTCTGTTCCTGGGAAAAGCGGTGTTGTTGGGCCTGCTCGGAGCAGTTGCGGGTTTCTTCGTAGGAACCGCTCTGGCGCTGCAGTTTGGCCCGGATATATTCAGGATAACCGCCAAAGCAATGAAGCCTGAATATATTTGGCTTGCCTGGCCACTTATCTTTGCGCCACTATTCACTGCGGCTTCGAGCTTTATCCCTGCGATGATCGCGGTTGCATACGATCCGGCTGTCACGCTGAGAGAAGAATAGATATGGTTGTGCTTGAGAATATATCGAAATGCTACCGGACACGGCGAGGGGATGTCTATGCGCTGCGCGACGTGAATCTGCGTATCGAGAAAGGCGAATTCATCGTTTTGAGCGGGCCGAGCGGCAGCGGTAAAACGACGCTGCTTATGACTATCGCGGCGATGTTGAGGCCTTCGAGCGGGAGAGTGTGTATAGGCGAGAGCGATATTTACGCGATGGCGATAAGCGAGAGGGCGAGATTCCGGGCGGGAAATATCGGGTTCGTTTTTCAGATGTTTCATTTAGTGCCCTATTTGAATATTGTCGAGAACGTTTTGCTTGCGGGGCGGCTTTCAGGGCGCAATGCGAGCAAGGCTGCTGCAGAAGATTTGTTGAGGCAATTAGGGTTGGGCGAGCGAACCGGTCACAAGCCGGCTGAACTGAGCGCCGGGGAGAAGCAGCGTGCTGCTATTGCCAGGGCGCTATTCAATCGGCCGCAGATCATTCTTGCCGACGAACCGACCGGGAACCTCGACCCGGATAATGCCTCGGCGGTGCTTGGGCATCTGGCGGAATTTCACGGCAACGGGGGGACAGTAATCGTTGCGACGCACGGGCCGGGGGCTCAAGAATTCGCCAGCCACACGATCAGACTTCGCGATGGGGCTATCGAAGGAACGGAGTGAGCGAAACCTGCGGTAAAACCGCAGGCTAAATAGACTGTTTCAAATCGACTCTATGCAAATGGGAGAGTTCTTTTAGTGTGATGGGTAGGAGATTGCCGCGTCGGCCCCGCCAAGGCGCGTCTTCGACTTCGGCCTCCTCGCGATGACGAATCTTGAGACTCATTTTGTTTTGCATGCATCCTGAGAATCCGGTGAGGTGCTCGCAATGACGTCCGATGCTCGCAAGTCACGGTGGTTATTCGAAGAATTTTTTCATTACTGCTGCGGTGTGCATTGCGACGAGCATCAAGTAGTCGAGGTCGCTTAGGCTGTAGTGTTTTTCTTTCATGGCGTTATCGACATACAGCACTCCGAAGCATCCTTTCGGGCGCATGATGGCCGCGATCATTGCCGAGCGTATAGCCTCTTTCTCTTCCAACTGTGCGGAGACTCGGGGCATGACGAGGAACTGTCCCTTCTCGACGGCCTGTGTGACTTTTACTCTGAGCGGGATTTGATTCAGATCGACGGGCGAGCCGTCTTTCTTCTTGCCGGCGTGACATGTCATCGGCCCGCCGGCCTGCGTTCTGAGTGCGCACCAAACGTGAAAGGCGTCGAACTCCTCCAATGTCAGGTCGAGGAGGGTTAGCAAGAGTTCGTCGAGACTGGCGGCATCGCATATCTTATTTGTTGCCCGGGAGAAGTCCATCAGCCTTCTGGCTGCGAGTCTCATTGCGGGTGCGTGGCTGGCGTCGGGATTTCTTACGACGGTTTCGTGGGGTGGGGTCGCCAGGGCCGCTTCGATATGAAGGGTGTCTTCGGCCTGCATTTCCTCGTGCTCCTTGGGGGCCTCTTCTTCGAGAGCGATTTCCATCGTAAAGGTCGTTACGCGAAGCAGGTCGCCGTGCTTGACCTTTGCCTTGCGAATGGGCTGGTCGTTGAGTAATGTCTTGCTTGCGGACCCGAGGTCTTCAATCATCCATGTTCCGTCATCTGCGCTGTGGAGGACGGCGTGCTGTCTCGATACGGCCGGGTCGGGCAGAAAGACCTGGCTGTCTGCTCCTCGGCCGATGGAGACCGGGCCCTGTGCGAATTGAAGTTCTTTGGTCGTGCCGTCGCTCTGCCTTAAAAGAAGACGCATCACTCTATCTCCAAAAAAAGGATTCGAAAGTTCTACGCATCTTCCACCATCATACCTTTAGTTAAATTAACCGGGCTTCGCCCGGGACTTTTACAATAGCCTCATCCTGTCATCCCCGCGAAAGCGGGGATCCAAGGACAAAAGGCTGGATTCCTGCTCCCCGATCAGGGTCGAGGACAAGCTTCGCAGGAATGACAGATT
>JAUVXL010000011.1 GCA_030603595.1 Sedimentisphaerales bacterium | reverse complement strand
ACTGGCCGGCCTCTTTGAGCCGGTCGGCGCGCATCCAAAGGACATCCACGAGAAGGCCTCTGAATGCGCCCATTGCGACGGTGGCGAAGGCCAATGAGGGGGGGGCGTTTTCAAGAGGCTCGTTTATTATCAACTTCATTTCGCGGCGCTGCGAGTTTATATAGTCGAGCTGCAGACCGGCTCCGATGAGCAGGACGCCTGCAAGCAGAAGACAAACAGAACAAATTACGGTATCACGCAAACGCATAGGCCAGAAATCAGAAGACAGGAGACAGAAGTCAGAAGACAGATTCGGTAAGGACGATGTCCCGGCTGCGGTCTTTTTCTCCTTTATTTTATAGTGCTCCGAGAAGCTAATCCTCAGACAATAATTCTTGCGAGTTCTCTAAAACTGAAAACGATCAAACCGAGAATCAATAATAAGAGCGATTTGATACAGACTATATATAGGACGACCCGGCCCACAACAGACCAGCTCAGCAACTCTGCGGGGACAAGATAGTTCAAGGGGCTGTGTTTGTCAAACTGAGGCAGGAGGCCGACCAACAACTTGATTGTATAAGAATAGACGGCAATCGTAGTCTCACTGCTTAGGTAGTCAAATGATTCTATTACAAAGCCGCTGACGGTTGCGGTGAAGAAGATTACGATGCAAAAGAGAATAGCCACGGGAAATGACAGGAAAGTCCCAGTGAAGATTCCGAGACAGGCCAAAAAGACGAGGCGACAGAGGATTATGAGAGTTGCCCTTATGAAGTTTGCGGTGAACGTATCGGCCTTGTAGAGCAGCTTGATGTCGTCCTGAAAGATTATTGGGGTGTCGTTCAGCGGGTCGTTGAGGAATGCGACGGCGAAATAGCCGTCATCGGCTACGAGTTTAGCCGGCACTTCGATTTCCCGAATCGTCTTGATGGGGTCTTTGCGGCGTATAGGCAAGAGTCGCCCCCCGGCCGGCGTGGCGTATTTGTATGCGCGATAGTCGCCGAAGAGCCACTGGCTGTACACTTCGGAATCGGGCGGCGTAACCGAGACATAAAACTTGCACTGTATGAACAGTGAGCCGTTTGGGTCCCGGGGCCGGACATTTTCGAATTCCCACAACAACTGGTGGCCTACGTCGGCGGTGCGTCTGGCCACCTTTCTGAGATTTGTAAGCTGCTGATCGATTTCTCTGGATGACATGCCGGCGTATATCTGGCCGATATCACCGCTTTTGACGAGCCTTTCCCGTGCCTCGGCAACCTCTTTTGAGACGTCGGGCTCTGGAGGCGACAAAGCCTTTCGTGCGGTATAGAACTCGTTGTCGGCCTCGATCAACTCGATTGGGGTCGGATTGAGATAATGCGGCGCGTAGATGACAATTGTATATATCAGGCCCGCGAAGATGACGAGGAGAGCGAGACTCAGTGATAGTACGCCGAGGAGCTTTCCGAGAAGAAATTGCCATCTACGGATGGGTTTGGTGATGACTGTGTATATTTGCCTGCGCTCGATGTCGCTTGTTATGGTGTAAACCGCGACTATGAGAGTTAGCAGACAGAGTAAAAGGCTGGTTAGCGAAAGGCCGTAACTGACAAAGGTCTGGAGCCTGCCTTTGAGCGTGTTGTCGCCGGTGGCGTTCAATGCCATAGTCGGCAGCAGGATCAAGAGCAGCAGGACGAAGATGAGTGCTACTTTCATCCGGACGGCCTGCCTAATAGTGTTCGCTGCAACGGCCCAGATACTACGCATCACCTGATTCTCCCGCTTCAGTATCATCATTTTGCACGGGTTGTGCGTTTTGGGGCTTCGGGCGGTCTCTCAATTGCTCGAGGACGTCCTCTTTGACCTGGTCCTTCGGATGAGGGACGTCGGTTTCGACTTGGTTTGTGCCAATGGCTCCGTCGGCTTCGATGTTTTGCGGCGATTTTGCCGGCTCGGTCAGTTCGCTGAGCAGTTGTTTGTCCGCGTCTCGGTCGGGAGTCCCGGTGGTCTTGATCGGTTCGGTTTTCGGAGGCTCTGCGAGCCTCTGCTGTGCCGGGGGAGTGGAGACGAGCTTATCGAGAATGTTCTCTGCAATAGTATCGGCGGCGAGAAAATCACCGATCTTCGTGGTGCTGACCGCTCCGCTTGTCTGCTTGGAATGCTGCTGGGCGGTCGCAACAGTGTTTATAAAGAATGTTTCGAGCTTTTCCATCGGAGAAGTCACCTGGCAGTCGGCGTTCTCCCGGTGGACAATTTGCGTAATTTTCTCGATAGCCTCGTCGCTTATGGCGTCTGTTGTAATCTGCCTCTTGTTTGTCTGCTGGAGGAGTTCGGCGACTCGGCCCTTTGCCTGGATTTTGCCGCCGTAGAGGATTGCGATTCTATCGCATACGTCTTCGACGTCGGCGAGCAGATGACTGCAAAGCAAGACTGTCTTGCCGCGTTGGGCGAGTTTGATGATGAGGTCTTTGATCTGTCGCGTTCCAATGGGGTCCAATCCGGTGGTTGGCTCATCGAGTATTAGTAGGTCGGGGTCGTTTATTAGCGCCTGGGCGAGTCCAATTCTGCGCGCCATACCCTTTGAAAATGTTCCGACCGGTCTGTTTGCGACTGCTTTGAGGCCTACCATGTCGAGAAGGGCCTCGATGCGCGTCTTGCGCACTCGTCGTTCCAAACGAAATAGTCTGCCATAGAAATCCAGCGTTTCTCGGGCGTTGAGGTATCTGTAGAGGTATGACTCCTCTGGCAAAAAGCCGATTCGGGCACTGATTTTGGGGTCTGTTGCATCTGCGCCCAGGCAGAGGCTCTTGCCCTTTGTCGGATGAAGCAGGCCGAGGAGCATTTTGATAGTGGTTGTCTTGCCGGAGCCGTTGGGGCCGAGCAAACCGAAGACCTCGTTGGAGTTGATCTTCAAATTGAGGTCGTCCACGGCGTAAATCTTACGTCGTCCCCACCAGTCCGAAAATATCTTGGTCAAAGAGAATGTTTCAACGGCGTATTCCATAATTAGTTTTTAGTCTTTAGTTTTTAGCGTTTAGTTGAGCTCAAAACCAAACACTCGAAACAGGGAACCGGTCTATTCATTTTCCGTGGTCGAGTTCTTCGCCGAAACGGACGAGGCGAGCACTGTTGAAGACAACGATTAGAGAACCTGCGAAATGGAGGAATGCTGCGAACATTGTTTCGAGCCAACCCGCCGTCGCCGCGGCCACACCCATAGTGATGAAAAGCATCCCAAATCCGAGATTCTGATTGATCAAGCCTCTCGTTTTTCTTGACAGCATAATTAGGAAGGGCAGGCGTTTGAGATCGTCGCTCATCAGGGCGATGGATGCGGAGTTTATTGCGACGTCGCTTCCTGCGGCTCCCATAGCGATTCCGAGGTCGCCTGCGGCCAGAGCCGGGGCATCGTTAATGCCGTCGCCGACGACGACGACAGTGTGTCCTTCGGCCTTAATCTGCTCGACAATGGCGAGCTTGTCCTGTGGGAGGCACTGTGCCTTGAAATCAGTGCAGCCGAGTTCGGCGGCTACGCGGCTGGCGACCTCGTTTCTGTCGCCGGTGAGCATTGTGATTCTCTTTACGCCAATATCGCGAAGGCTTTCGATGGCGTGCCGGGCTTGCGGCCTTGTCTTATCCTGTAGCCCTATCCAGCCTAAGCACTTGCCATCCTTGGCGACGTAGAGTGTGCTGAAGCCCTGCTCCTCGTGCAGGTTGGGGTCTGAGACATTGCCAAGGGCGATATTGTTTTCGTTGAGGAAGGTATCCCTGCCTACGAGAATCTTAATCGAATGGACAATTGCGGTGACGCCTTTGCCCGGTGTTTCCTCGAAATGCTGAGTTTCGGGCAGCGAGAGATTGGCCTCCTTTGCGACTTCGCGAAGCGCTCTTGCCGCGGGATGCTTGCTCATTTGCTCTGCGGATGCGGCGGCGGCGAGCAGTTCAGCCGGCTCGACTCCTTCGGCGGGGGTGAGCTTGGTGACATAGAGTCGCCCCGTGGTCACGGTGCCTGTCTTGTCGAAGACCATTGCCGTCACCTTGCCTGCGATCTCGAGATCGGCAACGTTTTTTATAAGGACGCCGAGCCTTGCCGAGGCGGAAATCGCGGCGACCATTGCCGTCGGAGTGGCGAGAATCAGCGCACAAGGACAGGAGATGACCAGTATGGTAATGGCCCTGTCAACTTCCTGTGTGAAGAACCATACGATTCCCGCAATCATCAGTACAGTGGGGGTGTACCATTTTACATAAGTGTCGATGATTCTCATTATCGGTATCTTAGTCTGCTCAGCCTGCATAATGAGCGACTGGACCTTGCCGAGGGTGGTATCGCTTCCCGCCTTGGTAACGGTAATGTCGAGGGCGCCTGTGATATTGCTTGTTCCGGCGAAGACCTGCATGCCGGGGACCTTGTCAGCAGGGAGGGATTCGCCCGTTATTGTGGCTTCGTTGACCGAGCTGAGGCCCTTGGCGACCTCGCCGTCGGCGGGGATGTTGTCGCCGGGTCGGACGCGGACAGAATCGCCGGTCTTGAGATTTGCGACCTTAACCTCCGTTTCGGTCCCGTCGGCGCCGATAAGATTAGCTCTGGTCGGTGTGAGTTTTATCAGAGATTCTATAGATGCACGAGCGCCGAGTGCGGTGCGGGATTCGATAAGCTCGCTGAGGAGCATGAAGAATCCGACGGTGCCGGCGGCGACGTATTCTTTGTTGGCGAAGGCTGCGAGGATAGCCAGTGCCGCCAATTCGTCCATGTGCATCTCTTTCTTGATGAAGCTCTTTATCGCGTGCAGGACTATGGGAGCGCCGAGGAGCATTGCTCCGGCCATCGCGAGGAAGTCTGCTTGAAAACTTCCGCTGCCGTACAGGAATCCGCGTGCGGCTATGCCGCTGGTTATCAACAGCATCCCGCCTGCCAGCGTCCCCAATAGGGCGGCGCTGACGCGTATTTGCTTGCCGTGCGTGTGCGCGGCGGCGATATCGTCTTTAAGGTGTAAATGCTGGTGAACCATAATCTCGTGTCTCTGGTTTGGAGTTTAAGTACTGAGGTCTCTTCATTCTTTTTAGTTATCTTCTTTGTTCTTATGCTTTCGTTTTATTGTCGGATCCCTGCTCAAATAGACTCTAATCTCTTCGCCCTCGGTCGGCTCGACAATGAACTTCTCGTCGGCTTTGCTCATGATTGCCTCGATAGCATCGCGATAGATACTCTGGACGACGATATCGGGGTGCCTGCGATACTCAGGCAGGAGGCTTCGGAAGTAGTCGGCGTTGGCTTTTGCGGCAGCGACGACCTTGGTTCGGTATTCCATAGCATCGAAGATTCTCTGCTGAGCGTCGCCGGCCACCCGGGCCCAGAGCGCTTCTACGACTTCGTCGGCGACGTTAGCATCCCCCAGGGCCGTATATAACTGTTCAGCGACAGGCCCGGCGGCTTCGTTGAGCTTGTTTTGGGCGTAGGTGCCGGCGTTACTTACGGCCGTGCGGCTATCCGAACTTGCGTTGTGGGCGGCCCGGAAGGCGTCGTTGACCTGCCGAGGCCAAGTGATGTTCGTCAAGAGGACGGACTCAATTTCTATGCCGCACATATTCTTCGTCTCGCCGGATTTCATATTGTCAAGTTTTTCAGTCAGAAGTTTCTTGACGTGCTTAGGGATTCTGTCCTGGCTTTTGACCGCTTCGTCGATAGTGTAGTTGACCATCGCGGTTACGACGGCGTCTTCGAGGAGGCTCTTCAAGAGCGGGGTTATGCTCTCGGCCATAATATCGAAGTAAACATCGCCCGGTTTGAGGTTTTTGACGAAGACATTTCTGAAAAACTGTTCGGGGTCTTTGATCCTGTATCTGAGTTGCCACTTAGAGTGTATGATGTTGTAGTCGCTGCCGTCTGAGCCGCTGAGGGCGTCGGTTTGCTTTTCGCTGCGAGTAAGACAATAACCGTCTATGATTGGCTCGAGCGTTCGAGCGCGAGTGGGCTTTGTCTGTCCCTGGCTTTCGGCGAGCATTTCCTGTTCGGACTGATAATACCAAAATGAACGGATATCCAGGCTTACGACCTTCTTCACCGGGATTTTGACGATTTCTTCAAGCGGGTAGGGAAATACCCAGTAGGGCCAGGCTCTTGGCTTTAGGATTCTGTTTTCGCCGACGCCGCGAATCTTTCCGAATCGCAGGACAAGCGCCTGCTCATCCGAATCGACGGTCTCGAAGCCGGAGACCAGGAAAAGAACAACCAGCACGATCATGATTATCTTAAGAATGATAAAGCTGATTCTAAGGGCCTCGGACAAGCTCCTGCTCGCAGCGTCAAGCTCAACGGGCGGCAAATTGTCCGGCGAATCATCTTGCTCATGCTGGTGCTGTTTGTGATTGTTCTCGGTCATATCGCTGAAAAGTCCCAGGTAATTACTTCGACTGGTTAGGGCTGTTTGGATCTTTCGGGGTAAGTTTCGGTATCTGTCTTAACAGGTCAAAAGGCTCTGTGTCGGCTTTTATGACTATTGTTGCCTTCTCGGCGAGTGTTGTCTTGATGGCGTCGATGTTTCGCAGGAACATTGCAAATTCGGGGTCTTCTTCGAGCATTTTGTAATACTGCGCCGCTTCGGCATCACCCTGTCCGCGTATCGCCTTTGCTCTTGCCTCAGCGGCGGCGATGAGTTCGGCCCTTTTCAGTTCGGCGTCCTTTTTGATATTGGCGGCTCTGGTTTCTCCCTCACGAATAGTTGTTTCCGTCCTGCGATTTCTCTCGCTCTTCATTCTTGCAAAGACTTTCTCGGTGTTATCCTTGCTGATCTTGAGTTGCTTTATGCCGATGGCGTTGACTGCAATCCCATAATTTTTCAAGACCGGCCCCTTCAAATCGGCGAGCATTTTGGCTTGTATCTCGTCGAATTCTATTTTTTCCGGGTCGCTGTTGACAAACTGGGCAAAGGAATACTGGCCTATTATTCTGTTTTGAGTGTCGTTCATCTGCTCTCGCAGCGTTCGCTCGGCCTTTTGGATAGTCTCGACGGCGTTATGGAACCGGAGCGGGTCGGCAATTTGCCAGACGACGTAGGTGTTGACTATGACGGACTCGTCTCCTTTTGTTGCCGTCTCGCCGACTTCTGCTTCGAGGACTCTCAGTCTCGTATCGAACTTATAGACCCACTGGATAGGGGGCGGCCATTTGAAGTACCAGCCGGGCTCGGTGATCGGGGCGTCAGGGGCTTTCTGAAAGGTCATTACAAGGGCGGCTTCTGTTTCGCGCACCTGAAAGGAGGCAAAGGCCAGACCCAGAATGGTCAGCATCAGAACGACAAAGATTATGACTGCTAAGTTTTTCATTTTTGGTTCTACTCCTCAAGTCCGGGAATGTCATACAAACTCGGTATGAGTTCTTCTTCGAAATTGAATATGAACAGTAGCTTGTCGTTCGGATCGGCAACGACGACATATTTTCTCGTGTTCACAAGAACCTCTTCGAAGAGCCTGAGCCTTTGTTCTCGCTTGTAGATGCCTTTTGCGGCACGGTAGGCCTTTAGCTGGTCGGCAAAACGCAGGCCCGTAGCCCGCGCAAGCGTTGCCTTTTCATAAGCATAGGTCTGTGATTCTTTCAACTTGATGGAGATATCGCCTCCGGCCTCGGCAAAAGCCTTATCCAGTTTATTGGCAAGGCCGTCCACGACTTGGGAAGTGTTCTTCATTTTGGCCTGCTGGTATCTCTCTGCGAGGGCGTAAAGCTCGTTAGCATCCTCCACCGAACCTGCGAGAGTACTAAGGTCTTTGTTCCGTCCGGCCTCGGCCTCAAGAATAAGCTTTTGTTTTTCTTGAACCGCCCCTACGACGGCCTGGTACTCAGTTGCAACTTCCACCGGCGGATGAACGCCCTGTAGGCCGAGGAACACAATCTCTATACCCAGGCCTGCGAGATCGGCGGCATTTTGAACATTGGCGGTTAGCACCTTCTTGGCCTGTTCTCGACCAACGCCAAACAAACTGCCCTCAAGGCCAGCTTCGTCGGGGTCCTGGTCGTTGACGTCTATTGTGGCGCTGGCGGCGAATTTGGTAAGCTCCTGGTAACAAATGGTCTCCAGCATGGTGTGAGGGTCATCGTAATTGTAGGTATATGAATACAAATCCTTTACGCTGTACTGAACGGGGACAGCGGCATTGATAAGGCTTACCGGGACGGCGCTCTTAGAGGACTCTCTCCCGGTATATTCGGTCGCCACGAGCAAAGGGTGCTCTTCTTCATAATGCTCCTTGCCCCACAAGAGGTGGGTTTCCTGTAGTATCTCGCCGGTATCGGGGTCTGTTTTGGGAACGTATCCTATGTGAAGCTCGGAGATTTTTTTCGTCGGGAATGTGCGGGCCTTGTCAATGGGCCAGGGCCATTTGAAGGCTATTCCCGGTCCGACGAGTCTTACCCGTCCGGCACTGTCGAGCGGATTGCCGAGGTGTTCTATTATCGCCTCCTCATTAGAAGCGACGACAACGATGCAACTCATCAGATAGAGCGTAACGACTGCAAATAGGACGAGGGGTAGAATCGCCCTTTCGAGCAGCTTGTAGAACCAGGTTTGGGATACTTCGAATCCGAACTGATAGTCGATTGCACCGGCGGCGCTGCGGAATGCCCCGCCTGGCTCGTTGATGATGCCAAGGAGTCTGCTGTCGAAGGCGGTACGGCTATATTGGGCTTTCAGTCTGGGGCGGTATATATCGAAAATGACATTCAATGCAGTCTCGACGCCAAGAATAGTCAGGTATATCGGCACGAGAAAATTGAGCACTTTTACAAGGACGAATATCTGGAAATTAGCCAGCGCCAGAGCGACTGCAAGTGCAAAGCAGAGGACCGCTATGCCGAGCAAGAAGCTGCCGCCGGCCCTGAGCGGCTTCCAGTTTGGCTCCGCGGCCATTCCGGTGGCGTAGCGGGAGATCAGGAAGCTGACAAATGCCACAGCGGTCATATACACGGCACAGAGCAGAAACGGCGGACTCGGCCTGAACTCGAGAATGCTCGGAATGGACCTGATGAGGAGCAGACCAAGAGCGATTTCGTAAACGGCGATCCCTACAGAGAATATCGGTATGAACCATTTTTCCAGTGTTGCGAGGCGTCGCTGGGCGGCGGCGAAGATCGCGGCTTGCTGACTCTTGCCCTGGAAGATTGTGGAGTCCTTCTCGTTGTCGGTGAGCCGGCTCAAATCGAGCTTCTCCTGCTCAGCGAGAGATCGGTGATGAAACTGGATGGCCAGGACCACCCAGATCAGGACGGCCGAGAGGCTAAGCCAGCTTATGGCGGAGACCGCAAAGAAGCCGCTCCATCGGCCGATTAAGAAGGTGACAGCGAAAAAACAGACGCTTAACACCAAAGAACCCCAGGCCATGTGTTCCGGACGCTTCGACGTCATTGTCATTACTTACCTCGACTGTAGCATTTTGAACAAAAGAGTATGAAAAACCGTATTCAGTCTGAGTATGTATGGTCACTTTACAGGTTGTAAGTTTTGTACTATAACAACAGATAGCCTGTTTCGTACAGGGACAATTAGAATATTTTAGGCTGCCGCATCCATCCGACGCACGGTGTGCTCGGAAGTGCGGGCGACTGTCATGGAGTGATTCAGAAAGATGGGTAAGTTATTTACGATAGCGAAGAATACTTTCATAGAAACACTCAGGCAGCCAATTTATGCCATCATCATTGTCGCCGCATTGCTCTTATTCTTTCTGAGCCCGTCTCTGACTATGTACTCGCTGAGCGACGACAACAAGCTCCTGCGCGAATTAGGCTTATCTACGCTGTTTCTAACGAGCTTGTTCATCGCAATTTTCTCGGCGTCCGGGGCGGTGGCGGAGGAATTGGAGAACAAGACGATAATGACGATTCTAAGCAAGCCGGTCCAACGTCCGATATTTATCATTGGGAAGTTCTTAGGCGTAGCTGGCGCGGTGGCTCTGGCGCACTACATCTGCACAATAGCGTTGTTGATGGCCATCCGGCACGGCGTGCTTGAAAGCGTCGCCGATGAGCATGATTGGACGGTCCTGGGCTCGTCCGGTGTGGTTTTGGCGGCGGTTATCTTGCTAAGTGCTTTTTTCAACTATGCTTACGACTGGAAGTTCTCCTCGACGGCCGTGGTGCTGACAGGAATACTCGGGACGTTGGCGATAGTATTTCTATGCTTCATCGACCGGGAGTGGAAATTCAATCCAGCGAATAACAGGATCAATATGGACGATATCTACGGGGCCATATTGCTGCTGTTGGGCGCAACGGTTATGGTGGCCCTGGCGGTGGCGCTCTCGGCGAGATTCAATATAGTGGTAACGCTCTCCGCCTGCATCGGGATTTTTTTGTTGGGCCTGGTCAGCGCCTATGTGTTCGCCAGATTTGAGGATGTTTACCTGGTGGCGAAGATAGGAAAGTATCTGGCGCCGGATTTGCAGGTGTTCTGGATAAGCGACGCGATCTACGAGGACAATCCCGTCCCCGCCAAGTACATTGCGATAGCCGGCTCCTACACGTTATGCTACACGGGGGGGATATTGGCGCTGGCGATAGCACTGTTTCAACGGCGGCAGGTGGGATAAGAGCAATTGATTCCGCCGAGGGCGGATCTGCGATATTGATTCCGCCCAGACGCCAGCGGACCTGCGGCTTCGACTTCGATATTTATTGCTCTACGGCCCTTATAACTGCTATTTCGTCGCAATTTTCCTGTTTCGGGCAGCGGGCGCAGTCGCTCCAGACCTTCATTGGCAGGGTATCCTTCTCGACAACCTCAAAGCCCAGTCTCTGGAAGAATTCCGGCTCCAGCGTTAGTGCGAAGACCCTGGGGAGTTGGAGCCGGCGGGCCTGTTCGATTGCGGCGTTCACAAGGAATCGTCCGATGCCTTTTTCCTTGTTGGCCTCATCCACTGCGAGCGATTTCACTTCGGCGAGGTCTGCCCAGATGATCTCCAGTGCACAGCAACCGACGACGGCCCCATCGGCCTCGGCTACGGTGAAGGTCTGCAAATTTTCGAAGATGTCAGCCATTGAGCGAAAGAGCATCCGGTCCCGCTCGGCGTAAGAGCCGACAAGCGAGTGAATGGCCTTGACATCGGTTATTTTCGCACTGCGTACGTTCATAGAGCAAGAGTATAGCCACAAAGACACAAAGCTGCAAGTCTCATGTACCGAGACAACAGAAAGGGGTGTGACTGGATTTTCCGGCAACGCAGTTCTATCGTGCCATGCTGAGTGAAACGAAGTCCCGGCGTGCCGAGAGTATCAGAAGCAAGCGGGCGAATAGACTACGAGGCATTCTCCCGCCCTATAACGCAGATTCTTCGGCTACGCCTCAGAATGACAATCACGCCCCGTGTCATTCTGAGCCGAAGGCGAAGACTCTGGACGAGCAGCAGGCGAACCATTCGACTATGAAACACTCTCCCGTCCGAGAACCCAGATTCTTCGCTTTGCTCGGTCGAAATGATGGTATAGTCGTGAAACTTGCGAAACGCGGTACCATCGGTCTTGCCTGATAAAGTGTCGGGCCAATCTCGCCGACATACTTATAGAATTGCTTTTCAAAAATGGGGTATGGTTAGGCAAATGCCTTTCCAAACGGTTTTTGTGGTCATCGTGGTTTAGTTGGCTGTCCTTGCAGATTTTCTCAAGGCTTGTTCTGAAATTGGCCATTAGCAGTTGACCATATCATAGGCCAAATAAACAAGATCGCTGCATTTCTTAAGAAACAGGGGGACGTGATGAAAGAGACTGTATATGTTAGTAGTGGAGAAGTCAAAGTTACTGGGAAAGAAACGATACTAAGGTCAACTCCGGCAGGTTCGTGCATTGTTGTTGCAGCCTATGATCGCAAGAAGAATATAGGTGCGATGGCGCATATTATGCTTCCCGGCAGTTCTCCGAAAGAAAGCGTGGAAAAAACAAAATACGCCGCCGACGCCATAGATGAGATGATAAAGATGATGGTTCAGGTTGGCGCTAAAAAGACCTATATAGAAACGTGCCTGGCGGGCGCAGGAAATGTTCTGGAGAAAGAAGATGACACTATCTGCCAAGCCAACATTGAGTCGGTTACTTCGATTTTGAAAGAAAAGGCTATTCCCGTAAGAGCCGCGGCCCTTGGCGGCACAAGCAGAAGAACTGTCTCTATGGATGTCGAAAATGGCTGTGTTTCTTTAACTGAGGGAGACGAAAAGGAAACGACATTATGTGTTCTAACAAATGAAATGGAATAATTTATGAGTGGATATAGCGCCGGAATCAAAAATGGCACTCTCGTGCTACGCTTGTGTTCGGCTAAACGGCGGGCGAGAATCTCAGTTGGTTGGCTTTGCGGGGCGTTTTTTTAGCGTTATTGCTATGCCTTGGTCTTTTTTGTGGAGGAAGATTGTTTCGAGGTTGGGGTCTGTTGTTACTGCTTTTGTGTAGTCTTTCATGTCTTCTGCGTGCGTGGTTGTGTTGTGTGTTATTATTAGTCCGCCGGGGCGGATTAGGGGGAGGAGCTTTTCGAGGTAGTCGAGGTTGCCAGTCTTGTCGGCATCGAGGAAGAGGATGTCTATTGGGGGTTTTAAGTTTGTTAGTGTTTTGTGGGCGTCGCCTTCGACGATGGTTATCAGGTGGTTTACGCCGGCTTGTTTGAAGTTGGCTCGAGCGAGTGAGGCTCTGTGGTCGTCTATTTCGTGGGTGATTAGGTTTCCGCCGGTTGTGCGCAGAGCGAGTGAGAACCATAAGGCTGAGCATCCGTTGGCTGTTCCTATCTCGACGACGTTCTTTGCTCCGGTTGTCTCGGCGAGGATTCTGATGAGTCGTCCGTCTTGAGGGGGGACGTTGGTCATTGGGTATTCTTCGTTGTATAAATCGTCAAGAACGGCCAGTATCTTAGCTTCGGCCTTTGTATTGGCGGATGGTTTAGTATTGGTTGGCTTGTTGGCTGCGGCCCAGGTTAGCGTTATTATTGTTGCGGTTGTTAATGCGCAGGCTGTTATGATCAGGCGTTTCTTGCTCGCAGTCATTTTGTTTACCCCCGTTTTTCGATTATAGCTTTGATCTTCCATACAGAGATTATGATACCGATCCAGCAAAGGCGGGGCCAGACGATTCTTTGAGTCAGAACCTGCGGTAAAACCGCAGGCTAAATAGTTTCTGTTGCGGAAAGCTGAAATCGCCAATGTCACCCCTGCGAAAGCAGGGGTCCACGCCGAAAGAAATGGATTCCTGCTTTCGCAGGAATGACAAACACTGTTTCCTCAACAGGGGCTAAATAGGGATTGGTCTTAGGCGTGATTGACGGTGGAATTAGAAGTCGCTTCGCGAGGCTATTTGGATAGATTGCTTCCGCCTGCGGCGGACTCGCAATGACGAGGGCGGGTGGGGAGCTTTTGGAATATTATTCCGGCTACGATTAAGATTGCTCCGACTATCGTTGCGGGGAGGATTTGTTCGTGGAGTACGAAGTGTATCACTACGAGCGAGAAAAAGGGGACGAGATATACGAGGTTTGTGACGTGTGCGGTGGTCTTGGAGAGCTTCAGGGCTTTTAGCCAGATTAGGAACGTTATTCCCATCTCGATCAGGCCTACGTAGGTTGCTCCGATTGTGGCCTTTAGGGTCGGGGCTTTTAGTTGGCCGAGGAGTAGGAGGGGCAGGAATACGTAAGCGGATGCGAATACGAAGTTGAGGAACATTCTAACGGCGGGGTCTTTCTTGTCTTTTGTGTTATAGATCCAGAAGAGGGCCCAGGGTATCGAGCTTCCGACGGCGAGGGCGACGCCGAGCGGGTCGGTGAGCCTGAAGCTCAGGATGCGGCCCTGCGTCGAAATGACGAAGACGCCGAAGAAGCTGATGAGTATTGCTATGATGTCCCTTCGTTTGATTCGGTGCTTGAGTATCGGGGCCGAGAGGAGGACGAGGATTAAGGGCCAGACGAAGTTGAGCGGCTGGGCCTGCTGGGCGGGCAGTATCGAGTATGCCTTGAGCAGGACGGTGTAATATAGAAACGGGCTTAGTAGGCCGAGCAAGGCGGAGTGCAGGAAGTCTCTTTTTGAGAAGGCTTTCAGCAGGGTGAGCTTGCGCGAGAGAAGCAAGTGAACGAACAGGGCGACGGCGGAGGCCATTGATGCGCCGAAGAGCAGAGAAATGACCGGCATGTCGAGATGGTCGGGTTCGATGCATATTTTGAAGGCGGATGCGGAGGTTGACCAGAACAGGACCGCGATAGAGGCGTAGATGTAGGCTTTCTTTTGGTTTTGCATTTTTAGCAGGCACCACAAAGCAGCATTTGTCAAGTCGCGTTTCGATGTCGCGGTAAGAATATTGTGCAGGCACATAGTAACCATGGGGCTTTGGATGTGCAACGAATCTTTTGAGGCGGGGTAAGAGGGTGTGGCCAGATTCTCCGGCAAGGCAGTTCTATCGTGTCATGCTGAGTGAAATGAAGCATCCGGCTGAGAAGCGAATGAACCAATCGAGTGTGAAAGACTAACTCGCCTTGCAACGCAGATCCCTCGCTTGCGCTCGGGATGACAAGGGAGGGGCTCGGAATGACAAATGAGCGTAACGTCTTGTCATCGAAAAGATTACATCGTGCCAGAAAAGTTAGCCACACCGAGGTAAGACTGCAGGTTGATTATTGGGCGAGTGTGTATTTGTTTTGGCTTTTCAGGGTGCGTCTTTTTCGGGTGGTTGATGTTGCTATTTGTGCTTGTGGTTTCTTGTTTTCCGGGGCGTCTATGGTGACGGTTAGTGTTGCGGGGCGAGTGGTCAGATTGGTTACATCGAGATCGATTGGTTTGTTGAAAGCTTCTGCTCTCTGATTTGCTACGTTGTGTCTTGCCCAAGCGAGTGCGCTTGCTGTTAGGTTGCGTTGTGCGGCCTGGAGGTGGGCGCTATCCGATTGGAAGAGCATTGTGTTGGCATCGTCAGCCATGACGAACATGACGGCGGCTATTGCGGCCAGCATCGTAATGACGAGGATGAGTATGAATCCTTTTTCTCTATTGCGTTTCATTTTTGGGTGAACACCTTTTATAGAGCGCCGACGAAATACAAATGGGCGCCGGCCATTTTTTTCTGTTGTTTCGTTTTCCATTTATGTTCTATATGGGTGATAATTTCCACGGCGTAGGCGACGTTGTCTTTTCGCCAGGCTTTCCATTTAAGATCGGCATTGGGCGTTGTCCAGGCCGATGAGGTTCGGCTCTGCGGATCTTCGCCCAGATCGCGTCTGAGTATTTTGTCTTCGGTGATTTCGTAGCAGATCATTGTGTCCGGCAGTTGAATCAGGAGTATGGTATCTCCTGCGGTGTACTTTCCGGATGAATTGGGCAGGCTTTTTGCGCGGTCGATGTCGCGGCTTATATGCTCGATCACATCAAGTACGGTGGTGTTCTCCCTGACGACGCGAGATGCTCGTGGTATTTCGAGGACGACCGTATTGAACAGTTGGCTGATGGCCAGCGCTGCGACGGGGAAGATGACCATCACTGCCAACATTTCAAGTAAGCTATAGGCTTTTCGCATATTCAGGAATCCTCATCGGGCGGCGGATTGGTTTCGGTGGTCTTCTCCGTCTCCGGCATAAGCGGGACGTATCTGCTCAGTCGGACCTTTACCTGCTTGCGATAACTCATTCCGGCTGCAGTTACCTTCGCCAGGTTCATGCCTTGCCATTGGCCTGTTCCGGGCGAGGTTTCCATGGAGATAGTGAGCTTGGGCCAGAGCCGTTGAAAATCGTCGTGTGGGATTGGTTTCGTGGTTGCGGTTATGCTGTCGAGTTGTGCCCGGGCGGCGGCAATACAGTGCTGCGTGACCAGTTGATAGTCGTTGAATCTTGAGAATGTGTAGAGCGGAAATGCCAGAGTTGCCATGATGATCCCGATGATCATTGCGGCGACGATCATCTCCGTCAGTAGAAAACCTGAATTTCCTGGACGTCTGCGATTCACAACTGTGCTCCAATCATTCTATTATGGATAGACCGTGTCGGCGACATTATGAATAATTGCGACCGGTATAGCGTATATGGCATAGACAACAAATCCGACAGTCGCCGCCAAAACAAGGGTGATACACGGGCTGAGCACGGCTCTGGCAAGATTGGTTTTGTAGTTGTAATGTGAGCGGTACATTGATTCGAGCGTTTCAAGTATAGTCGGCGTGTTGCCTTGATTGACCCTGTCGTCGAATGCCCATGCGAGGGGTCGTGGGAGTCGGCATTTTCTTGCGGCGTCGCTGATATTTTCGCCGGCCTCGACTCTTTCCAGCCATCGTTCTATACGTTTTCTCACACAGTTGTTGATGTCGAGATAAAGTGTTTTGCCAATGGCGTCGTTGACGGTGCACCCGGCGTTGAGGGAGAGCCTGAGCATCTCGGTGACCTGAACCATGGAGAAGCTCTTCTCGAAGCCGTGAAAGAGGGGCAGACGCCATTTGATAAAGTCGCCGATTCTCGATAAGAGGCGAGGATCGTGGGGGCTTCTGCGAAGGAATTTGAGGTAAGAAAACAAGGCGATAATCGCGGCGATGGGCAGGAATGAGACGACCCAGCCATACTTGTTGAGGATGAAGTCCGAGATTCGGATCAACAGCCGTGATGCAACAGGCAACCGCATATCGCCCACGAATTCATATATCACTTCAATGAACGAGGGGACAACAAAGGTCATGATCGTTGAGACAATAGTGAACATCATCAACAGCAATACGAGGGGATAGTATGGTGCGACGGGCTCTATTCTCTTGGATTGTTCCGACCTTGCGGCCATGTCGGCTTCGATGCTTTGGAATGCGAGTGGAAGCTGGTTGATTTTCTCTGCGGCGGTTATTATGGCCAATGCGTGAGAGGGGCATTTTGGATATCCACGCGTGATGGATTCAGCAATGGAACACCCGCGAACGAGCCACTTGTTGATACTCATCAGTATGAGGGATTGCTTGTCTGTGCGTCCGGCGGCTGCCGATTCGAGCGCCATGGGCAGCGGGAGGTTCTGTCTCATGCTCGAGCCTATGGTTGAGATGACGTGGGTGGCGACAGCGTACTTGGATGTCACGCCGTAGCTTATGCCTGCACCCATTGCTCCAATCACCGCCACAAAGACTAACAGCGAAGGGAATCCAAGAGGCGGCAGGTTGGTCTGGACGACGACGAATGCGGTTAGGATGAAGAGCAGGGCCGCAAAGCCGAGGAGCAGCCACTTCGCCCAATTCTGAGGCCACTGGCTTAAGCCCGGCTCGCAACGTGCAAGCAATATGGATGTGACGGTAGCAGTGAAGATCACGGGCACACCGAGCATTGCCTGGAGGATGGCGTCTTCATCGCCGGTTCTGTATGTTGCATAGACAAGGACGGCGCAAGCGAGCGGAGAGGTAATCAGGGCGAGGCCTGGCCTTTTGAAGCCCAGAATGAAGTATATAAGCGCTAATACCAATGCCACATTTAAGAACATAGCTGCTTCCTTATCCACTCATCGAGTTTACAATTTTTATCATCGGAAGGAACAGAGAGAGGATGCAGAGGGCTATAACTCCTCCGACGGCGATAATCATTGTGGGCATCAGAACGGCCTGGAGTCTTGCCTGGCCGAATCTTGCCTGCTCGGCATACATCTGGCCGAGGCTGTAGAGATTGTCCTGCAGCTCGTTTCTCTGGCTGCCCAACTGGATTGAATACAAGAAGAGCCTGGGAATCACTCTGCAGAACTGTCCGGCCTCGAGGATGTTAGCTCCCTGCTCGACCTGCCGGGCGAGCATTTCGCTCTCGAGTATCAGCCTCTCGCTTCCGGTCGAGCCTGCCGACAGTCTCAAGCAGGCGGGCATATCGCATCCTGCGGCGACCATCATCGCCATTGCCTCGGCCATTCTGCTTAGTACGCTGCTATGATAGACTCTGCCTATGACGGGGATTCTCATGAACAGCGCCTCTTTCAATCTGCGCCCGGCCGCAAACGACGAACACGTGGCAAAGAGCAGGAGTATCGCAGCGATGAAAAGGGCGACGGCGGTCCAGAAGGGCACGACGTTGCCAGCCATTTGCAGGAAAAGTCGAGTCAAGCCGGGCAGTTGGGCTCCCCCTGTCATCTCTGCGAGTATTTCTCCGAATTGGGGTATGATGAATACGAAAACGCCCGTTATTACGGTTGCAGCCAGGGCGAGGATGACCGCGGGGTAGCCCATAGCTTCGGCGATTATTCTTCTGGTTTGATTGGCGAGTTCGAGGTGCCTGTTGAGGCTTGTGAGCATTTCGCTCAATCTTCCTGTTTCGACTCCTGCTTCGAGTATTCGGCCATAGAGAGGCGGAAAGCGTTTTTGTCTTTGTTCGAAGGCCTGCTCGATGCTCACTCCCGCTTCGAGTTCTCCGGCTATATCGTCGATGAGCTTTCTCATGGACCTCGATGTGACGTCGGCGGCAAGCTCTCGGAGGCCTCTTTCGAGCGGTATTCCGGCCTTGGTTATCGAGGCGAGTTGCTGGTTGAAGAGCAGGAATTCGTTTCTTCCGATGGCGGTTTTGAGCTTCCGGGGCTTGGCTGTTTCAACGGAGTTTACGCTGAGCTGCATCTGTTCGAGGGTTTCCGAGGCCTCTTGCTGCGTTCCTGCCTCGATTGTGCCCTTCATCAGCCTGCCGGCCGAGGTCAATGCGTTGTATTGAAATGTCGCCATTTTATGTTCCTTATTGTTGCGGAGAACATGGACTGAAGTTTTTTGTTTCTCAGTGTTGACTTTGATTTCATAGGCCAAAACCTGCGGTAAAACCGCAGGCTAAATATAGATTCAGACTATTCCACAGACCTTGTTTAGTTCCTCTTGTGAGGTGATTCCCTGTTCGAGAAGGCGTCGGCCGTCTTCGAGGATGTTGGTATGGCCTTTCTCGGTGAGTATTGCTTCGAGTTGGTCGGCGTCGGCTTTGGCGAGGATGCCTTCACGCAGTTGCCCGTCTAATTGGACCATCTCGGCTATCAGGACTCTGCCTTTGTAGCCTGTGTTGAAGCAGTCGTCGCAGCCGGTTGCCTCGCAGAGGCCTGATTCTTTGTTCTTTTGCTTGCATTTGGAGCAGAGCTTACGGACAAGTCTCTGGTTTAGGACCGCGGAGATGCTCGATGTTACCTGGTAGGGCTCGATACCCATTTCCAAAAGTCGCAGAAATGCTCCGGCGGGTGTGCCGCTGTGCATCGTGCTCATAAGGAGATGACCGGTGAGGCCTGCTTCGATAGCTATCTTTGCGGTCTCGGCGTCGCGGATCTCGCCAATCATCAGGACCTGGGGGTCCTGCCTGAGCAGGGATCGCAGGGCAGTTGGGTATGTTAATTCGCCGTGCGGCGTGATCTGGACCTGAGTAGCGCCGTCGATCCTTATTTCCACGGGGTCTTCGAGGGTAACGATGCTTTTTCCGGGAAACTTCTTCAGAATATGGCGGAGGACAGCGGCCATTGTGGTGCTTTTTCCGCTGCCTGCGGGGCCTGTGAGGAGCAAAACGCCTTCGCTTTTGGCGGCGAATCGTCTGAGATTCTCAAAAATGTGGTCTGCAAAGCCTAATTGGTCGAGGTCCATCAACTCTTTGTTCTTATAGAAGAGGCGTACTACGGCTCTCTGGCCGTGGATTGTGGGGAAGACCGCGAGCCTCTGATCCATCACCGCCTCGTTTTCGGCGTTTCTGATTAGAATTCTGCCTTCCTGCGGTATATCGTTGCGATAGGTCAAAAGCCCTCCCAGCACCTTCAACCTGGCGATTACGTTGTCTGAGAGTGATTTAGGGAGTGTTTCGATGGGGTTTAGGACGCCGTCGAGGCGGAATTTCACTATCAATTCGGATTCGGTCGGCTCGAAATGAATGTCGCTGGCGGCCGATTTGACGGCCGCGGCGAGCAGGTCGGTTACCAAAGATACGACATCTCCGGCATTGGCCTTTTCTTCATAAGGTTGTTTCCTGTCTTGACTTACAGCCATAATATCGGGTCCGAATACTGCCGGATTCATTGTCCGGGCCTCTTGTTTGCATAGCTAAGACGCAGCGGTATCGGGGGATGTTATCCAGAAAAGGCGGAATTTTCCGAACATAGGGCGACTTTTGTGATAACATAATGTTAGGCTCTGCGTCTTAGATGTAGAGTAATCTGATTCATTATCGAATTGGGCGTTTATGTTTGGCAAAGCCATCAGTAGCGAGTTGCTTTTTGACTTCGTCGTGCCTTGGACGGTCGTTCAGAGCCAGCGGTGGATTCTTTCGGCAATGTCTCGCCATGGGCAGGATCTGGTTACGATGCTCTGGCGAATACTGGGCAACGACCAAGATGTCTGCGATGCCTATCAGAACACGTTTCTGCAGCTTGCCCATTACCAGGCCGGTCGCAAGCCCGAGCACGTCAAGGCCTACATCTTTCGCACTGCGAGCAACATAGCGATTACGGTGTTGAGGCGCAAGATTGCTGAAAAGAAGAGGCTGTCGAGGGTAGCCGGCGTGCAGAGAAGGGTTGATTCGCCGGAGAAGCAGCTTGACTCGAAATTCCTCGTGGAGACTTTGCGGTGCTGCATGGCTCAACTGCCCGAACATCTAAGAGACGTTGTTATGTTACGCGATTTGGCGGAGCTATCGTATGCGCAAATAGGCCAAATGCTGGGTATTACACCTGCGACGGCGAGGGTTTACAGGTGCAAGGCGATCCAGTTGTTGGCTGTGTGGATGGGTAAAGAAAGAGAATGAAGACCATGAGAATTATAAGCAAAATCAAGGGGTCCAACGTCCCGCAAGGGACGCCTTCCGGCGCTGGAAACAACTTAGGCGCAGACCCGAATAAATGCAAGCGAATCAGAAGGTGGCTGTACAAGTCAGTGAACAGTCGATTTGGGCTTGAGGCGAACTGGGTCCAGAAGCATATTGCCGAATGCCCGAGGTGCACGCGACGGCTCGCTGCTGTTGGCAGGGTCAGCCTTGCGTTGTCCGCTATTAAGGCCCAACCTCACAAGAACGATCTTTTGATGCGCGCGAATGCTCAGGCGATCGGCGTGCTCAAACACAGTCTTCGTCAGGCCCCGAAGGCGCGGAAGCTCAAAACAGCACTTCCGGCGCCGGGACTGCTTGAGAGGTGGGGCAAGTATGGGCATTCGCTTGCAAATATAGCTGCTTGCATTGTTATTCTGTTGCTTATGAAGGTCGGCGTCTTCTCCTCTGCGGATAGGCTCCAATCCGAGGGGGAAAAAGCGGTGAAGCAATACTATGCCAGTCAGGTCGGCGAGGACCTGACGAACGACATTTTCACAGCCTGATTGTCTGCGCATCTATCAACTCCGATAATAACGGTTTTGCGGCCGATTCACGTCTTCGCTTCACGCGTTATCGCGTTAGATACTGAGAAAGTTGCTGTTTCTCAGTTACCTCCGATTTGATTAGAGCCGAATTATTCTTATAGTTTATTTGACGGTTTTCACGGACTTCTTTGTTCTGCCCGCAAGTGGTTGTGGTATAGCGGTCTCGCATCGCGCGCCGACGTTGTGGCCAAATGCTTCGGGCCATACGGGCAGAGGCGATTTGCCGCCGACTGCCGAAAATTTTAGATTTGAGAATATGCTCAAGAAACTCGCCATTTTGGGTATCGTCTTGCTGGTAATGGGTAGTGCCGTGCTCGTCTGGGTTCAAGTCGATAGAAGGAACGAACGTCGCAGAGTGGCTTCGTGCAAGATGAAGTACGGTTCAGAGCCGGATGAGTATCTCAAGCGCTACGATGAGTGGTTGAAGCTGCCGCCGCAAGAGCGTGCCGCAATGCCGCTGCAAGTTAACGGGTACGGCCAGGCGAAAACAGAAGAACAACTGCGAGCCGAGCAGCAGGAAAGGCTCAACGCCGACCTGGACAGACTGGCGGCAGGCGAACTCGATGCAAATCCTTTTGCCGACGTTCTCTACGGTGCGAATTGGGAAGACGAAGTGCGCAAGCACATAGAACGCCAAGAACTCAGCGAGTTTGTCCTGACCGGTTCTGTTGTATGCACATCGATCGGCGGAACCACTTTTGGGTGCTGCCTTATAGTATGGGTGGCTCGCCTCTTAATTGCAGGGGTTTCTCGGCTGAGGGGGTCTTCGGTTGAGGCCGATGTCGCTGATGACGAATGTTCCCGGCGCCCCGGGATTGACGCCGAGACCGATTGCGAGGCTTTGGAGACGGCGCAGTCGCCGAAGGATCGCAAAAAGATTCCCGTTCTGATGTCCGGGAAGAAACGAACGATGCATGAGGAGCCATCGAAGAGAAGTCAGAATCGAGGCGTTAGTGAGATGATTCACGGCGGCGGTCAAGGAGTCGGCCAGACGGTTTTGACGCAACGGCAGGAAGATGCAGCAACGCTTGAATCGTCCTTGAAAGCCCATGCCAAAGAGTTGGAAAAGCAAATGGATGAATTCCGGCGGATGCACAACGCTCGGCGGAATGGAGTTGAGCAGTCAAAGCCGCTCAACGGCGCCTTGGAAGATCTCACCGAGCAGGTCTCCGCAATCCGCGAATATGCCTCTGCCCAGCAGCAACGCGTGGAAAAACTGCAGGACGGCTATGACTGGAGCATTATCAGGACTTTCTGCCTGCGCGTTATACGGTGTATTGACAACCTTGAAAGCCGGATCGAACGGCTTTCGAGCAAAGACGATCAAACAGGGCATCTGGAGGAGGTCAGGGATGAGTTGATTTTTGCTCTCGAGTCCAGCGGAGTTGAGCAATTCAGGCCTGAGGTCAATACAGTTTATCGGGGTCAGGAGAAATCAACCGAGGCTGTAAAAGAAAGAGAGCATTGCGACGAAGCGGAAAATGCAGGCAGGATAGCGAAGGTTGTCAGGCCGGGGTATCAGTACTTCATCGACGAAGGTGATTTTAAGGTGATCCGTGCAGCTCAGGTTAAGCTGTTTGGCTAAGTATATTAAGGGCTCCAATGTGCCAATATGGGGGGCCGAAAGAGATTAGGAGCAGAAAATGGCAAGTATAGTAGGCATAGACCTTGGAACGACTTTCTCGGCCTTGGCTGTTCTGAACACGATCGGTAAACCCGAAATCATTCCAAATTGCGACGGCGAAAGGCTTACACCATCGGCGATTTTCTTTGATGAAGAAAATTCGGATGTTATCCGGGTTGGGATCGAAGCGATCAATTCGCGCCATCTGAACGCTCAACGGTCGGTTCGCTGGATAAAACGGCAGATGGGCCAGGCGGATTATCTCAAAGAGATCGACGGCAAGGAGTGGACGGCGGTGGAATTGTCCGGACTGATCCTGAAAAAACTCAAGCAGGATTGCTCGGCCGAGCACGGCAAAATTCGTGACGCCGTTATTTCTGTTCCAGCCCATTTCGACGAGATTCGCAGAAAGGCGACTATGGCCGCGGGGGCGTCAATCGGGCTGAACGTAATCGGAATTGTCAATGAGCCTGTGGCTGCGGCGCTTTATTATGCGACCACTCATGAAATCTCAGGCAAGGTGTTAGTGTATGACCTCGGCGGCGGCACTTTCGATGTTACCATCATGAATGTCCAGAGGCATCAAATGGATATCATCTGCTCGCAGGGCGACCATGCGCTGGGCGGGGTGGACTTTGACGGCAAGGTATTGGAGATACTCGAGCAGATGTACAATGACAAGCTCGACGCCGAGTTGATAAGCTGCGACGAGGACAGAGCGAAATATGAGGACGAGGCGGAGGACATCAAGAAGACGCTTTCCCGGCGTCGTGTCGCCAAGAAGATGCTGTACGGCTCGGCCGGGAGCACGAGGGTTGAAGTGACGCGCCGGATGTTTGAGGATGCAATTTCCTCACTGCTTGCCCGGATGGACATTCTTGTGGAAGTTGCGCTGGAGGAGGCCGGCTTGAAACCGGATGAGATCGACAAGGTATTGCTGGTCGGAGGCAGCACCCGGATACCTGCAATTAAGAAGCGTTTGAAGAAGATGTTTTCCTCCGAGCCGGAGATTGCAGTGAACGTGGACGAATGTGTGGCATTGGGTGCGGCGCTGCACGCCGGATTGACAGCCATGCAAGAGAACCCGGATGCCGTGCCGGCGGGCATTGCCAGCGGGCTCAAAGATATCCACCTGGTGGATGTGTGCAATCACAGCTACGGCACGATCTGTGCTCCGGTCGATAAGAGGACAGGGCGGCGCGTCGTGGAGAATCGCATTATTCTGAAGAAGAATACGCCGTTGCCTTGCGAGGCATCGCAGGTATTCTATACGGTCTCCGAGGGCCAGTCCGCTGTTGAGGTTACGGTAACGCAGGGGGAAGATACGACACCCGAATATGTGAATAAGATTGCGACAAACAGGTTGGAATTGCCCTCTGACAGGGAGGCGGAATGTCCAATCAAGGTTACTTACAGCTATGATGTGAATCAGAGAATGCACTGTTCATTCGAAGATATTGAATCAGAAAGACTTCTTGAAGTCGATCTTTGCCTTAATCGAAAGGGTGAATTCTCGCAAGGCGACGGCGGGCAAGGATGCGACGAGATGGATTCCTTCGAAGTGCAATAATGATCTCGGCGGGTGTGTGAATGGGCGGAGTTCTCATTGTCATCTTAATCGGAGCGTTGCTGTTTGCGGTGCTGATTTTGTCAAATCGTCTCAAATTATCCGCAGCGATTTGGCGTTTGAAATTTTTAATCCTGAACATTCCGTCGGCATTCCTTGGCGTTGTGAACTCGAAGGCGCCGACTGACACTCCTGCGCAGTTCGATATGGGCGTGGTGAATTGTCGCGTTCGCTTTGGGACGGACCGTGAGGATGCGTTGTGCGCGGGCGTTTTTACCGTGGAAATCTGCGGCATGATTCATTCGCCCGGCGACAGGGATGAAGCGACGCTGAAAATTGCCATGCTGGATATCACAGGCGCAGCGCACAATTCCAAGCCGGTTTGGGGCAAAGCCAGCCAGTGGCGGCAGAAGGATTCCGGTGCGTTCTGCTATAGTGCCGATCTCGGGAGGCTTACCGGGCGGGACACCATGCTGCAGGACTGGATGAGCGTCGCCAGGCTGCAAGGCGCCTGGCTCATGTTTCCTCGCAGGGGCAGACGCGATTTGCTCCTACAGATTTCGATAGTATCTCGTCTGGATTCGCAAGAGCTTGCTCGCGGAGAGTGCGTCTTCACTTATGATAATAAGGAATTCGGCTACATCGATGTCGAGGAGAACCGTCAGCGCTCCAAGACACTTGCAGTGGCGTTGGCTTTTACCGTTAGCGCTTCGGACGGGAAGATGTTCAACTGTGAGGTTGACCTGATTAAGGACTGGGCAAGAAACAACATTTGTTTGTCCGGGGCGTCGAATCGGGCCCGGCGTAAACTGGAAAGAGCGCTGAACAAGACGTTTGCCTTTTTCCGCGAGGGGCGCCGGCTCAATACTCAAGAGATTTGCAGAGAGCTTGTCGAAATTGCTTCCGCAGCGGATCTGCAGGACATTATGGGCCTGTGCCTGCATGTGGCTCAGGCAAAAGGCTCTGTTTTTCCTGAGGAGTTGAGCATTCTTAGCGATCTGGCCGGGTGGCTTGAGGTTGGCCCGGATGTATATCGAGGCATGATGGAGAGGACTCTGCCGGTCAATATGCACCAGGTCAAAGATGCCGAGGTTGTTCTCGGAGTTACATCCGATATGAATGAAGATACGGCTCGTCGGCACCTGAACAGAGAGTACAGCAAGTGGAATGCGAGAGTGACGAATTGCGACCCTCAAATCCAGGCGCAGGCCGACGAGATGCTAAGCCTTATTGCCGAGGCCAGACGGGAACATGTCGGTTGATTTACTGCTGCGACCGGGAACCCTAATAGATGGGTTTTTCCGGACCTAATCAAAATTCTTCCGTAACCGTTCACGGGGGTGGCTGCCTCAAGCACAGCGTCCCGCCTGAGCGTGCCGCCGCTCCTGGGGGGGGATTTGGGTATTTTCAGGAACCCAACAGCCTACCGGTTGCCTGCTGTGGACGATATAGCGCTTCGGTTTCAGCAGTAATTTTGGGGGAAGATTCTTGACGCCGGTAGGCCCTATATGTTAGAATACAACAGTAGTTTGCCCGAGTTTGAGTTCCACAGGGGCCCGCAAGTTGGGGATGGAACCGAATGATTGTGGCGTAAGGAAGGCCACGAAGGAGATAGAAGATGTTCGGACCGAAGAATCTCTTGCTGTGCGCAAGCGGGTTAATCTTGTCTCTTGCATGTTCCGTTTATGCCGGTTGCCCGGTTGGAGATGTGCATCAGGACGGAGACTGCGAGGTCAACTGGCTGGACCTGCAGGATTTTGCCGAGCAGTGGCTCGATGCCGGTTGTTCTGCGCCCGATTGCAGGGCCGATCTGGACGGTGTGCCGGGAGTCAATATGACTGATTTCGCCATCCTGGCCGATAACTGGATGGCCCAGGGGTCATATACTCTGGTGATCAACGAGTTCATGGCCGACAACGCCGGGACCATCGAATACCCGGTGGACTCCGGCAACTATCCCGACTGGTTCGAGATCTACAACTACGGGGACGATGATATCGACATTGGGGGCATGTATGTCAAAGATGATGACGACGCCCACTGGCATCGCATACCGACGGGCAACTCTTCCGAAACCACCGTCAAGACCGGGGGCCACCTGCTGCTCTGGGCCGATAGTGGTCTTACCTCAGATGTGGATCATCCTCTTCACGTTCCTTTCGGACTCGGCAAGGGCAGCGACCAGATCGGCATATACGATGCGGACCAGAATCCTTTAGATGTTATCAGCTTCACGAATCAGATTGAGGACAGGTCACGCGGTCGGCTGCCGGACGGAAGCAACAACTGGATAACCTTTGATATAGGCAGCGCCACACCAGGCACGACCAACAGAGGCAAGGCGGTCAAGGTTGTCATCAACGAGATTATGTATCATCCCGGCCACGCAGAGAACACGCCTGAGAACCTCAGCGAGGAATACATCGAACTGCATAACAACGGCGAGGAGTCTATCGGGCTGCTCGGCTGGCGATTCACAGACGGCATTGACTACACAGTTGCCGACGACATCATACTCGGCGTCGGTGGGTACTACGTGATCGCCTCCGATGTAAATGTGTTCAAGGCCAAGTATCCCACCGTGACGAATGTTGTCGGAGGCTGGGACGGGAGGCTGAGCAATTCGGGCGAACAGGTCGAACTTGTCGATCATGCCGGCGTGCTGGTTGACAGGGTGGAATATTCCGACCAGGGCGAGTGGGCGGTTCGCGAGCTTGGTCCGGTCGATTACGGGCATCGGGGCTGGGATTGGTCGGAGGCGCATGACGGCGAGGGCAAGAGCCTCGAGTTGATCAATGCTGCTTTGCCAAACGATTACGGGCAGAACTGGTCGGCTACGGAAAGCGGCGAGGGCACTCCAGGCGGGCTTAATACGGTCAACGATGACGATGTTGCCCCGTTGATAGTGGGTGTCGAGCATTTCCCGATTATTCCAGACGACGGCGACCCTGTCACCGTCACTGCGCAAATAATAGACGAGTCCAGCAGCGGTGTTTCCGTTGCACTGAGGTATCGTATTGACACTTCCTCGTATAGTAACGGTGATGAGGATATCTATCCGCACCACGATCCGAACGATTATAACGATGTGCCGATGTATGACGATGGGGCGCATGGCGACGCCGCCGCCGGGGATGGGTTGTATGGCGGCGTGATACCCTCACAGCCGAACGGATCCATCGTGGAGTTCTACGTTGAGGCGGCTGACGCCGGCGACAATACTCGCACGTGGCCCGCTCCGAGCATTATGCGAGACGGTACACCGGAGCAGGTTACAAACGCTTTATACCAGGTTGACAATGCATTCGATGCGGATACCTGGATAGCAGGCAGCCAGCCGATTTATTTGCTGATATTCACCGAGATGGAGAAGGGCAGGCTGCTGGACATCGGTGACCGCGAGGGCAGCGAGTATAACAGCGACGCCCAGATGAATATTACGTTTGTGAGCATTGACGGGGTGGAGATAAAGGCCCGTTACAATTGCGGCATTCGCAATCGCGGGCACGGCTCGCGGAACGATCCCCCAAACAACTATCGTGTGAACTTCCCGCACGACCGAAAGTGGGAGGGCGTCGATTCGATTAACTTGAACACCAAGCACACATACCTGCAACTTATCGGCAATGCGATATTCCGGCTGGCGGGACTGGTGGCGCCGGAGGCCACGGCCGCGCAGGTAAGGCTTAACGGCGAGAATATGGCTGTATCAGGCAGTGAAATGTACGGCTCGTATGTCCACATGGAGGTTGTCGATAGCGACTTTGCCGCGAATCATTTCCCCGACGACGACGGCGGCAATGCCTACAAATGCATGCGGATAGGCCACGAGGCGGACCTGCGTTATGAGGGGACCGATCCCGTTGAGTATCGCCACAACTACTTCAAAAGGACCAACACCGCCGAGGACGATTGGTCCGACCTGATCGGCCTGACATACGCCTTGAGCGATAATACGCCGGACGCCAATTATGTCGAAGAGGCCAATCGTGTTGCCAACATCGAGCAGTGGATCCGTTTCCTCGCCGTCAATACGCTGTTGAACAACAGTGAGACAACGCTTGCCAACGGCGACGGCGATGACTATTATCTCTATCGCGGCATCGAAGATCCTCGGTTTGTGCTGATTCAGCACGATTTGGATTCATTCTTCGGCATAGGCGATTCTTTGGGGACGGGATACTGGTATGACGGCATTTTCCGCTTCATCACGGACCGCACGGGCGTCCCGGCTCTGGAACGTCTCGTTACCCATCCGGAGTTTATCCATCGCTACTACTTCCACTTAAAAGACCAGATTGAGACGACCTTTTCCCCGGAACAGCTCGCCCCGGTGTTGGACGAACTTCTCGGCAATTTTGTTCCTGAGGGCGACATCCAGCAGATGAAGGACTTTGTCGCCCAACGCAATGCACACGTTCTGGGGCTGATCCCATTGGACTTCAGCATCAACAGCGATTTACCTGTTGTGGACGGGTATCATCGTACGACTACCGACTCATTCACATTGTCGGGCACAGCAAATTCCATCGAGACGCGATCTGTTCTCGTGAACGGGCAATTCGCCGAGTGGTCGCCGGTTGATGGAACATGGAACTTCGGCGGCGCGGCAGGCGTTTCAGAGACAATCATCGAGCGAGGTTCCGACTGGAAGTATCTCGATGACGGGTCCGACGGCGGGACGTCCTCCGACGGCCTGGACTGGTATGCTCATCCCGACTACAACGATTCATTGTGGTACGAGGGACCGGCCGAATTAGGCTACGGCGACGCCGGCCAGGGGCGTCCGGAGGCTACCGAGGTCAATAGCGGGCCGGAGGGGGCCCATTACATTACGACGTACTTCCGCCGCACGTTCGACGCCAACGATGTCTCGCAGTATTCGAGTCTGCAACTTGGCGTGATGGCCGACGACGGAGCGGTTGTCTATCTCAATGGAGTGGAGATTGAAAATGCGCGGAGCAATCTGCCGGCGGGGGATATCGACTACCTCACCACGGCGCTTGTAAACATGGGGCAACCCGAGGAATACACGTTCTACCACTACCCTGTGGATGTCAGCCGGCTCAATGAGGGGACTAACGTTTTTGCGGTCGAGATTCATCAGTTGAGCCCCACCAGCGGCGATATCAGCTTCGACCTGGAGCTTATGGGCATTCTGCCTGCTGCGGGCGCCGGATCGCTGAATCCGGGAATCAACCGTGTTGTTGTGCAGGCGTTTGGTGCTCCGAACGGCGGCGGCAACGAAGTCGAGAGTGGATATGTCGATATCTGGTATGATACGGGTAGTACCACTGATTATCCGGGTGGTGGGTCAGGCGATCCGGAGGGGCCCTTGAACCTGGTTGTTCGCGATAGTTTCCTGCCGGGTATTCCTGTCCTTGTTCGGGTCGAGGCTCTCGACGACGGCAACATCGATCACGACCTGTGGGACGCCGTGGCGACACTTTCGGTCGATGACAATCCGGGGATCAACCTTTCGGTTAGCGAAGTCAAACTCTACAATGGCCGCGGCAGTGAGCTTGTGACCTTCACCGGCAGCGGCGATTTTACGCTCACGGCCGACGTTGGCGGAACCAAAGACAGCCGGTTGCTCATCGACCTCGTCGGCGAGCCGATTACGGTCGTCTCACAACCTCTGAGCAGTTCGGAAACGTGGGACGGGATATACTATGTTACCGGTGGGGACCTGGCGATTCCCGCCGGGATGACGCTGACGCTTAACCCCGGCGCGCTGGTGCTCATCGACGGCACGAGCACGCCGCTGAGCGAGAACGGCATCGATATCGACGTTGAAGGCGCATTGAATTCATTAGGTACGGCCGAGCGGCCTGTCACTATAACAGCGGCGAATCCGTACGCGCCGTGGGGCGAGATTCACCACGCCGGCGGGCCATCGGTTTATCAGTACACCAATATCACACGGGCCGGGCATTCACCGCACAGCGGACATAGTAACAAAGGCCCGGCGATTCGTGTGGACGGCGCGACGATCACGTTCGATTACACTTCCATCACCGACATTGCCGGAAAGACGATGTACGCTAATGGCGGGGCGCTGGAGTTTCGCAACTGTCTGTTCAGCCGATCCGTTATGGGCCCGGAGATATTCACGACCGCTTTTCTGTTCGAGGACAGTCACATTATCGAGATGCTTGGCATTTATCGTGAAGACGGCGTCACTGACGATGACGACGGTATTTATCCTCACGCTGCCGGGGCCGGGAAGGATATTAAGCTGAGTCGCAGTGTGGTCGCCGTGGGAGATGACGACGGTATTGATACGCTCGACGCCATTATCACTATCGAAGATGTCATTGTTCGTGACTTCGCCGACAAAGGCATCAGCGTCTTCGGCGGAGAGGCAACTATCAACCGATGTCTGGTCGTTGAGAATAACACCAATCCCGAGGATCCGACTGTTGTCAGCGTTGGCGCAAAGGCCCATGCCAACAGTACAACAATTGTCAACATGGACCACACTACGGTCGTCGCGTCTGAAGTGACGCTTCCTACGGTGGATGTTGGCATCCAGTCACATAATAAGTACGGCGAGACGACCGGCAGTATCATCTGGAATGTCACCAACTGTATCATCGACGCAACCAACCCGGTAGATTGCCAGGCGCCGTATCTCGAGTCGGATATCCACATTGATTATTCCGACGTCTTCGATGAGACGTGGCCCGGGACAGGCAACATCACCGCCGATCCTTTGTTCGTGGGCCGGTCCTACCACAATTACAGCCTCCAGGCGGAGTCGCCGTGCATCGATACCGGCGATCCCGCATCGGCTCTGGACCCGGACGGGACCCGGGCTGATATGGGCGCTCTGCCGTTCGGTGCGGCCAAGGCGACCAAGGCGGCAGAGCCGGGCGAACTGTCGGGCGATACGCTCTGGACCGCTGCCGAGGGTCCTTATCGCATAATCGGCGACCTGACGGTTCCCTTGGGCGTGACGCTGACGATAGAGCCCGGCGTTACGGTGTTCTTCGAGCCTGATACTGCAATTATTATCAACGGCACACTCGCGGCCGATGGTTTGGAGTATGAATCGATACGCTTTACGAGTATGCCCGGCGCATCCGGGCCGTGGAACGGTCTGCAGTTTGTCGATAGCGGAACGGACAATCGCATTTCCCGGGCGGTCCTTGAATACGGCGAGACCAACGACGGCATGATTGGCGTGGAGGACTCGAACCTCCTGCTGGAGCATTCGACGCTGGACCATACCGAGCGACGGCGCATCCGCACACTCGATTCTTCCCTGATCGTGAGCAACTGCTGGTTCACGGATATTTTCGAGCCTGGTGAGGCGCCGAGCACGGATAATATGAGCGAGCACATTTGGGGTCGTGCCCCCAATACGGGCTGGTTCATCATTGAGAACAACGTCTTCGGGCTGGATAAAGGCCACAACGATGCTGTTGATGTCGATGGGCCCTCGCGCCCGAATCCGATCCCGCAGATTCTCAACAATACCTTCCTTGGCGGCGGGGATGATGCACTCGACCTTGAGAGCGATGCTCACATCGAGGGCAACACATTCTGCAACATCATCAAAGACCAGTGGAACACCGCTTCGGGCGAGGCAAATGTGATCTCCGCCGGCGCAGGTAAGCATTATGTGATGGCCCGCAATATATTCTATAACATTCAGCACATAGCACAGGTCAAGGACGATGCGTTCCTGACGTTTGCAAACAATACGGTCGTCGAAGCATCTGAACCGGCCATATACTTCGATCTTGATTTGCCCGGTCGCGACCCCGGGCGCGGGGCGGACGTGGATGGAACCATCTTCTGGGGTGCTCCGGAAGTCTTTGCCGGTGTCGAGGCCGCTACGGACCTCACTGTGGACAATTCGATGATTCCATTCGAATGGCACAGCTACGGAGCCGGCAACATCGATGCCGACCCGCTTCTCGTTGACGATACCGGCGATTTTACCCTGAAGCCCGATTCCGGGGCCATTGGTACGGGTTCATGGGGTCTCGATATGGGCGCCTCGGTTCCGGCCGGCGCGGCGATTTCCGGCGAGCCTTATGCTGTTACCTATCGGACAGACGCCACATTGACAGTCGGCGGGCCGGGTATTGTCAGTTACAAATACTCGGTGAACAGCCCGGCCGGCCCCTGGAGCGCCGAGAGGACGGTGGATGTGCCGGTCGTGCTGACAGGTCTTCTCAGCGGCCAGTCATATACGGTCTATGCAGTAGGCAAGAACTCGGCGGGCGTGTGGCAGAGTGAAGAGAGCCGGGCCGCTTCGCACACATGGAATGTCGATACTTCGCATTCGGACCTGCTCATCAACGAGGTGCTGACGCACACGCACGGAACCGATCCCGACATAATCGAGTTGTATTACGATGGTCCCGGATCGATTAACCTGACCGGCATGAGTCTTACCGACGACCCGACGAATCCGGCCAACTTTGAGTTCAACTCCGGCAGCGTGCTTACCACAACTATGAATCCCGGCGACTATATGATCCTCTATGGCGATCTGACCACAACAACGAACCACCTGGGATTTGCCCTGTCGGCCGATGGCGAGGCCTTGTATCTCTACGATAAGGCTAACCCGGACGGGAGCCGCGACTTGATCGATTCGGTCGAGTTCGGGCCACAGATAAACGATTTTTCTATCGGTCGTGTAGGCTGGGACCGTGAATGGAAGCTCAATCAGATGACCTTCGGCTCAGCCAATGTGGCTCAGCCTTTGGGCGACCCCGATATGCTGAAGATCAACGAGTGGCTTGCCAACGGGCAGGTGCTGTTCGACGACGACTTTGTCGAGTTGTACAACCCCCATCCGCTTCCTGTTTCATTGGGCGGCATGTACATGACCGACAATCCTGTTGCCCAGCCGGATAAGCACGAGATTGTCCCGCTTAGCTTCATTCCGGGGCAGGGGTATGCAGTTTTCAGAGTCAACGACGGCAACGATCCCTCGGAACTTGATTTCAAGCTCTCGCCCGACGGTGAGATGATAGGCCTGTTCGACAGCGGCTTGACTATGATAGACCAGGTGCTCTTCGGTCCTCAGACTACGGATGTTTCCCAGGGCCGCGCTCCGGATGGCTCGAGCAACTACGAATTCTTTGACTTGCCGACGCCGGGCGTTGTCAATACGTCGCCACCTATAATCACGATTACTACCACCGTGCTCGCAGCCGAGAACGCGACCAAGCGGGCGATTATTCCAACTTCACCCAATGACGTCGGCGAGACCTGGAAATCCGAACCTGGTTTCGACGATTCAACCTGGCTGCAGGGCATCGGCAGTCCGGGAGGCGTCGGCTTCGAGACGGGTACAGGCTATGAGAGCCTTATCACCCTCGACGTTGAAACGCAGATGGACAACCATAATGAAACCTGCTATATCCGCATCCCGTTCACTGTTGACGGCGCCGATCTGGCTGGTTTTACAGATATGACCTTGAAGATACGGTATGACGACGGGTTCGTCGCCTACATAAACGGAGTCGAGCTTGAGACAGCCAGGCGTAATTTTGCCGGCACGCCTCAGTGGGATTCCGGCGCCGACGGCGGCCACAGCGATTCGGTGGCAGTACTCTTCGAGTATATCGACGTCTCCGACTACCTTAGCGCACTGAGGTCCGGCGACAACGTCCTGGCCATCCACGGCCTTAACTACGGACTCACCAGCAGCGACTTCCTAATCTCCGCCGAGTTGGAAGCCACGGTCACGACCATCGACCATGGCGAGTTCCCCTATCCCGATGCCCTGGACCAACTCGCCGGCCTGCGGATTACAGAGTTGATGTACAATGCGCCGAGAGGAAGCAACTACGATTACATCGAGCTTCAGAATATCAGCGGCACGCCGATCCAGCTCGAAGGCGTGCGGTTTCTCGATGGGATTGAGTTTGAGTTTCCTTCAAAACTCCTCGGTGCCGGTCAGTACGTCGTGGTTGTGAGCAATCTCACGGCGTTTCGCGATGAGTACCGTTACAGCGCCGATGTCGCAGGCCAATATACCGGCGGTCTCAGCGGCGGCGGTGAGAAGATCGTCCTCTCGCTTGCCTGGCCCCTCGAGGCGGCGATTATGAGATTCGAGTACAAGGACACCTGGTATCCGAGCACCGACGGCGACGGCCAGTCGCTGACGATTAACGACGCAACAGTCCACCCTTCCCTCTGGAACGATGCCGAGAGTTGGCATGCAGCCGCCCGCAGCCCCGGCCTGCCATAACGATATTGCGGCAGACAAATCGTGGTTGACACAACACTAAAACGGAGGATAAAACTGCGTTGTCTTGTTTCCCTAAAATTGAAAGGATGGATGTATGCGTGGTTTATTCTGCTGGTTGACTGTAGCTGCCGCCGGACTCTTCTTGGCGGCCACGATGGTCGGCGCCGAGACTTTGCTAAGTGAATATAACGTCGTCTGGGAGACGCCGAGTGAGGACTCTTCGGGGTCAATGCCGATTGGCAATGGCGATATCGGCCTCAACCTCTGGGTAAACACCGCCGGGGAGCTTATCTTCTATATCAGCACGACAGATT
>JAUVXL010000249.1 GCA_030603595.1 Sedimentisphaerales bacterium | reverse complement strand
CTCATCAGCGTGGTACAACGCTGTATCGAACTGCTACTCCTTCGCGAGCGTGACCGGGCATCGTTATGTCGGCGGTTTGATGGGATCGAATGAAGGCACGAACGTATCGAATTGCTACGCTGCCGGGGCGGTTCGTGATCTGGCAGGCGAAGAAATGTGGATAGGAGGGCTGGCAGGGAATTGCGGAGATGAGTCGTGGCTGGTGAATTGTTACTACGACAGTGAGACGACGACTGGTATTGCCAGTGAATTCGGGATTCCCAAGACTACTGCGGAGATGTATCAGTTGGACACATTTCTGTATCAGTGGGTTTGCGATCCGGTATGGACAATCGACGATGGCAATGATTACCCTCGTCTGGTCTGGGAAGATGCTCCGGGAGTGCTTATTGGGCCGGAGCATTTGTTTGCCGGGGGAACCGGGGTCGAAGACGACCCGTATCTGATCGGTTCGGCGGAGCACTTTGTCAATGCGAGTGTGTTGGAATGCACATGGGGGAGGCACTTACGGCTCATTGCTGATATAGACCTCGGTGACGTGGATATGAATGAGGTGCAGCCCATCGGGTATCTCACAGGCGTCTTTGACGGTAACGGGCATACGATCTCCAATTTTATATATGTAGTGCCATTCGGTTCTCGCCCACCGGAGCAATTCGGGTTGTTCGCATGGGTTTCAGGAGTTGTGAAGAACGTTGGCCTGATCAATCCTGTCATAGATATGGGAGATCATAGTAGTTATAGGAGTAACAGTACAGGATCGCTTGTGGGGACGTTGCAGTATGGTCTTGTGGATAACTGCTTTGCTGAAGGAGGGAGTGTATCAGGCTGGTGGGATGTCGGAGGCCTCATTGGCCATTGCGGCGGAGCTGTCCGCGATTCGCACTATCAAGGCACCGTAAGCGGCGCGTTCAATGTTGGCGGACTTGCAGGTTCCTGCTCTCCCGGATACATGTACGGGGGAATATGGGACAGTCATGCCGAGGCGGTCGTTTTTGGAGGGGGCTCTGTCGGGGGGTTGGTTGGAGCTTGCGATGGGGGGGATATTCGTCGATGCTGTGCTGTTGCAGATGTTGTAGGAAATGATTCTGTGGGCGGACTTGTTGGGTCTATGTCTGAGGAATGGAACTATATCAGGGAGAGCTACAGTCTGGGGATAGTCTCAGGCTGGAGTGAAGTAGGCGGGCTTGTCGGGCATAGTTGGAGCGATCCTCGTTATACTTCGCGCATCGGCATTGAGGACTGCTACTCCTTTGCGGATACACAGGCGCAGATTTATGCAGGTGGCCTTGTGGGGTTCAACGAATCCAGGATTTCGCGATGCTATTCGGCCGGGGTCGTTTTTGCGGATTCGAATTCAGGCGGTCTCGTTGGCTTCGGGGCTGAAACCGATACTATAGACTCATTCTGGGATGTGAACAGCACGGGTCTGAGTATGAGCGCGGGAGGAGCCGGCATGACTACTGCGCAGATGCAAAGTCGCAGCACTTATGTGGATTCGGGTTGGGATTTTGTGGGTGAGCCGAATAATGGGACTAAGGATGTCTGGGCAATCTGCGAGGGGACGAACTACCCGCGGCTTGTCTGGCAGATACCGGTTGCGGACTTTGTCTGTCCGGACGGCGTAACTGGTGGGGATTTCTCTTACTTCGCACAGTATTGGTCTGAGAGCGACTGCAACTCGACTAACGAATACTGCGGCGGGGCAGACCTCGATTTATCGGGGCGAGTGGATGGCAACGATCTCGCTATTTTTGCAGGCGATTGGCTTGAGGCGACAGCCTGGATGGAAGGAATTCCAACAATGCCTCCCTCGCAGGCGACGGAGCCAAATCCTCCCGATGGCTTGGTTGCTATTCGCAGAGATGCGACCCTGAGTTGGCATCCGGGGGAACGTTCTTTGTCCCACGACATATACTTCGGCACGACCAGCCCGGGCACATTCCAAGGAAGGCTGACAGCTACGACTTATTCGCCCTCTTTCATGTCCGCGGAGACCACATACTACTGGCGTGTCGATGAGGTTAATCCGCTCGGGGTGCAGATCACCTTTCCTTTGTCAATGAGCAGGGATTCGGAAAGCCCCCACTTGATATTCCGGCCTTTGAATCGTTCAAGGATATTCACCGACCAGATGTGATCTCCGTTTTCCGCCTTCACACAAATAATATCTCCGTCCGCATTCTCGTGATAAAGACAGCCTCCTGTTACCGTTGGTGTGCTACGGGCGCCGGGATGAGAATGGCGACATGCTGGGCCATTCTTGATTCTCCATCGGATATTGCCTTTTGTATCAAGCGTAGCGATAACCGTATCCTTTTCAACATTTCCCGTTGTGTGCAAGAGACCATTGGCGCAAACAACCGATGAGTATCCTTCACCTAACCCTTGTTGGGTCCAAAGCAGCTTGGGACCCGAGGCGGGCCATTGTGAAAGCAGCCCCTTTTCAAGTGACTTGTTGTCACGTCTCGGCCCCTGGAACTGCGCCCAGTCGAAATCTTCGCCGCCTCCCGTCCCGGAAAAAGCCGGGAAGGACATAAGCAAAAAACACAACAGTACAAAAGATGGTTTGATGGAGTTCACTATGCACCTCTTTGTTTCCAAATGATATACGATAATTATATTCTTAGCAGAGAGGCAGGACAAGGGGGTCTTGCAGAATTTTGAGGTGTGGCCAGATTCTTTGGCAAAGCAGTTCGATCGTGTCATGCTGAGTGAAACGAAGCATCTGGCCGAGAAGCGAATGGGCCAATAGACTATGAAACACACTATAGCACCGGACCCGGATTCTTCGCTATCGCTCAGAATGACAAATGGGTGTAACATCTTGTCATCGAAAAGATTACGTCGTGCCAGAAAAGTCAGCCGAACCCGAATTCTGTGCCTGCCCGTATTCAATAAGTGCCCGTTTCTCTCTTACTTTTCGCCGTGTCTGTTTAACCAATTGAGCGAATCAAAAGGACCTTGAAGATTTTGGCGTGGCGGGGTAAAGTAAACGTTTCCGGGCGGTCCGGCGGGGTTGTTTGTGGTTGGTTGTTTAAGAAGTCAGGAATCGACGATGAAGGTGAGACTTGTGCTGGTTTGGCTGGTCGTGATGGTCGGTTGTGCGGGCTGCCGCGTCGGCGGCGAGGCGGCCGGGCCGGTTATTGGGATTACGAGCGTCTATAAGGTTAGTGAGGCCACAGGTTCGGCTTCTACTTCGGTCAATTTCGCGTATATCCGGGCCGTGGCCGATGTCGGCGGCGTTCCGGTCGTCTTGCCCACCATCGACGATGAGCGGATTATAGAGCGCTATGTGCAGGAGTTGGATGGGCTGGTGCTGGTGGGGGGGGCGGATATTCCTCCGGCTGTGTACGGCGAAGAGCCGCACGAGACCGTCAAAGAAGTGCCGAAGCAGCGGTATGATTTCGAGCGCAAGCTGATTGCTCAATGGCTGGAGAGCGGCAAGCCGTTGTTAGGTGTTTGCCTTGGAATGCAGTTCACCAACGTAGTGGCGGGCGGCTCGCTCATCCAGGATATCCCCTCGCAGGTCGGCGGCAACGTTAGGCACCGCGGCTATCATACCGTGCAAGTCGAGCCGGGTAGCCTCTTGGCGGATATCATTGGGGCTGAGCAGATTCGCGTGTATTCCAATCATCATCAGGCAGTCAGGGGCCTTGCCGAGGGCTTCAAGATCGTTGCTCGCAGTGAAGACGGCGTCGTCGAGGCTATGGAGCGGAAGGAAGGGGGCTTTGGCCTGTTTGTCCAGTGGCATCCGGAACTAACAGATGATCTGGCCGGTCGTCGAGCGATTTACGGCGCATTGGTGCAAGCCTGCAGGGCAAAAAAACGGTAACGCAAGAAGACAGCAACTATGCAGAAGATATCGAGCATTTCGCAGATTGAGACGGTCGGAAAGGGCTGCGTGCTCACCATCGGCAATTTCGACGGCGTGCACGTGGGCCATCAGCAGATATTGATGGCTGCGAAACAGGCTGCGACCGATAGAGGAACCAAACTGCTCGCAATGACCTTCGAGCCGCACCCGCTCGCAATCATCCGGCCGGAAAAGGCCCCCGGTGTCTTGACGCCGTTAGCCCTCAAAGAACATCTTGTAGGAGAATTCGGCGCTGATTACCTCTTTGTCGTCGAAAGCACTCCTGAGCTTCTGGCTCTTTGTGCCGAGGATTTTGTTCGGCGGTTTCTTATTGAGAGTATCAAGCCCGGCCTGGTCGTTGAGGGCGAGAGCTTTAACTTCGGCTCCGGGCGAAGCGGCAGCATTCATACATTGCAGGAGTTGGCCGACGCCAATGGCTTCGAGGTCTCTGTCATAACAGCAGAACAGGTCGAACTCTCGGCAGGGCGGAGCGTTACGGTCTCAAGCACGATCATTCGCAATCTGCTGGCCGAAGGCAGCGTAGCCGATGCGGCCACAGCCCTGGGCAGACCCTATCGGCTCGCCGAAAAAATCATCCCCGGCCGAGGCAAGGGAAGGAGGCTCGGATTTCCGACGGCCAATATGAACCTGCCCGAACAAGCGATACCCGCCGAGGGAGTCTATGCCGGCTTCGTCGAGATCGCAGATACGCCGGACCAACTTCTCAGCAGCCAGGCTAAAATCCCTGCGGCTTTAAGTATCGGAACATCGGCTACTTACGGCGACACCCAATCCCTGCTGATTGAGGCCCACCTACTTGAGAAAGACGTCGGCGAGTTGCACGGCAAGCATATCTCAATGGACTTCATCAAACGAATCCGCTCCCAAAAGAAGTTCATTACAGAATCCGCCCTCGCCGCCCAAATAGCAAAAGACTGCAAAGAAGCAAAGGAGATGTTGGCCGCCTATGAAGCCCACTGAAGGACGAGTTTTTTCTGCGAATGGGCGCACTCTCTCAAATAGAGGTTGATGAGGTTCTGGTAGGGCAAGCCCAAGATTACCCACTTGCGGTTACTTCAACGGAACAGCCGGCAGGCGTTTGAGCGTCTTCGTGGTAGGGTCAACCATAATCCCCACGGACTCGAGTGCGGTGACACCTAAGATCGGTTCGACCCCGGCTGCGCCGAAAATCACTCGCCCCGCGGTGGTCTCTCCCATGAACTCTATGCGAACAAGCCCGTAAGGATATTCTTTCACATCACCGTTGGCCAACTCGTATGACATCTTACCTTCCTTGCGGACTCCGATTTTCTCCAACTCATCGGTTGGGACCAAGGAGTCCGTAGCTTCGGTATCCACCAGGAAAACGGCCTCATAGTTCTGATTAGGCTTTTCAAGGGCCGTAAGTTTAGTTGTGACTTTTGTTAATCCCACTTTCGCGCTCTCTTTCGATTAATACACGGCATTCCTTAGCATACAGATCAAGCATTACATAGAGTATAACCTAACCCGGCGTAGCCGGAACCAAAAAAGTTACAAATTATCATTTACGCTGCTCGGCATTTCTCCGACAATTGCTCAAACTCAAAACTTTGCTGAGGAGAATCTGAACTATGCAAAACTTTATCGAGCGGCACAAT
>JAUVXL010000043.1 GCA_030603595.1 Sedimentisphaerales bacterium | reverse complement strand
ATTTTGGATTTTTGAGGTGGGCCAAGACGCTCGGAAGTCTTCCTATGAGCCTGAAAAGGCAAATCAGATTGCATCTTCAACAATTGGAAAGTATTCCAAAGCTCAGCAAAGCCGCCTGAGCAAACTTTTGACGCAGGCGTCGAGATTTGGGAATTTGGGGAATTAAATCAGTGGCGGACTTGAAATTCTTGCGAATCTTTATATTATCGGGGCGGCGTAATACGCTTGGCTCGGCTGGTTGTCAAGGCTGAAGGTGTAGTATATGTTATTGCGAGGCCCCCTTGGGGGCCGCGGCAATCTCCTGCCTGCGGACGGGATGAGATTGCCGCGTCGGCTGAAGCCTCCTCGCAATGACAGTTCCCCAAGTCGGTCTTGACGAAACAGAAGAATTTGACCGGGATCGGGAAGAATTTGAAGCAGTAAGGGGACAGTAGTGGGAATATTCAGCAAAACGGCAGGGTATCTCAAGGATCGCCTGGGCAAGACGCGCGATAAGATCAGCAGTTCGCTCTCAACGGTGCTTAGCCTCGGCAGGCGGATCGACGATGCCCTGCTGGATGAGCTTGAAGAGACGTTGATACGGGATGATATCGGCGTCGAGACGACGGATAAGCTGGTATCGGAGCTGCGCGAGGCCTATCGCGGCAGGCAGATTGCGACGACGGACGATATTGTGCCGTTTCTGAAGGAGCACATCAAGAGCTACTGGCCGGACCGCGACAGGCAGTTGCATAGGGCCGAGGCCGGGCCGACGGTCATCCTCGTTGCAGGCGTTAACGGGACCGGCAAGACGACGAGCATCGCCAAGCTTGCCTATATATTAAGCCAAAACAATAATACGGTTATCGTTGCGGCTTGCGACACGTTCCGTGCGGCGGCTGTCGAGCAGTTGAGCATCTGGGCCGAGCGCATCGGCGTGCAGATCGTTAAGCACAAGGCCGGGGCCGACCCTGCTGCGGTTGCGTACGATGCTTGCGAGGCCGCCGCCGCCCGCGAGGCGGATATCCTGATTCTCGATACGGCCGGGCGGCTGCACACGCAAAAGAACCTGATGCAGCAGTTGACAAAGATCAGGGACGTCGTGGCCAGGCAGATACCCGGCGCGCCCAATGAGGTGCTGCTGGTGCTTGATGCGACAACCGGGCAGAACGCGATTGTCCAGGCACAAATGTTCACGCAGGCCATTGACGTTACGGGGATTGTCTTAGCCAAGCTCGACGGCACGGCCAGAGGCGGTATCGTTATCGCGATCAAGGACCAGCTCGATATACCGGTGAAATTCGTCGGCCTTGGCGAAAAACCCGAGGACATCGCAGAATTCGACCCGGACAAGTTCGTCGAGGCGCTGTTCGGCTGAGAGTAGGCGTTTTTTAGACATGGATTAACTTGGCGCGGCCTTTGGCCGCAACCAAAACTATCGCCACTAAGGCACTAAGGCACTAAGAAAAGGGCAGAGTGGCAGAAGTTCAAAGAGGCAGAAAAAAGATATAACGCCTTAAAGAAAAAGGAGTTATGAAAGTTGTTTTATAAAAACGTGCATAAAAAACAAGGAGTTGACGGATTGTAGTACAGATTTACACTGTTGGTAATTTAGGAAAGCGGTTGTTTATGATTTTGCGCAGGCGTCATCTGAGCCCTTTCTTTTCAATAATCCTGATTCTTGCAAATGCCGGCGTGCAGGACGCGTCCGCACCGGCTAAAGCTGTCCCTCGGCTGCAGGTTATACCGATGCCCTATGGTCAGGCTTCGTTTCGGCGGGATGGGGCGGAGTTGACGCGGTATCACTTCGGGGGCGGGCTTGATCGGCCTTTTTTGTTTCCTGTGAACGGGCCTTCGGGGCGGTCGCTTACCCGTATGGGGCATCCTCGCGATCCGGAATCTCACAGCCATCATAATTCGGTTTGGATTTCTCATAACGACGTTGACGGGGTGAGTTTCTGGAGCGACGGGGGCAAGGGCAAGATTCGGCATCGGCGGATTGTTAAATTCGAGGACGGTGGCGAGCGTTCGTCGGTAGTGGCCGAGAATGACTGGATTGTCGATGGCACGAAAGTGCTTCTCAAGGAAAAACGCCAGGTAACGGTGCTGCTGCTGGATGAACTCGAATGGCTTATGGTTATTGATATGGAGTTCAAGGCTGTCGCAAGGGACGTTACGCTCGGCAAGACGCCTTTCGGGATGATCGGCGTGCGGATGGCCAAGACTATCGGCGTGAACGACGGGGGCGGACGGATTCGCAACTCCGAGGGGGCTGTCAACGAAGAGCAGGTATTCTGGAAGCGGGCCAGGTGGGTGGACTATTCCGGGGCCATTACGAATGAGAAGATAGAAGGCATTACACTGTTCGATTGTCCGAAGAATCCGAATTTTCCCAGCCATTTCCACGTTCGCAACGACGGGTGGATGGGGGCGTGCCTGACGTTCGACGGGCCGCGGACGATTGAGCCCGGCAAACCGCTGAAACTTCGCTACGGGCTTTATGTTCACAGCGATATGAAGGCTGCGGATGCTATCGAGGCGCGGTGGAAACGATTCGGCGAACTTGGGCCGTTGGCGAACCTGGAAGGCCGATCTCAAGAAAAGTGACCGGCGAATGTGGGACGTTAGGGCCATCCCCAAGCCTTCCGGGCTTGAGGATGCCACCCGCCGTTTGGGCCCTTCGCTCGTCAGCCGGCAATCAGGCGGATCGAATATCAGGAGTTCCATTGCCCGACAACGCAGATGCTTCGCCTTCGGCTCAGCATGACAATTCTCTGCACAACGAAGCATCAATCTGTTCCGGCTGCTTCTATGTTGTTGCGGACGGTTGCGGTGCCGGCGGCTATGGAGAGGCCGGCGGGGTTTACTATGTTGTTGGCGATTAGGTTGTCTTTGCCGCCTTTGACCACGATAGACGTGCCCTTCTGCGTGGCCTGGCGACGCTCTATGATCGAGCAGCCGGTCACGCGAGAGCGCACCGAATCGGTCAACGCTATCCCGCGGAACTTGAAATCGAGGATCTGGCAATTGGCGATGGATACATCCCGGCTATTTCTTACATCAATCGCGCCGCCCGATTGCTCGGAGCCCTGGAAGCTGTCCTCGATAATCGTGTCCGAGAAAATGACGCCCCTGCAGCGGTCTATCAGGATGCCATCGACGAGGTGCTTTTTCTTGTGGTCTGGGTTCCAGTCGATGGAGTTGGCGGCGGCGATGAGGTTGGCGGAATCCTCGAACCAGAGTGAATGGCCTGCCGCGGAATATATCGAGTTGCCTGAGATTGTTACGCCTCGGCAGTCTTTGAGATGGATGTTGTGGGTTTGGCTGCCGATTAGGTTGCCCGTTATTGCGAGCAGGCCGCCGGTAAGCAGGTTCTTGCCGCCGAGGAACCGGATGTTGGCGCCGTTGGGGCTGGGCCTGGCCTGGATGGTATTGCCGACGATTGTCCCTTCTCGAAACGAACTGCCCTCGGGCGTCATGTCTATCAGGATATCGGCACAGCCTTCGAGTTTGGAGTCGTAGTTGTACTCGATGTCGTTGCCGAGGATCTGGAAGTTTCGCATTTGGCCGCCGAGCAGGCGAATGCCGGCGACGCGATTATAGCTGATGTGGCTGTTGGAGATTATGGCCTGGTGCAGATTGATGCGGTCGAAGTCTATGCCGACGTGCGTGTTGTTGTAGATGTGGCAGTGGTCGATTATCAGGTTGCGGTTGCGTACCGGCAGGTGGATGCCGATCTTGCATCGGCGGATCAGCAGATTGGTGAGCGTTGCCTGCATTGTCTTTTCGAGCCGCAGGCCTATGGATTCGGGATGGTCGCCGAGGATTTCAATGCCGGTAATGAGCGGCATGCGTTGACGCTGCCAGACGTTGTCGCGGACGCTTCCGGGATCGCCGGTCCCTCCGTGCGTGCCGACGATGTGAAAGGCCGGGCCGGGACCTGCCATAATAACGGTCGCCGCGCCGGTTCCGACGAACGACGTCCTGCCGGCGGCATCGAGGTCGATACGGATGGTCCGCGAGATGCGATAATCGCCCTTTGGGAAATACACCGCGCCGGCAGCAGCTTTGACAGCCGCTTCGATTGCTGCGGTATCGTCGGCTTTGCCGTCGCCTTTGGCCCCGAAATCTCTAACCGACGGACCGGCCGGTGCAATCGAAGCAATAGGCGATGAACTCTTACTTACGTCCTGCAGTTGAGCGGACACGGTTGTGGTCAGCACCAGTGAAACCACCGTGAAGAAACTTGCGCGTAACATTCTTGCTGCCTCCTTTTCCTGGCTGAATTTAGAAATGCTAATAGACTGTTACAAATAGATTCCCAGTGAGCATGCGTTTCTGGATTCCCGCTCCCCGATCGGGGTCGAGGACAAGCTTCGCGGGAATGACAGACGGCAAGCCGGCTCTTAGACACCCAAATATTGTTTAGACTCGCGGGCGGGCGCCCAGGTATTCGGTTTTGGGCAGTTCGCCTGCGAGCGGCATTGCGTATTCTACGAAGGCGTCGGTTATGCCGTTGCCTTCGTCGTTGATGAACTCGTCGGGCATCGGCTTGCTATGCTCGGCTACGTTGCAGAGGTCAGTGCGGAATAGCTCGACTGCATAGTCGGCGCCGTTGGCTATCCGCTTGATAGCAACCGAGCCGTTGTCGTGCTCCATCGCGAGCTTGACCGCCTCGCGCCCGCATCGGCGGGCCTCATCGACGTCGATCTCCGATTGCAGCCCGGCGAAGCTCCTCTGAAGATAGCCGAACGTATCGGCGCGAACTCGCTTTACTTTGAGGTTCTCTTTGACCTGGGCCGAGAGGAAGTCGGCCAGGGCGCCGGTGCCGGAGAGTTGGATATTGCCGTGGTCGTCGGTCTCTGCCTTTTCGGCGAGCTTCTTGGCCCATGTTACTCCGTCGGCGTCGCGCATTCCCTCGCTGACCGTAACAACACATCGGCCGAGCCTGGTCATAACGGCGTCAACGTCGGCGACGAATTTCTCCATTGATACCGGCCTTTCGGGGAAATAGATAAGGTGCGGGCCGTCGTCGTCCCTTTGCTTGCCCAAAGCGGTCGCGGCGGTGAGGAAGCCGGCGTCTCTGCCCATAATCACGTCGATTTTGACGCCGGGCAAAGCGCGGTTGTCCAGGTCGTCGCCCATCAGGGCGCAGGCCTCGAATTTGGCCGCGGTCCCGAAGCCGGGGCAATGGTCGGTTACGAGCAGGTCGTTATCGACGGTCTTGGGGATGTGGAATGAGCGGATGTCGAAATCAATTTCGTCGGCCATCGTGTTGAGGATGTGGGCGGTGTTGGCCGAGTCGTTGCCGCCGATATAGAAGAAGTAGCGGATGTTGCGCTTCTTGAAGACTTCGAGTATTTTGGCGCAATACTCGGCGTCGGGCTTGTCCCTGCTGGTGCCGATAGCCGAGGAAGGCGAAGCGGCGACCAATTCGAGCGTCTCGGCCGAAATGCTCTTCAAATCGATAAAATCGTCCTTCACCATCCCGGCCACCGCATGCACGGCACCATAAATATTCTCGATTTGGGGGTGCTTGGCCGCTTCTTCGATAACGCCGACCAAAGAAGCGTTAATAACGCCGGTCGGCCCGCCGGATTGACCTACTACTGCATTCGCCTTAGGTGCATCTGCCATTTTCAAACTTGCTCCGTATTTTCGTATTTCATTGCTCGCACTTGCAGAGTACGAGATATACCATGCACAGCCATCCCCAAGCTTCGCTTGAGGCTGCCACCCAGGCCTTCCAGGTCGCCATCTAACTCTCGGGCAGGATATTATACAGATGCAGCCGGAGCGGGCAAGGATAATCAGGAAATTAGGGGCTGTTGAAAAACCGCATAGCAATGACCGGCCAATGGCACAAAAGGCGATTCTCGGTGTCCGGACACGGCTAAACAAGTTTGACCGTGCCACCCTTCGTGGTAGATTCGAGCTTTTTCAACGGGCCCAATTATCCCCATTTCGCCCTTATCAAAGGTCAATTACGAGTTGCGGCGTTAGGAAGTACAGGTGTTTTGTGGTTGATTCGGCATTCAGTATCTTGGCGGCGGCTTTGGCGTAGGTTTCTAATTGGGCGCGATAGAGGTTGGCTCGATCGGGGGCCTGGGCGGGGGTGATTCTGTCGGTTTTGAAGTCGATTACTATCAGGTGCTGCGGGGCCTGGATTAGCAGGTCGATTATGCCCTGGACTATGATCGTATCTCGTATGTCGGCCCTTCGACTTGGCTCAGGGGAGCATGTCGGATGTCGGATGTCGTCCCGGCGCTTACGCTTAGGGCTCTGTTTTCTGTCCTCTGCCTTCTGTCCTCTGTCGTCCGTCGTCTTCCATTCGGATGCGGGCAGGGCGAGGGTGAATGGCCATTCGCGGCGGACTTTGTTGGCTGGGTCGAGGGCGAGTCGGCCTAAGTCGGTTTGGAAGAATGCGAGGATTGAATCTGTGTCGATTTGCTCGGCTAAGGCCGGGGTGATGACGGTGCGAGAGAGTAAATCCTCCTTTGTCTTTTCAATCGTCTCTTTGGTCACGGGGCCGGCTAAATCGAGGCTTGCTATCAGCAGGTGCGCAGCCGAGCCTATTAGACGCGGGTCGATGGGGCCTTTGCCGGTCGCTAAGCAGGCAGGGCGGCGGTCCAGGGCATTGGAATAATCGATTCTCACGTATTCGTCGCTGCGATGAGTCAGTTCGGAAACGGAGGTCTTGGCGGGGAGTAAGGGGGCGTTGCCGAACCCGTAACGCCAGGACAGGGACTCATTTATAATTGATAATTGATTACTGATTCCGCCTCGGCGGATCTTCGATATTGATTTACGCTGGCCGGGTTTTGTGCGATGGCCTTTGTGCGGTTTTGATTTGGCTTTCTTCAAGTTTGTGACGAATTGTGAGAGTTCTTTCAACTCTTCCTGGTTGTGAAAGGTGAAGGTGAAGAGGTTGTCGTCTCTGCACTGGCTGGCCAGGCCGGTCTCGAAGGCTTGGTGTAGTGGCTTTTGGTCGGAGAAGGCCTGTAGTATCCAGTCGAGAGGGTTCCGGGAGCCGCTGAGGAGTCCGTCGGGGACGGGTTTGCCTCGCAGGTAGAAGCCGCTGGTTACGGTTGCGGCGCAGGCAATCAGCTTCTGGGCGGCTGTGAGGATAAGACGGCTCTTGGCGCGCGTCGTGGCGACGTAGAGAATTCGCATCTCCTCGGCGAGCGAGGTGGCGCGTTTTTGCTCGGCGATAATCTCGTGTGCGAGGGAGCGGAGCTTGCTGTTGGATTTTCTCTCGATGATCTGCAGGCCGAGCGTATCTTCGGCGTCGGCGAGGCAATCGGCGTGAATATCGCGCGTGTTGAACTTTCCCTGCAGCTCAGCCAAGAAAACGACGGGGAATTCGAGGCCCTTGCTCTTATGGACGCTGAGGATTCGAACGGCCTTGCCTGCCGAGGCCGCAGGCTCGGCGGGGGTCCAGTCCTGGCCCGTCTCCTGGAGCTTCTCGATGAATTCGACGAATCGCCGAAGCGACGGTATCCCCGCGGCGGCGACGAAGCCCTCGAACTGAATCGCCCTGTCGTGGAGTTTGAGCAGATTGGCCCTGCGAGCCTGGCCGCTGGGCAGGGCCGAGACGAATGACAAGTAATTCGTGGTGCGATAAATGCGCCAGATCATATCGGCGATACTGCCTCGCCGCCCGGCAGTGCGCCACTGCTCGATCTGCGCGAGTATTTCCGTTAGCTTGGCAGCGAGTTCGCCGTCGGGGCCGGATTCGGAGTATTCGAGTGCGCGGTCGTAGAAGCCCCGGTGTTTCTGTTGCGAGCCGGCGCGCATCCGTATCTTCGCCAACTCGGTGTCGGTGATGCCGAAGAAGGGGCTCCTGAGCACGGCGGCCAATTCGATATCTCGCTGCGGGTTGTCGAGGACCTTGAGCAGGCAGAGCATATCGGTGATTTCGGTGGTCTCGAAATAGCCGGCGGTCGCCTCGCAACTCACGGGCACGCCGGCCAATCGGAGCACCTCGACATAGTCATTAGCGGCGTTGGCCAGGGAGCGCATCAGCACCACGATGTCACTGTAATCGAGGTCGCGCGTGCATTTTCGGTCTTTATCGTATATCTGAAATTCGGCCTTGGCCGTCTCGGCTCCGACCATTTGCCTGATGCGCTGCGCGATCATCGCCGCCTGGCGACGGCGCGAGGTAACGATGTCGGGGTTTCTCTCGTCGTCGGCTTCGCTTCGCTCTTCGGCGCTGTCGGCATCGTCTTTGGACTTTTCATCGAGAATATGGAATTCGACGAGCGGCCTGCCGTCGTCGGCTGCCACGGCGTCGGTTCCGTCGGACGGGCCGGGCCTTAGCTCGGCTGATTCGTCGTAGTCGATATTAGCGAACGAGGCCGTCATTATGCGGCGGAACAACCTGTTGACAAAATCGAGAATCCCGCGGGCCGAGCGGAAGTTGGCATTGAGATCGACCCGCAGCGGCCCCGCGGCCTCGGCCGGGGCCTTGAGACGTTCGAGAAATATCCGCGGCTCGGCGCCTCGCCATGCGTAGATGCTTTGCTTGACATCGCCGACGACGAATAGATTGTCACCCCCGCTGAGGGCATCGAGTATCGCCTGCTGGACCGGGTTTATATCCTGGTATTCATCGACGAATATGTATTTGTATTTGTGGCGAAGGGCCAGGGCGGTTGCCGAGGGCGCAGGTTTACTGTCGGGCTTCTCCTCGGTCAAAAGTTTCAAGGCGTAGTGTTCGAGGTCGGCGAAGTCCAGGCAGTTGAGCGAGAGCTTTGCCCGGCTGTAAAGCTCGTCGAATTTCTGGACAAGGTCGATCAGCACATGCGTCTGCGAGGCGACCGGCCTGCCTACTTTTTCGAGGTAATCGGGGCTCAGGACCGCCATATCCGAGAGGCCCTTGAATTTATCTATTGCGGTCTTCGCCTGCGTTTGCAGAAGTGCGCCGAGAATTCCGGGCACATCCTTGGGCGTCCGGGTAGTTGGCTTGACGAAGTCCCTAATGCCGCCGAAGCACGCATCCCAGTCTCCGGATTCCAGGGAATTGAGGCATTGCGCGGCCGGCTCGATGTGGGTTTCTTCGAGCTTCCCGGCCCAATCGCCGTCGGGGGCTTCTTCTCGGTAGAGTTGCTGTGCGTTATGCAGCCGTTCGACAATCCCGCGCAGCTTCTCGGCGATGATTTGTTTTTGCTTTTGGCCGAGTTCGCTTGCCGCCGGGTCCGTGGCGCCAGCCAGCCGCACGGCCCTCTCGCACCATCTTTGACGCGAGACGACGCCGTCGAGGAAATTGCTCAGTTCGATTATTCTGGTTAGAAAACCGCCCGCCGCCCCCAGATCGCGGCGGCGCAGGAGCCGTTCGAGTTCCTCGGCCTCGCCTTGCCGCCAGCAGAAGTCAACCGCTTTTTCGAGGACGTCGGCCTTGAGCAGGCGGGCCTCGTCGGCGTCGATTACGCTGAAGGTCGGGTCCAGGCCAAGCTCGTGGAAATACTGGGTTATCAGGCGTTTGCAGAAGGAGTGGATAGTGCCGATATCGGCGCCCTGCAGCAGAACGAGCTGGCGGCGAAGATGCGGGGCGCCGGTTCGGCGGAACTCGTTGGTCAACCGTTCGGCGATTCGCGACCTCATCTGCTCGGCGGCCATCTCGGTGAACGTGAGGATAAGCATGTTGCGGACATCGCGACGCCCGGACTTATCCGCAACGAGATCAACGCATCGCCCTGAAAGCACCGCCGTCTTGCCGGTCCCCGCCGAGGCCGTGACGAGTACATCGCTGCCCCGCGCATCGATCGCTCGCTTCTGCTGGTCGGTCCATTTGATTCTGTTCTTAGCCATGTCCGCCCCCTATTCTAATCAGGACCTCTTTTTTGGCGAGCGAGGGGAGAGGATTATAGTCGTTTATCTGCCAGTCGAATCGGCAGAGGGGCTTGTATTTGCAGAATCCGCACGGCGAACCGGTTCCGATTCTGTATGGGCTTATGTCGATTCGGCCGGAGAGTATCTCCGCGGCTATCCGGATAATCCTGGTTTTGGCGAATTCGAGAACCCTCTCAAAATCGTCCGGCTTCAATGCACCGCGGTTGTGGTAGCTGCCGTAGGGCTCGCCGTCTTTGGTGACGTAGAAGTTATAAAAGCGGCTGTCCTTAGAGGCGTTGGCGTCGAGATTTGCTGCGAATTTGCCGCTGCATAAGCCGTTTGCCTTGTGGCGGAACTTTTCCATCGCCTCGGACAGCTTTTCGATAGTTACCGATTTGGCGCCGACTTCGACCGGCATATAGAATGCGCCGATTAGCTTTCGGGCCTTGTTCTGTCCCGATGCGTCGCGGACTGCGAGCATGTATATGGGCAGTTGCATATCGATGCCGTGATGGAATTTCGTCCAGTTGAACGACTTTCCGCGGCGTTTGTAGTCGAAGACAACTGCAGTGTCCTCGCCGTGAAGAGTTGTCGTATCGAGGCGGTCTATCTTGCCGCTTAAGTACAGTATTCGGCCGTCGGGAAGGGCAAGCTCGTATCTGCCGAGTGCGTCGGGGCCTTCTTCACCGGGGCCGAACGAGACCTCCGAGAGCACCGGCTCGAAACTCCCGGCGCGGACCATCCGCGCAACGGCGAGTACGCAGTCTTCGAGGACCTCGGCGGCGTTGTGAAGGATGAAGGCGTTGTGCGGGCCGTGACGTGCGAAGTTCGCCAGGAAGGAATCGCCGCCGGCGAGCACAGAAATTTGTTCCTGCAGGATTTCTTTGAGCTTCTCATCATCAATACGGGCGAAATCCAGACCGCGGCGTTTGATTTCCTTTAGCAAGGCGTCCAGGGCCGCGTGGTAGAAATTGCCCAGGTCCAGCGGCTCGAATTTGAATTCCTTTCGCTCCTTGAGCCCGAGCACGTATCGCGCAAAGTGCTGATACGGACAGGATGCGAAGCTGCTCAGCCCCGTTGCCGAGCTGTTAAGCTCACTGCCGAAGAACTCAGCGACAATACCATCGTCAAGCTCGGCCTTATTGTCGTAATTCAGCGCGGACTCGACCACTAAGCCTGCGTCGGCAAGCTCATCGTCGAGACGCATTTCGTCGAGCAGTTCGCGGAGATCGGCTTTATCACTTTGCTCGGATTCGAAGGCGTCTTTTCCTAATTGGGTGCAGACCAGGTCTATAAGCTCGGCGGTATTGTGAATATTCTCGATGCCGCCTTGCCGGGTTGCGATTGAAGTTTCAGCCAGGTCGTCGAAGCGCTCCTCAAGCTCGGCGACGAATTGCGAGCGAGGAATGCCCGAACCCTTCTCATCGACCGCCGGGTAGCTCACGCAGAGAAAGTCCGACGCCCGTGTAAAAGCGATGTAGGCCAAGTAGCGGCGCTCGGCAAGGTTCCGCTCCGTCCCGCCGGCCAGCGGGAAATCGGCCCGCTCGGCCAGATCGCGGTCGTCGTCGGTAAGGATGCCGCCCGAGGCGAGAGGGACGGGGAAGCGCCTCTGCGTGGCGCCTATCAGAAAGACGGCTTTCAAATCCGGGTGTCGGCTTCGCTCGATGGCGCCGACGAGCACCTGGTCGAGCTTTGGCGGGATGAAGGCGAGCGTCAACTGCGAAAAGGCGGAATTGACGACCGCCGTCAAATCCTCAGCCGACATAGTTGACCCGGCAAAGACCTCGGCCAGTTCGTCGAAAACCCCCACAAACCTGTCGTAGAACTGCCGATGCTCCTCGACCGCAGCGTTGTCGCCTCGATCATGGGCCTGCTCAATCCAGCTTGCAATCGTCCCGGCGACATCGAGCGTATCGAGAAAACCGAAAACCGCTCCGCTGAATTCGCGGACGTTGATTTTCTTATCCAGACTGTCCGCCGGGCACAGTCTGTCTCTCAATTTGCACAACGGCCCGGCGACGCTTTGCCGGACCTCGTTGATGCGCTGCTCGTCGAATTCTTCGTTGTCCGCCCCTGCAAATTGCCATTGCTTATCGCCGAGCCAGTCCGAGGTGGTTATGCCGAAGGCCAGGCAGTAGTTCTCCAACAGGTCCACGTCGAAGCGGTCTATGCCGACAAGATCGGCCTTTAGATATGCGAAGATGTCGCTGCCGGCAAAGCCGGCGGTGGCGATCCGCAGGGCCGAGCAGATAAGGGCGACGGCCGGGTGGCGGCTCAACGGCCTTCGCCGGTCGATAAAAAACGGCACGCCGTAATCCTCGAAATACGCCTCGATGTAGTGCTGGTATCGCTCGATATCCGAGGCGATCACGGCGATGTCACGATATCGAAGACCTTTGTCTTTAACCAGGTCCAGTATCCGCTCTGCAACAAAGCGGACCTCGGCCCGCTCGTTGGGCGCGGATATCACGCGGATATTGTCACCGGCGGCGATCTTGGACGGCTCATTCTGCGATGCAGTACGCTCGATATGGGCAAGCTGCGGGCAGGAGGAAAACCGGACCGGAGTGGCACGGGCTTCCAGCCCGTGAAAACACGGCCAGGATGGCCGTGCCACGAGGATGATCGGCTCGGCCAATTTGAGCCTGGCCTGTTTTATCGTTTCGACAAGGTCTGCGTAGGTGCGCTGCGTCGGGTAAAAAAGCCCGGCGGTGTCGATATTCTCGGCCTGCGGATTGGCAAGATGGATTTCACTCGGGTCGAGGCATAGGGCTATTGTCGATTCGCCGGCTGCTTTGAGCAGTTCCGTCAGGATCGCAACCTCGGCCAGCGTAAAACCCGCGAAACCATCCACCCACAGCTTGGCGCCCTTAACGAAAGGCGCCTCGGCAACGGCGTCGCATGCGCGGGCCAATTGCACATCGGGGTCTATAAACTTGCCTTCGATAAAACTTAGGTACTTTTCGAGGACCAGGTGAATATCGGCGAATTTCAGGGCGGTCAGCCTGCCCCGTTCATTCTTCTGTAATTCGTCTAACAGTTGGCGGCAATCGTCGGGCGTCTTTGCGTACTCGTGCAGCTCGGCTATCGTATCGGCCATCTGTCGGGCCAGGCCCGGATGGTCCGCGGCCGAATCGAACAGTTGCAGGTCGCTCTTATTCTCTCGCAGGATTTTGTGGATAATCATCTGACGGCCGATGCGCGAGATGCCCGGCCGGGCCATGCTCTTGCCCAGCAGCATGAACTGCAGACGATCGAACGACAGGACGTGCAGCCTGTTGTACCCGGCGACCCGCTCATCGCCCAGGATAGCGCGCTCGGCCTGGTAAGTCGCCTGCTCGGGAACCAGCAGTATCAGCGGCTGCTCAGAGACTTCGAGAAGGGCATCGACGAGAGCCTTAATGCAATAGCTCGTCTTGCCCGTCCCGCTTCTGCCAAGAATAAATCGAACCGCCATAAAAACCTTACCTTGCCTTGCAAAAATCCTTGCAGCAGTTTGTACCACACTCGCCGGGCGTTTTCAATCTGCGTCCCGCGGGGTGCGGCCGGATTCTCCGGTAACCCAGCGTGATCTTGTCATGCTGAGTGCAACGAAGCATCCGGCTGATAGGCAAATGGACCAATAGACTATGAAACACACTCTTGCACCGGACCCAGATTCTTCGCTATCGCTCAGAATGACAAAACAGTGTAACACCTTGTCATCGAAAAGACTACATCGTGCCGGGAAAGTCAGCCGAATCCGGCCTCTATCCTTCGAGCGGCATGAGATTGCCGCGTCGGCCTGCGGCCTCCTCGCAATGACAATCTCCGCGAAACCAAGTTTGACGGAGTGCCGGTATTTCCTTGCTTTTGCGCGGGGATAGCGGTAGAAACAGGATTCAAGAATAATGGTTGAAAACGTAGGTTCAACTCCGGAAAAGTTGGTTGGTTTGAGGTTAGTTTACGGGCTAAGGCTGTGAAAAATACGGATTTGTGGATAGGCCATGCCAAGGGCATCGCATTGTGGGCAACAGCATATATGTACTATGCCTGTACATGCTGTTGCCCTAAAGCGTTAAATCCGAAAGAGGTAAGTTACTATTCACGGCTCTCATGCAATAAAGTTGGTGCTTTCTTAAAGGATGTGATTAGAACCCCTTTGAGTTTAACGCTTTAGGCCTCCGGCATGATGTGGTCGGCTGAATCAAAGAGGCGGCAAGTATGGCAGCAGCGGTGTTTATAGGTATGAAAGAGGTGATGGTGATCATGATTGTCGTCGCCATCATTGTCTCTATCATTCTGCTTCGGCGAAGACATTAGTCCTTGAAAACAGCGAATCTCCGCACTCTCGGCGTGCTCTGCAGTTATAAATGCCGGCTAAAGCTCGAAGTTCTTTTCGGATCGCAGCCTTTTCAAGGCGCCTCGCTGTTTTTTTTCTTCCAGCCGCTTCTCGTGCGCCGAACGCGGTATGCGGGTCTTCTTGCGGATACGCGGCCTCTTGAGCGCTTCTGCAAGCAATTGCCGCAGCCTTTCGGTCGCCGCGATGCGATTGGCCCTTTGCGTGCGAAACTTCTGGGAGACTACCCTCAGCACGCCCTTTTTGTCCGTGCGCGTCGCCAACCGCGTGAGTATCCGCCTCTTCTGCGCATCGGATAGAGTGCGACAATTGGCCACATCGAAAAACAGCGTCACCCGCGTATTGACCTTATTAACATTCTGCCCCCCCGGCCCCCCACTGCGAGAGGCCTTGAAAACGATATCCTCTTCGTAAATACATATCTTGTCGGTAATGTCCATTAGAACTGGTCGAGGAATCTGAGGTCGTTCTCGAATAGCAGGCGGATGTCTGTAATGCCGTATTTTCTCATGGCGAGGCGTTCTATTCCGAAGCCGAAGGCCCAGCCGGTGTACTTCTCGCTGTCAATGCCGACGGCGTCGAATACGTTGGGATCGACCATTCCGCAGCCGCCCATCTCGACCCAGGTTTCCGAGCCGTCCTTGCCTTTCAGGAGCAAATCTACCTCGGCGCTGGGCTCGGTGAACGGGAAGAAGCTCGGCCTGAATCGCCACTGCGTCTGCGGCCCGAAGAACGTATGGATGAACTGCTCGATGGTCGTCTTCATATCGACCATTGTGACGCCCTCATCGACAACGAGTGCTTCGAGTTGATGGAACATATACATGTGCGTGGCATCGACGGTATCCGGGCGATAGACGCGCCCGGGGGCGACGACCCTGATAGGCGGTCTGGTGTTTTCCATTACGCGAATCTGTATCGTCGATGTCTGCGACCGCAACAGGGTATTATCGTCGATATAGAAATTGTCCCGCGGGTCCCTTGCCGGGTGCTCCGGGCCGATATTAAGGGCGATGAAGTTGTGCCACTCATCCTCGACTTCAGGCCCGTAAGCGACGCCGAAACCCATTCTGCCGAAAATTTCGAGCAGTTCGCCCAGCGTCTGCGTAATGACGTGCGCCTTTCCGATTCGATTTACTGTCCCCGGCAGAGTGACATCGACAAGCTCTTCGGATTCGGCGTCCTTCGATTGCAGCAGAGCGGCTTTGAGCTTCTCGAAGGAAGCGGTGACTTCGCTCTTGATCGTGTTCGCAAGCTGGCCGGCTTTTGGTTTCTCTTCGCGGGGAAGCTTGCCGATCCTGCTTAGGAGTTGCGTAACCTTGCCCTTGCGGCTTAGGTACTTGATGCGGAAGTCCTCGAGGTCCTTGAGGTGGGAGACCTTCTTGAGGTCTGCGAGGGCTTCTTTGCCGATTTGTTCAAATTCATCGAGCATGTTCTTGTAGGTCGAATTTCGTATGTCGTATATCGTGGCTCGCCGGACGAGGCCAGGGTTACGGCTACGATTCGACTGCGGCGCTAACTGCCTCGACTATAGCGTCGAAGCCGTCAGGGTCGGCAATGGCAATTTCACTGAGCATCTTTCGATTCAGTGCGATATTGGCCTTCTTGCAGCCATAGATGAATTGGCTGTACCTTATTCCGCGCTGCCTGCAGGCGGCGTTGAGCCGGATGACCCAGAGTCCGCGAAATTCACGTTTTCGTCGTCTTCGGTCTTTTTGAGCGTTGACGCCAGCCCTGACAGCAGCCTCTTTTGCTAACCGGTACAACCGCCCAGCCGAGCCGCGATGACCCTTGACTGCTTTGAGGACTCGTTTTCTTGCCTGGCACCTGGCAGCGCCTTTTCTTACTCTTGGCATATCAGCTTTCCTTTGAGAGTTTCAAATTCTTCACGCTTGCTGGCGGCAGCTGAATGGAAGCCGAGAAGCAAGCCAGATCAATTGACTATTGATAATATAACTGATTAGTTTCTGTTGCGGAAACAGTGTTTGTCATTCCCGCGGAAGCGGGAATCCAGCTTTTTCGCTCTGGACCCCTGCTCCCCGATCGAGGTCGAGGACAAGCTTCGCAGGGGTGACATTTGTGATTTCGGCTTTCCGCAACAGGAACTAAATAGTATCTGCTGCGCTATTTGCCGAGTCGGACTTTGGCCGTCTTCGCCAAGGCGCCGGTAATGATAGCCGAGCCGGTTACGCGCCGTCTGTGCTTGGCGTTCTTGCCGCTCATAAGATGCCCGGCGCCGGCTCTTTTGCGCATTACCTTGCCGCTCGCGGTAACCTTGACTCTTTTGCTCAAACCCTTGTGAGTCTTCTGCTTGCCCATTTACTCAACTCTTTCAAAATAACCTAAAACACGACATTATAGGCTCTCCCAAGCCGATGTCAAGCGTGTAGTGCAGAAAATCTCCCGAAAAGGAGCGAATCGACATAAAATCCCCCCTGATGATGCCGGCATCTCCCGCCAGGAATGCGGATACCGGCATATTCTCGGAGCAAGGCCCTTCAGACTCCAAACATTGAAAAGACACTTCTCAACGCCTATTCGTCCGGCTCAAAGGACAGTTCAAAAGCAGGCTTTGAGATCACTTCGGCACTATTAACAAAGTCATTCGCCTTCCGGTCATCCTGGCCGCCCGCTCGATCTTGGCCAAGTCTTCGAGCGCTTCGGCGATCCCCTCCAGCGCTTTGTAGCCGTGGTCTCTGTGGAGCATCTGCCGACCGCGGAAGAACACAGTAAACTGCACTTTATGCCCTTTCTCGAGGAATTGACGGGCGTGATTGACCTTGATATCAAGGTCGTGCTTGTCCGTTTCCGGTCGCAGCCTGATTTCCTTGAGCGTAGCAGTGTGGTGCACGTTCTTCTTGTGCGCTTCGCGCAGCTTGCGCTTCTGCTCGTACTGCCATTTGCCGTAGTCCATAATCCGGCAGACGGGCGGGTCGCCGGCGGGAGCAACTTCGACCAGGTCGAGCCCCGCCTCCAGGGCCTTGTTCAATGCCTGATAGCGCTCCACGACGCCCAACTGATTGTCCGCTTCGTCGATTAGCCGAACTTTGGGGGCCTTAATCCCTCCGTTTATCCGTAAACCGCGTTTACTTATCGTGTACCACCTTACCTTTCAAACAGACCAACAATTCAAGTTACCCAAGTTTAGTAGCTTTCAACAGTTTCATCATTATACCAATAATTATACCAATAATCTGCGCAAAAATCAGTCATTAAGCGCCAAATCCATTTTTTTTTCAGTAATTTTCTGCTCTACAGCGGCCAGAAACTCGTCGATTGCTACAGTTACGGTCTCTTTGGCGCCTCGGATTCTGACGTTTACGGCTTCGGCGTCGGCCTCCTTCGGGCCCACGACTAACATATAGGGCAGCTTGTCGCCGTGAGCTTTGGCGATTTTGGCGCCAATTTTCTCATCAGAGAAGTCGCAGCCGCAGCGCAGATTCGCGTTTTTCAGCTTATTTTCGACCATTTGAGCGTAGTCATTGGTTTTTTCGCTTATCGGCAGGATTCTGGCCTGTTCGGGGGCAAGCCATAATGGGAATTTGCCGCCGTAATGCTCTATGAGAATGCCGATGAACCGCTCAAACGAGCCGAGAACCGCCCTATGAATCATAACAGGGGGCTTTTCGGTGTTGTCCTTATCGCTATAGACCAGGCCGAAACGCTCCGGCATCGAAAAATCCAGTTGAATCGTGCCGAGTTGCCACGACCTTTTCAAGCAGTCACTAATGTGGAAGTCGATCTTGGGTCCGTAAAAGGCGCCGTCGCCCTCGTTAATCTTGTAGTCTATCTCTTTGTGCTTGAGGGCGTCCTCGAGGGCGTTTGTGGCAATCTCCCAAATCTCGTCCGAGCCGATATGCTTTTCCGGTTTGGTGGAAAGCTCGATGCGGAAATCCTCGAACCCGAAGGCCTGATACAACTCGAAGGTAAGCTCGATAACGCCTATTATTTCGGCCTCTATCTGGTCGGGGGTGCAGAAGATGTGGGCGTCGTCCTGGGTAAACTGCCTGACCCTGAACAACCCGTGCATCACACCGCTGGCCTCGTGGCGGTGAACCAGACCCAACTCGGCCACCCGCATCGGGAATTCACGGTACGAGTGCTTTCGGTTCTTATAGACCAGGCATCCGCCGGGGCAATTCATAGGCTTTATCGCGTAGCTGCACTCGTCGAAGCTGGTGAAGTACATATTCTCTTTGTAATTATCCCAGTGGCCGCTTTTGTGCCAGAGTTCTTCGTTAAGAATGATAGGGGTCTTGATCTCCCGATAGCCGTATTTGTCGTGCACCGCCCGCCAGAATTCCACAATCGAGTTCCAGATGATCATTCCATTGGGGTGCATAAACGCAAAACCGGGGCCTGCATCGTTGAAGCTGAACAGGTCCATTTGTTTGCCTAAGACGCGGTGGTCGCGTTTCTTGGCCTCCTCCAACCTGTACAGAAAGCCGTCAAGCTCCTTCTTGCTCGGCCAGGCCGTGCCATAGACGCGCTGGAGCATCTTTTGGGTCGGGTCGCCGTGCCAGTACGCCCCGGCCACCGACATAATCTTAAAACTGCCGATCCTGCCCGTGCTTGGCGCATGCGGCCCGCGACACAGGTCCTCGAAGTCGTCCGACTGCGAATAGAAACTCAACACGTCACCGTCTGCGCGTTTTATGTTGTCGGTCTTGTACTTATCGCCGGCGAGCTTCTCCAGTGCCTCGGGTCTCGATATTTCCTTGCGGGCAAAGGGGCTGTCGGCCTTGGTGATTTGACGCATCTTATCTTCGATACGCTCGAAATCGCTCGGTCGAATCGGCTCTTCGAGGTCGATGTCGTAATAGAACCCGTCTTCGACGGTCGGACCATAGACCAGTTTTGTCTCGGGCCAGATACTGCATACAGCCTCGGCCATAACGTGTGCACAACTATGGCGCATCACTTCGAGGCCTTCGTCGTCTTTTAGAGTGATGATTCGAACGTCCGCCTGACCGTTGATCGGCGTGGACAAATCCAACAATTGCCCGTTAATCTTCGCAGCAACGGCTGCCCTTGCAAGGCCCGGGCCTATTTGTTCGGCCAATTGCATTACCGTTGAGCCGTCGGCAATCTGGAGTATGCTGCCATCGGGCAGTGTTACTTCCGCCATATATCTACCGCTAAACCAACCTTTCGCATTCAACTAATATACCAGCCGAGCCGGAATTGTCAAGGCGATCTCGGCAAAAACAGACCCGCCGACAAACAGCCGCAAGAGACCGCCCTGCACCCGCACTTTGGTAAAAGAGCAAGACACAACCGGCTATTGGCACGGGCTTATGGGACTTTACGCCCACAGAACGGGCCTGTCAATACTATATGAATATTATTTATCGCCCGATTTATTGGTTGCTTTGAGCGGTTCGAGGCGGTATAATAGTAGTAGTGACAAGATTTAACCTTTTGAGAGGAAGGTTTGATGGACGTAAATCTGGTTCTATTCAAGAAGAACGGTTCGCAAAAGAGCTTTTCTTTGCCGAGCAATATAACCGTGATCGGACGACGGCACGATTGTGATTTGTGCATCCCTCTTGACGATGTGTCCAGGAGGCATTGCCGGCTCGACCTCAACAACGAGGCCCTGGAAATCCATGATCTCGGCTCGCGCAACGGCACTTTCCTCAACGGCCAACAAGTCAACGGCGAGACCCCGGTCAAAGCTGGTGATTACCTCCGGATTGGCTCTTTAACATTTCAGCTTCAGATCGACGGAGAACCCGATAAGACCACCCCGCCTCAGGATAACGGGGACAAAGCAGCAGTTGGTGAGCCTGTGCTTGAATCTGCCGACGATGATCTACTGGATCTGGATATAGATGATTTGGATATGGATGATTCCGGCGCTTTCTTGGACGAACTCGAAGACCTTTAGATGGGCTGCCTGGGGGGAAATTTGTGCCTCTGGGGCCCCGAACGATTTTTCTCGGTCGTGCGAAACGCCGAATGCACCTACCCATTCCCCGGATGAGCCAGAAAATGGGTTTTTTTCAATAGGAACGGTAGGAGATTGCCATCCGCCGATGGCGGACCTACGGCTCCTTCGCAATGACAATTCTTGAGACTCATTTTCTTCTGCATGTCTCCTGAGAATCAGGTCAGGTGCTCCTAAAAAACTAGAAAATCGGATTCGACACAATATTATCTGTAAGTGCTTTAACAAAAAGATGTTATCTCAGCATTGCCGAAATTTTAGTTTCTTTTGCATGCCTCCTGAGAATGTGGTTAGGTGCTCCTAAGAAAACGGACTGTTGTTTCAATACGAAAGGTAGGAGATTGCCACAGTCGCCTACGGCTCCTTCGCAATGACGATTCTTGAGGTTCATTTTCTTTTGCGTGCCTCCTGAGAATGCGGTTAGGTGCTCGCAATGACGATAGCGGCTGTGCTGTGCCTTATGATCGAGTATTGACGAACACCCCAATCACCTGCCGGAAAATCCGCCCACGCCCGAAAAAACTAACTTTTTTTATTTTTTTCTTGCTGATAGGGTAGTGGATTTGGTATAAATGGGGTAGGTGAAATCGTTGGATTACTGTTTCCCTGGGTGAAATCCTGTGTTGGTGCGTAAACCTACTCTAAAAGTGGTGGTTATGCAGTGTTGCGGACTCATTACGCGCGTTCCGCATTTCGGTTGAAGGGTTTTTGCTTTCCATTTTATCGAATGACTGAGGCCTTTTGAAGGAAGGAGGTAAGGCGTAGGCCGAAGAAACGTCCCTTCGCACGCACGGTTTACCTATAAATAGGAGGCGATTATTATCGGTCGTTTTTGCTAAGAAAAAACGTTGTTTCAGACAGGCATCAAAAAATATCAAGCAGGCCTGTATGCCTGTCGAAAACAATAAGATGCTTTGGTGTGTGGCCAAAGCACTCAACTCATGACGTTTGTTTGTAAGGAGCACTGTTATGTATAGAATGATTTATCTGTTATTCCTGGCCCTCCTGCTGGTTCCCGTCAGCACCGCCTCGGCGGCGTTGCCGGACATGTGGGAAACCCAGGATATCTTTCGTGCCTCCGATGGCAACCCACCCGCAGGTACTGGTGCGGACCAGGCTAGCTTCATCTGGACACTCAGCGGGGCGGGACGCGATATCTGGGACGATCGCGACAATTTCCGCTACGTCTATACGACGACAACCGGCGATGTCACAATCAGCGCGCGAGTCGCCAGCATTACCGGCGGCAGCAACGAGTGGCGAAAGGCTGGCGTGATGATCCGCGAGACGCTTGACGACAATTCCGTGCACCGCTTCATGGCGTTGACCAACCCGACCGGCACAGCCCACGCAGCAGCGTTTCAGGGGCGGGCTACTACCGGTAGCGGCAGCCAAAGCAACCACGCCAACCAACAGCCGTCGCCCTTCGCCGCCGGGGATTCGTTATGGGTCAAGATCGAGCGACTGGGCAATGAGGTCAGGGGCTATTTCTCCCTGGACGGCGAGACGTGGACCGAGCAAACAGCCGGCGAGTTCGGCACGACGACCATAATGACGCCCGACGTTTATATCGGCCTGGCAGTGACCTCGCACAACAACGGCGAGGTCGCCACGGCAACAATCGACAATCTAAAAATCAATGGCCTCGATCCGGGCACGTGCGGGGCGTATGCCCCGGATCCCGCGACCGGCAGCTTTGTGGCCCCGGAATACTATCTGGACAACGTCTATATGATCCTTGATTATACCCCCGGCTCATGCACGGAAGGGTACTGGAGCCAGGGGTACTTCAGCGACAACAAAGCCGACGTGGACGGTCGCGACCCGGCCCATTCTCTGGGCACTGTTCCGCCCTGGCCGGCGGTGAGCGAGACTGCCTGGGTGGTCGGCTACGACGACCTCGGTATTCCGGAATTTGCAAGGGCCCCCCTTGTCCCCGGCACCACGTACTACTGGTGCGTCGATTCCTGGGACGGGACGGAATACTGGCCCAGCGCTACCTGGAGCTTTACGCCTATCCCCAAACATGCATGGGATCCGGACCCGGAAGACGGCGCCGAATTGGTCCCCACCGATGGGACTATGACCTGGAAGCTCGGCGACATCAATCCCTCAGGCAAAACACTGACCTACGATGTTTACATCGGCACCGATGAGACTGCCGTGGCCGATGCCAATGTCGTCGAGAATCCGTCTGTACCGGAATACATGGCCAATGTCAACACGGAAAGCTATGATTATGCCGACCTTGATCCCGAGACAGAGTATTTCTGGCGGGTTGATACGAAGCTCGCTATAACTCGGCCTCCGTTCACCCCTACTTATACCACAGGTGCTGTCTGGAGCTTCACCACCGGGCCTCCCGGTATCGGCGGAATCCTGCGCGAATGGTGGACCGGTATCGGCGGTACCGCAGTGATAGATCTGACGAGTGACCCGCGCTATCCCGGCAGCCCTGACGGCAGCGAGATAGTGAGCCTCTTCGAGGGGCCGACGGACGTTATGAATGACTACGGAAGCCGGCTTCACGGCTGGCTCTACGTCCAGAACACGGGCGATTATACGTTCTGGATCGCAACCGACGACAACGGCGAATTGTGGCTCAGCACAGACATGAACCCGGCCAACGCAGCCTTGATTTCCTGGGTGGGCTCTGGCGGGACCGGCTGGGCAGGCCCTCGCAACTTTGACGATCCCGATGTTACACCGTCGGGGCCGATTCATCTCGAAGCCGACAATATGTACTATATCTCCGGCCTGATGAAAGAGGGCGGCGGCGGCGACAACATAGCCGTGGCCTGGGAAGGCCCCGATAGCGGCGGCGTTCGCGAAGTTATTCCCGGCAACCACCTCATTCCCTACATGCCGGTAGTTGCGGAAAGTCCGTCCCCGGCCGACCGCTCTGCCGATGCCCCGCTTAATACTACTCTTAGCTGGACTGCGGGCATCGATCAGAGTACGGATAGTCCTTACACCACCCAGCATGTCTATGTCGGCAGCGACCCGGTCGTAGTGGCCGCGGCCACTACCGCATCGCCCGAATATATGGGCGGTCCGAGCGGCCCGAACCAGTATGGCCCTCTCTCTCTTAGCTACTACGAGAAGGTCTATTGGCGGATCGACGGTGTTATGGCCGACAGCGGCACGGTAACGTATCCCGGTGCTGTCTGGACGTTTAAGGCCACTCACAATCCGGCCAACGTTCCAGATGTCAACCTCAAGCTCTGGCTCAAGTTCGAGGATAACGTTCTCGACTCATCCGGTTACGGTCGCGACGGCACAGAAATGGGTGGTCCGACTTATGTGGACGGCTCCGACGGCCAGGCGATACATTTTGACGGCATCGACGATTACGTTGATATCGAGTACAGCGTTGGTATCAGCGGCGCCGAACCGCGAACGATCGCCGGCTGGGCCAAGGCCACCACTACGGCCATAACCGACTGGACCAATGTCTTCGGCTTCAGCTCGCCGCAGACGACCGGTCAGCACTTCGATATCGAGGTTGTCCAGGGGACAGCCAGCACGACCGCCGGTTACTACGGCATCCACCTCAACGGCGACGAGTACGACATCCTGCCGCCCGACCTGGAATGGCATCACTTGGCCGCGACGTTCGACGGCATAACGCTTAGCTGGTACGGCGATGCCGTACCGATGGGCTTCGCCGTTCCTGCGGACTCCGGTGGAGTGCCCATAACTATAAACACGAACGACCACGTTCGCGTTGGCAAGCGTATAGACAATAACGCTTACTTCCCCGGCTCGGTTGACGATGTCCGCATCTACGACGTTGTAAAGAATGCGGCTGAAATTGCAGAGATCATGCGGATCGACCTTTCATGGGCATGGAATCCCAGTCCGATGCATGGTGCGGTCGATGTTGACCGTGACGTGGTTCTAAGCTGGAATCCCGGCGACGGCGCTACCGCACATACTATCTGGTTCGGTGCCGACGACCCGGCCAACATGGTTAAGGTGGCCGGACCGCAAATCGCCGCCACCTATAACCCTCCGGGCAGCTTGGACCTTGGGACGACCTATTACTGGTCGGTGATCGAGTCTCCGGGCGGCGCAACGGGCCGAACCTGGAAGTTCGCCACGTCGAACTATCTTGTTTTGGACGATATGGAGAGCTACACCCCCTGGACCGTCACCGGCAACAACATATTCGAAGCCTGGCGGGACGGATTTGGCGACTGCACTCCGCTCAACGGAAACAATACCGGTTCGACGTTGACCGAGAATGCCAGCCCCGTTCTTGGCGGCATCCAGTCGATGAAGTAT
>JAUVXL010000077.1 GCA_030603595.1 Sedimentisphaerales bacterium | reverse complement strand
GATCGGTTCCAGTGGGCTCAGAATGGCTAATGGGCATAACGTCTTATCATCGAGAAGATTACATTGTGCCAGAAGATCCGGCCACACCCGTCTCTGTGCGTCTTCAGGCACAACCACGTCATAAGTCATCGGATAGCTCGGAGAATACTGCGACAGCTCTATGCAGAACGCCCCGATATAACCATTGTCCCAGAGTTCCCCCTCGCCGGCGCCCGCGGTCTTATCCAGCATATAGACCCCTGCATGCCTATTGGCGCCATCAAGACCGCCGCCCCATAGTTCGGCCATCCTGCTGGCTCCGTAGCCATCGTGCTCGATGTCCACGGTGTTCTTGAGACAAGCCCTTGCGCCGCTGGTCAGACATAAAATGACCGCGACAAACAACATTGTGACCACATTCTTCTTACCCATTTTTCTTCCCCTAAAAAAAGTGTGAAAAGTTTTGCGTGAATGCTAAGATCCAAAACGTTCAACAAGAATCGAGTGGCTTAGCTTCACCCCCATTTAGTCTGTGTATTTTACCTAATTTGAAATGCAAAGTTAAGCACAAACTTTCCTATCTTGACATAAGATTGGGAGTTTTCCCCCTTGATGTTTGCCATCCACTCCTCCGCTCCAGGAACACAGAACTTATAGGGCCAATGAAGACGGGATGATTCTTCATCACCGGCCTCCCCCGAATTGCGATGCGCCTGGGGTGTGGCCGGATTTTCTGGCAAGGCAGTTTTATCGTGTCATGCTGAGTGAAACGAAGTCCCGGAGCGCCGAGACCGACTTTCTTGTCATTCTGAGCGCAGCGAAGTCGCAGACGCGCCGTGGCGGGAATCTGGGCGAGCAGCAGGCGAACCATTCGACTATGAAACAGTCTCCCGCCTTGCAACGCAGATTCTTCGTCCGCCCGAGGCGGACTCAGAATGACAAATGAGCGTAACGTCTTGTCCTCGGAGAGATTACGTCGTGCCAGAAAAGTCAGTCACACCCTGCGCCTGTAATCCACACATCTCCAATGGCGGCTCCTTTAGGTAGTTTGCGCTCGCAACAAAAATATAGTGGCGGAAATCATTGCACGAATCAAACAAGAAGTTACAATTACTTCAAATATGCCCGTAGAGCAATCTAAGGAGATAATAAAGTTATGATTAAAAAAATGCTTTTTGTTGTTGTTTTGGCTGGTTTGCTCGTTTCGCTGTTCGGCTGCAACACCATATCGGGGTTTGGCCGGGACATAAGCGGCGCCGCCGATACCGTTGAAGGCTGGATAACCAAACCGTAAAACAGGCCCGAACCGGCATTGCAGCGATGATAGGGTGCATTGCTATCCTGCAAACAGGGGCTTAGCGTCTTCCTACTGCTCAGTTGCCTTTCTGGGCGGGTAACTGTTCATCAGCGTGAAGTCTGTCGGGCCGAAGTAGTCGCAAACTGCCTGCACCCTGCTCGATACACCTGGGTTTTGCCCTTTCTCAAACTCCTTGACATCCCCCGTAGCAGCGCCACGACAAGCACGATTGCAGAGAGTACGCTCGTCCGCCGCCATTCGAGGATTCCTGCCTGAATTCTCCCGTTCATAAGTGTGTCCTTCAAAACTTGCTATTGAGCATTCAGCATTGCATATCAAGTGTCCGGTATCAAATATCGATCATAATTTTACCGTTTTTTTTCGCTTGCCGTCATCCCCTGGTGCTCAAAAAACCCCGCTTTTGTTGGTCAATATGTGAATCTCCAAAAAACTTTGCAAAAAAATAAACAAAAGTCTTGACAGGATTTGCCTATGTGTTAAATTGTACTTAATGTTTAGCGCATACACAACAAGACATTGCCCCTTGCCGCCCGCAGGAAGCCTCCGGCGCCTGGAGAGAAGTTCTTTTACAAGGTCCCGGGGGGATGCGTTATGAGGGGGACTCGAAAAAAGACGTCGAGCAGAAGGCCGCCGAGCCCGCCGCCGGCGGGGCATCGAAAAAGCGCGGACATCCTGAGAAACAGGCTGGATCTGCTCGGCGGCGATGACAGGGTTTTGATGAAAATGTATGTCGAGGCAGGATCGAGCTTCCGACAGATGGCTTGTCTGGCCGGGGTTAACGAGGTTACGGTCGCCCGCAGAATTCGCTCGACGACAAGGCGGCTGGTGAACGGCCAATATCTGAACTGTCTGCGACATCGCGAGAAACTAACCGCAATAGAGCTGGATATTGCGAAGGACTACTACCTCAAAGCCCTGCCCATGAGGAGCATATCCGCCAGGCGAGGCTGGACCTACTATCGCACACAAAGAACGATCTGCAAGATTCGCCGGCTTCTCGGAGAGGCCTTGCGGCCAAAAGAGGCAAACTAATCAAATATAAATTGCGAGGCATCAATTATGGCGACATTCAGCGTTTCAAAGACCTTTACCTGGCAGGGAACATTCACGGACAAGGTCGCACAAGTATGCAGGGTGTTCGGCCTGACCGAGGACTGGCTCAGGGACAAGCGAGTTACTCACAGTTGCAAGGTCGAGATCAACGACGGCGACATTGTGTGCATTACGGGCGCATCCGGTTCCGGCAAGAGCGTACTGCTGCGAGAGTTGGAGGAGTGCTTCGCTGCCGAAGAGCGGATCAACCTCAACCAAATCGAGACACCGAGCGAGAAGACGGTAATCGACTGCATCGAGGGCGGCGTGTACAACGCACTGCGGGCAATCAGCATCGCCGGGCTTAATGACACTATGGCAGTGCTCAATCAGCCGAGAAATCTGAGCGAGGGCCAGAAATGGCGATTTCGCCTGGCGGTCGCTATCTCTACCGGAAGGAAATACATCTTCGCCGATGAGTTCTGCTCCAACCTCTCTCGCCTCGCCGCCTCGGCAATTGCGTACAAGGTGTGGAAATACGCCAAGAGGACGGGCACGACTTTCATCGTCGCCGCCACCGCCAAGGACTTCCTCTCGGACCTGGCCCCGGACGTTGTAATCACCAAAGCCAAGTATTACCCGACGCAGGTTACATACAAAGACAGCAGGAGGAGATGAAGATGAGAAGCTGCTCAATCTGCAAAGATATGGAGATTACGCCCGGTCGATTTGAGGACTACAAGAAGCTGGCACACTACCACTACCGCGACTCGCCGGAGTCGGGCCTCGGCCCATTCGCAGCGATCTACGCGGTGCGCCCGACCGGTCGAATCAAGTGGCGAGCGGATACCGATACCGTCGGTGTTATCGTCTATACGATGCCGAATCCGCACGTCGAGCTTCGCAATGTAGCAACGGCGGGCCTGTTTGCCGGCCTGGACAGAGATACTCAGTTAGCTCTGGTCAACAAGAACATCCGCCGAATCGCCAGGGTCATCATCGAACCGAGGTTTCGAGGCATTTCCCTGGCGTCCTGGCTGGTCCGCACAACGATGCCGCTGATGAAAGTGCCCATCATCGAGGCCCTGGCGGTGATGGGCCTGGTCAACCCGTTCTTCGAAAAAGCCGGGATGCAGGTTTATACGGCTAAAACACCCCTGCGTAACGCCCGCCTAATCGAGGCGCTCGGCAGCGTCGGCATAGAAGACCGCTGCCTGATCAACCCACGCATAGTGCAGGACAGAATCGGTCGGCTCGACGAAGGCAGCGGCCAATTCATCGAGCGGGAAATCAGTCTTTTCCTTCAAACCTACGGCAGCCGGCGAACAATGTCGCCCGGGCTCAATCGGACCAGATACGTCCTGACCAAACTAACCGATAGGCCCGCCTATTACATCTGGTTTAACCCTGATATGGAATTGAGGATATAGAATTACGGGAGCGTCTGACATCTTGAGCACTGTGAAACCAAGTGAAGTAGGACGATCAATTGTCATGCTGAGTGAAACGAAGCATCTGGATAAGGAGCGAGTGGACCATTCGACTATGCAGAACTCTCTTGCTCTACACCTCAGATTCTTCGTCCGCCCGAGGCGGACTCAGAATGACAATCTGTATGTTTCTTGGCGGTTAATTAGAGATTGGCATTAGGAGTGATAGAGAAATGCAAAACACAATTCAGCAAATCGCGATGTACAAGCTCGTCGCCCATCCGGACAACCCTAACAAGATGACCGGCAGCACTTTTGCCAAGCTGGTTCGCAATATCGAGCGGACAGGTCGATACGAGCCTTTGATTGTTCGGCGGTATCGCAAGAGGAAGGGGCGGTTTCAAATCATCAACGGCCATCATCGCTTCAAGGCGCTCAAGAAGCTCGGAAAAAGAAGCGTCGATGCGATCGTCTGGGACGTTGACGACGAGCAGACCGATATATTGCTGGCCACGCTCAACAGGCTCAGCGGCTCGGATGTGCTTGCCAAGAAAATAGCACTGCTCAAGCGCCTCACCGACAAAATCAACGCCCGACAGCTCGGCAAGCTCCTGCCCCAGACGCCGGGCCAGATAAAAAGGCTAATCGACCTCAAGATGCCCAAGGCCCCCGCAGCAGCAGGCAGCTTTGCAAACCCTCTGGTCTTTTTCGTGAGCGACCAGCAGAAGAAGATAATCGAGGCGGCATTATCCCACACAGGGCAACCCGGCGTAGTCACCCCTGCGAAGCTTGTCCTCGACCCCGATCGGGGAGCAGGGGTCCAGAAAGCTCTCGAACAAGTGGATTCCTGCTTGTGCAGGAATGACAGGGGGCGCGGGAATAACGTGGTCACCCCTGCGAAAGGCGTAGTCACCCCTGCGCAAGCCCTTGTCACCCCTGCGCAAGCAGGGGTCCAGAAACCTTTCGAGCAAATGGATTCCTGCTTGCGCAGGAATGACAGGCGGGGCGGGAATTACGTGGTCCCCCCTGCGAAAGGCGTCGTCACCCCTGCGCAAGCCCTTGTCACCCCTGCGAAAGCAGGGGTCCAGAAACCTCTCGAACAAATGGATTCCTGCTTGCGCAGGAATGACAGGGGGCGCAGGAATGACAGGGGGGGCAGGAATGACAGGCGGGGCGGGGATGACAAGGGTGGCAGGAACAATAAGCCGACCAAAGCCGCGAGAAACGCAGCGGCCTTGACAATAATCGCTGAGCACTTTCTCGAAACAACCGAACGGGAGAATGAAGACAATGAAGATTAGATACGTGCAGCTCGAAAGCCAGCCTCGAACTTGTCGAGCAGACAACACCATCCCCCTTGTCATGCTGAGCGCAGCGAAGCATCTGGCTGAGCAGCGAGCCAACCGATCAAGTATGCATAAGCTCCCCCCTGACAACCCAGATTCTTCGGCTTCGCCTCAGAATGACAGTGACGGTACACAGCATAACCGGTGGCGAATTTGCCTGCCTGAACTTCGACCACCGCCCCGAAATCAAGCTGTGGATGGAAGCAACGTATTTGTTCAATCCGACGAGGAATGAGTTAGTGAGTTTGTCATGCTGAGCGTAAGGATTCTTTATCAGAGCGAAGCGAAGTCGGCCCCTGCCGGGAGACGAAAAGCGAATGGACCGATTGAATACGGTCATTCCACTACCCTGCAAGCCCGATTCCTCGGCTTTGCCTCAGAATGACAACGAGTATTGTAGCACTTTGACAAGTTAATAGAGTTATCTCTCGGGCTTTTTACGCTTGGTCTGATCCACATCCGGCATCTCGCATCTCCCGACTTGTCGACAGAGCATGGACCCTGATAATTGCCTTTGCAATTTGGCCTATTTTGTGGCATAATACCCTCTACGGTACAAAAGACGACGTCTGCGATTTCGAGTTCACGTTCCCGGAATAATAGCTGGCGTTACAGGAATAAACGCCGAAACAATAGAAGCGAATGCCGTCCTTGTCACTCCTGCGAAAGCAGGAGTCCAGAAACGTCTCGAACAAGTGGATTCCTGCTTTCGCAGGAATGACATATAGCGCGGGAATGATATGGAAAATGCGAGTGAAGACGGCCGTATTCGAGTGTAGAATGCAAGCGAAGCAAATAACGCTTTTTGTCACCCCTGGCTCCGACCAGGGGTCCAGAGAGACACAATGAATCAGTATTACGTTTACATTATGGCAAGCAAGAGGAACGGGACACTCTACACAGGTCTTACAAATAATCTGGCCCGGCGCATTTATGAACACAAAAACGGGCTCGTTGAAGGTTTTACCCGGAAATACGGGGTCACCATGCTCGTACACTATGAAACCTTCAACAACATCAATGATGCGATCAGATGTGAGAAGCAGATGAAGAAATGGAAGAGAAAATGGAAGACCGAGTTGATCGAAAAGCACAATCCTAATTGGAACGATCTTTACTCTCAAACAACGGAATGACATGGCGAAGCGAATATCGCCTTTTGTCACCCCTGGCTACGACCAGGGGTCCAGAGAAACCGGAGGAATGGATTCCTGCTTGCGCAGGAATGACAAGGGGTGCGGGAATGACAAGGGGTGCGACAATGACATACGGGGCGACAATGACATGCGAGTCGCCGTCAATCCAAGGTCAGCGGCGGGAGTTCCACTGCGCCGCTCTCTCGCCAGTCCTCGAATCGATCTCGCATCCGTCCCATCGCTCCCTCTCTCTCTTCGTCGGACATGCCCTCCCACTGCTCTCTCATACCTCTGAATCTCGCCATCTCCGCCTCTCTTTCCTCCTCGGGCAAGCTCCAGAATCGCTCCATCGCCAGTTGGAATCCCGCTCTCAATCTCTCCTGTTCTTCAGGCGTAAGATTAAGATCTGCCCATATCTGCCGCCATCTCTCGGCGCCCTGGCCCATCATACCTCGCTCTTGCATAGATTCGGATACGGGTGCTTCGGTCGAATCTTCCTCTTCAACCTCCTCGGCCTCAGCAACAACAACCTCCTCATTAGGCTCGATCGCTTCGACGACTTCTTCTTCAACGACCTCGACCGGCTCCTCGACCAGCTTGAGTTCAGCCTTCTTCTTCGCCGCTGCCGTTGCCGCGGCCTGTTTTTCAGCCTGCATTTGGGCATTCTCCTGCGCCCGCCACGTCCGAATCTTCCTGATCCCGAGCCCCAGTCCCAACGCCGCAACAAGCACCACAACGGCCCCCGCCGACCACACCGCCCGATTTGCCTTGTCCTTTTCTATTTCCATTTCTTGCCGCCTCAAATCAGTTGCTAAATACTCACCCCTACTACTATTATACCCGCAGATAAGCCAATGGTTACATCAAAAACGCCACGAAATACATTCTAAATTCGAAACCTTTAACCTGTATGGAGGAAGTCACACCATGCGCAAAAAGAACACACTCGCCAAAAGACAACTCGACGTAATCGAAGACCTCTTCGCCGGCGAACTCGACGAGCACGCCGTCTTGGAAAAGCATAACGTAAACGCCAGGCTCTACAGCAAGTGGCAGGCCGACGATGTCTTTATCGAGCAGTTTGAAAAACGCATCGTCGCCGCCCATCGCCAGAGCGCCGCCATGATCGCCAGCTACGCCCCCGTTGCCGCAGCCAAGCTCGTCCAGCTAACCCAGTCGGAAAAGCAAGAAACCGCCCGCAAGGCATGCCTCGACATCATCGCAATGCAGACCTCCGGCGTTACCCCGCCCAAACCACAACCCCCCGAACCCGACACATCCGACCAACCCCAGCAGCTAACCCAAAAAACCGCCGCCAAAATCCTCGCAATCCTCGCAGAGGAAGGACAAGCATCTTGTAGTGGAACCGAAACGTAAATGCCGCACGTATGCCCCCACACTAAGAAACTCCAAGAAAAGCTGGAATTGGTCTTGGGAACAAAGTATAATAGACAAGTTAAGATGCCGTTGTTGTCTTTGGTCTCTATATCGATAGCAACTTCTCGCGTGGCTTTCATTACTAACATGAGTATACACAAGGGAGGCACCTAGTGAAATCTAAACCTATTGATTGGAATGTAGTCATTGCTGGCTCCTGGAACCGTGCCATATTGACCCCCAACGGTATCGCCAAACGATTGTTCAAATTGCCCGAGGGCACTGGTATCCAAGTCATGGTCCCCGTCGACTTACTGGAACCACCGAAGGTGAAATCCGGAGGTATCGTCGCTTCAGTTGACGAGCGATGCCTAATGATCGGCACCGAGAGCCCTACTTATGAAACGCTTAAGAAGGCCATGGAAATCGGCTGCAATGCGCTTCAAGATCTCCCCGAAACACCGGTGATTGCCGCAGGATTCAACGTTCGTTTTGAGATTCAGGAATGTCCTCCCGAACTAGATGATATTGTTCAGGGTTCCCTTGACCAGCACTTATCCGATGCCGGATATGAAATCGTTACAAGAGAACTGAGACGCAAAGTCCGTCTCAAAGACAGTGTGTTCGCAGAAGGATTTCTGAACCTTGCTGTTCAGAAAGATGAAACTGGCTTGATCAGAATTCGCCTTAATTTTCATCGAGACTCAAAAAAGACAAAAGATCTCGTCAAGTGGCTGGACATACCTGTAGCTAAATTGAAAACCGGAGTTACACAGGTTTTGCAGAATATTTGCATAGCCTTCAAGGAGAAAGAAGATGAATAAGACCCATCGTAAAGGGCCAAACCCCGAGGCTGAATACCGGGAAGCCCAGATCGAAAAAAACCGAACCGTAGTCCCCAAAACGGATTCCCTGGTATCAAACGGACGGTCAATTGTAACATCGCGCACCGAAGGAGACATTGAAGTAATCATTGTGAACAAACCGCAGCCAACAAAAGACCTGGACAATTCCACTTCTTGAACACCGTTCGCAACACTATGGCTCCTCACTGGACATATGAGAAGATTGAAGGAGATCAAGCCCCTCTTAGACAGGGAGATATTCTATGGCCCAAGCCAGCGTTGAAGAGTGTCTTTAAGGATGTTCACCCGCATTTTTGTGACGCGAAGTACATCGCGTTCATTATTACCACGCAATCGTGCGATCTAGTACGGCGAAATGGGAAACCATGTAAGGCAGACTATATTAACCTAGCTGTAATTCGCGACCTGGAGAGTTGTCTGTCACAATTCTTCGATAATGTTTGTGATAAAGTCTCGTCTCGCGTTTATTCCAAACAATCTAAGTCAGAAGCGTATCAACTGCTTAGACGCATTCTTAATCAAAACGAGCATGCGCTCGGTTTGTTTTATCTCCACCCGGACACGGATACTATCGGTATTAGCGATTACGCAATCGCCCTCCTACGGGTCAGCGTGGCGTTGGGCGCGAAGGAGCACTACGAGGTCCTGCAAAAAGCACGGATGGGGCGCCTGGCCGGGCAGTTCCGTAATAAACTCGGCTGGCTCGTAGGAAATCTCTATTCGCGAGTCGGAACTCCGGATTGGAACGACCAAAAAGGCGGCGATAAGCAGATGGAGGACTTGGTACACCGGCTTATCGACTCAGAATACTTTGCTTGGGTGAGCAAGGCTTGGGTGGATGCTGCCGAAAAGGCAGGTGTGTCAGTAGCTGCTCTTCCCAAGGAGGAGCTAATCCCAATCCTTGAAAAACATAGACCTCCTCCCTTTAAAGAACAGATAGCTGATGCCGCAAGCAAGGAAGTCGACAACGTCATTTCAAGCCTGCCAGCCCAGATTTTGAGTGAAATCAATCGCCACCTTTCTCTCAAAGGCGACGAAAAAGAGGATTTGAAGTCCGCTCTGGAGCAGATTGTGTCGCTCCACTGTGAGAGTATTCCCCGAAAAGTCAGGAATCGTCTTGTCAACAATAGCGTTGTGAGTAAAGCGATAAGTCGTGAGGAACTTGACTAACCTGCTTCTGATGGGCGCGTCTCTGACTCCTTTAACATTTCGCAAGGTATGAATCGATTCTTCATATCCCAGTCTGATATGCGGGGTGAGCAGGTTGCCCTTGGCGGGCGGCAGACTCATCAGATTCGCAACGTTCTTCGGATCAAGCCCTCCGAGCGCATCATCGTCCTGGATAACACCGGCTTCGAATATGAAGTCGTCCTCACAAACGTCGGCAAGGAAAAGGTCGTCGGCCAAATCGACTCCCGCCAGGCTGCCCCCGGCGAACCTGACGTACAGATCACGCTCTATCAATCAATGCTTTCGCGGGAGAAATTCGAGTTGGTCCTGCAGAAATGCACCGAGGTCGGAGTATCGCGGTTCGCGCCAATCATCACGCGGCGAAGCATTGTTCGCCACGTCGATACTGTCACGCCGAAAAAGCTCGAGCGATGGAAAAGCATCGTAACCGAGGCGGCCGAGCAGTCGCACCGGGGCCGAATCCCGGAGCTTGCCCCGCCTGTCCGATTCGAGAAGGTCGTCTCGGAATTGAATACCTTCGACTGCTGCCTGATTGCCTCGCCCACCGAGCGGGAAATGACACTCCGCAAGGCGCTGCGCAGTAGGGAACAACTGCAGAGCATTGCATTGTTCATTGGTCCGGAAGGCGGCTTCAGCGAAGAAGAAGTCCGCCTCGCCACGGACGCCGGCGCAATTTCGTGCAGCCTCGGCCCGCGTATCCTGCGAACCGAAACAGCAGCCATAGTCGCAGCAGCACTCATCCTCCACGAATTGGAACAACCCCCGCCCCACGCAAACAACGCCTTATTATAGTTTAGGCCCCAAAACTATAATAAGAAATCCCATACTAAAGCAAACTGTAATAAGCCATAACTCCTTAAACACCAATATGTTATGTGACACAGCATCGTCGCTGGGAGCAGTGACGGCCCAATAACGCTTGACTTATTAAAGATTTAAGCCGAAAACTTTAATAAGACCGCCTCAACTAAACGAAAGTATGATAAGAGATGAAGCAGACTGATATAGCAAGTGCTGGCTTTGGCGAGTTAGTGCCAACGATTGGTGGTGAGTTGGCCTTCGTGCCCAAGAAGCTCCCTCCGCACTTGGAGTGGACATCAAACCTCGTGTCGGCCTTATCCGAGGCCGAACGCGCCATCGGAAAACTCCACGGCATCGAGCTGAACCTGCCTAATCCAAACCTGTTCATCACCCCTTTTCTACGGAAAGAAGCGGAGATGTCCAGTAGGATCGAGGGCACACAGGCGAACATAGAACAACTATATTTGTTCGAAGCAGGCCCCAGCGCGATCGAATCCAAGGTTCCCGACGTCAAAGAGGTATCGAACTACATCTCTGCTCTCGAGTACGGGTTGGAAAAGGTAAAGCAACTCCCTGTCTGCCTGAGAATGATCCGCCAACTACATGAGATCCTCATGCGCGATGTTCGCGGCCAACAGCGCGCGCCCGGGCAATTCCGCGCAGTGCAGAACTGGATCGGACCACGCGGCTGTCCCATAGATCAAGCACATTACGTCCCCCCGCCACCGGATAAAGTGCAGACAGCCCTGGGCGACCTCGAGATGTTTCTTAATCGACCGCCAGGCGACCTGCCGATACTGGTTTGGCTCGCAATGATCCATTATCAGTTCGAGGCAATCCACCCCTTTCTTGACGGCAACGGGAGAATTGGCAGGCTCCTCATCGCATTGCTGCTATGTGAAAAGAAGATTCTCGACAAACCCCTGCTGTATCTCAGTGCCTATTTCGAACGTAATCGCCAAGATTATTACGAACGGCTGCTTCGTCTCAGCACACACGGCGAATGGCCCGAGTGGATTTTCTTCTTCCTGCGCGGCATCGTCGAGCAGTCACAGGACGCATTTGAAAGATTGAGGCAGTTGATGGACTTACAGCAGAAATACCATCAAATCGTTCACCGGGGAAAGGGTTCCGGCACATTGATACGACTTGTCGATCTCCTTATCGAGCGCCCGCTTATCACAATAACGTATGCAAGCAAAGCCTGCGAGACCACATATATGACGGCCAGAAACGCCATCGCGAGGTTAATCAAACTCGGCATCCTGAGAGAGTTCGGGGACGTAAAACGCAATAGAATTTACATTGCTCCAAGAGTGCTCGAGATTATCGACCGACCTTTTGAAAAGAGGTAATCAATCGCAACCAACTGCCTTCGTAAGCAGCCGAGCTTCTACTTGACAAGCATATTCTCGAACAAGTACAGCCCGGTTTTGCCGGGGGCGACTATGTCGATGTCGCCGTCGCCGTCAATATCGACCACTTGCGTGTTTATGCCGAACCCGACCTTGCCGCCTTCGTGCAGGATATGCCTGCTCCATTTTTTGGCGTCCTTCTCGAAGCTGTAGTAATATACGCACGGCGGCTCGTTACCGCCCGGATCATGGCCATTGTGCGCATGCACACGCTTGCCCGTAATTAGCTCGTCTTCGCCGTCATTATCCAGATCGGCGAAGATAAGAAAGTGCGGCTGCGACCATTGCGAATCGATCTCGTGCTTGGTCCAGGTCCGCTTGCCGTCATCGTCTTTGCCCTGTTCGAGCCAGAATATCCCGTAGTCGTGGCCCATCCCCCATACAATATCTCCGTCTCCGTCGCCATCGACATCGTGCACGAGGATCGGAATGCTCGCCGTGCCAAGTCCGAACTCGCTGCGCCATTGCCAGTTTCCGTCGGCGGTTTGCTCCGCCCAGCCGTTCGGCGCGACGACATCGCACCGCCCGTCGCCGTTGACGTCCCCGGCGCCTATCCCGTGCCCGGCGACCTGCTGCGGCAGGACGTGCTTCGTCCATTTAACCCCGCTCGCAGCGGCGGCATCGGCCTGGTATTCATACCACGCAGCCGCGGTCATGATGTTGGGCAGGATATCAAGCCGACCGTCGCCGTCGATATCGACCGCAATCGCAGTCTCCATATTGCCCGGCGCATCGACGTCGAAGACCTCGAACTTACCGCCCGAGCCGCCGGGATTGCGAACCCAGAAGACCTTCTTGTTGTGCCACGCAACGGAGACGATATCCACCCATCCGTCGCCGTCAACATCCATCGGCAGGCTCGCAAAGTCATAATAGTAATTGCCGTCGTACTGCACCTCGCGAATGAAATGCTTCTTCCACGAAGGCCCTTCATACCAGAACCCGCCGCTGACAATATCGAGCTTGCCGTCCTTATTAATATCGCAAACGCCCGCCGCCTCGAACGCGGACTCGCCGTTGATCACATGCAGCTTGAACCCCTTGCCTAATTTTGGAGGCTTGGGCGGCCTCGGCTCTTCTATGCGCAGCGAAGCGCCCCAGGGCAGGTTGTTCTGAGTGATCTTCATCATAATAACATTCTCGCCCTTCTTCAGGGCCGCCGCAGCGCTGTCCTGATCGACCGTGAACGCCCGAGCGACATTGTTGGAATGAACCAACTTGCCGTTTACCCACACCTTGTTCCCGTCGTCGCTGCCGATCCACAGCTTCACCTGCTGCTCTTTAGGCCACTGCAGCTTCGTCCGAAGATACGCCACCCGCTGCTCGCCGCCGTTGAGCGCCTTGAGAAGATCGAGGTAGTAAGGCTGGGCCGGGTCCGTGCCGGCGGGCATCCGCCGCCATTTAGCATCCTTGCCGCCGTCGATCTCAGGGGCAAAAGCCGTATCGAACAAGGCGCTGTAGTCCTTGCCCTCCTGGAGATAAGGCCCGGAAACCTCCCAATCGCTAACGTAATACTTAACCTGCTCGATCCCGCCGAGGATGTCCCAGGCCTGCTGCCTCGTCGAATCGCTCAGGTCAGCGGCTACGATTTTCTCCAACTGGCCTTTGATTTGTTGCCCCTTCGACGTGTAAATCTTCTGAGCAACAGCGCATGCCGCCAGAGCAGCCTCATCCTTCAACGCCGCATCGTCCACCAGGGACGCCGCCGTCTCAAATGCCGCCGGACTATCGAGCCGGGCAAGCGAGGAAAGCACTTTCTTCTTCTCAGTATTCTGATCGGCCAACTGCATCGCCCGGCGATAGTGTTCCAGCTTCTTCTCCACAGGCAATGAAGCCGAATCGACCAGGTCAATATATCCTCGCAGCGCCAGTATCCGGTGCGTCCGGTTCTTTGTCGTCTCGACGACCTTGGCCAGGTCCCCGGCAGGGGCGTCATTAGGCCAGACGCTAAGCGCCTTAATGGCGGCGTAACGTATCTCGTCGCTTTTATCATCAAGACCCGCACGCAGAATCACAAGCCCCAACTCGTGACCAAGTCCGCCCAGCGTCGTTAGTAGAGCAACTCGCTGCCTTTCATTTTTGGCCTGGTTGAGTTTGGATAATATGTTCTCCGTGCACTGTCGATGCACCGAATGCCGGCGAGCCACAGCCGACAATGCCTTGCCCACTTCGTCGGCCTCGGTCGGCTCCACAACGAAAACAAGATCGACCAGTGACGGGATTTCTTTCTCGCCGGCCAGGTCGCGAAGAGCCTTGAGCGCCTCGCCACGAACACGCCCGCTATCGACTCTCGCCGCCTTGACCAAAGCAGGAGCAGCCTCGACGGCATTTCGCCCAAGCAAGGCACGGCATATCACAGCCTTTGAGGCGCTATCGCCACCTCCCAATTGCCTGATGAGTATGCTATTGACTTTCGGCCCCTTCAGGCCCGCCAGGCTTTCCTGCGCCGCCGCCCGTTCGCCGCCGACGCTGGCGGCTGCATGCTCGATCAGCAGCGCGATTGTCGAGGCATCGCCAAACCTGCTCAATGCCCTCAACGCCGTAATTCGCACGTCAACGCCGTCGCTGCGGCACGCCTCCTTGACCAAGTCCAGACCCGCCCCGTCACTGCGGGCCGCCAGGGCATTGATCAACAACAATTGCACCTTCGGCTTCAAACTCCCAAGTTCCGCAGCCATTGCCTCGGCGTTCCTCTTCTGCTGTGTATTCCTGATAATAACTACAGCCATATCATAGAGGTCTTCGTCGTCGCTTTTGAGCGCCTTGCCTACATAAGACTCTGCCTTATCGCCCATCACCTCCGCTAAGCCTCTCAGAGCCGCCGCACGAATAGGACCGGGATAGTGGACATCGAATGCGGTCTGGTACGCCTTTTGTGCGAGCTTGGCTTCTCCGTCGTCGGCCAGCCTTTCGCCAAAATCCAAAAGAGCGTGCCCGACCGCCAGAAGCTCGACGCCCGTCGGCTCTTTCGCCACGTCCATTAATGCGAATTGCGCATGGGCGGATTTGGTCCCGATTCGCCCGAGCGCCTTGATTGACTCAAGCGCGACCTCTTGATCACCCGAGACAATGAGCTTGCCCAGAGGCCCTATTGCCGCGACACTTCGCCGGTTGCCCAACATGCTGATAATGCCGAGTTTTGCTCGCCCTGAAGCCTTGTCCAGCGCCAACAATAAGACCTTATCCACTTCCGGGCTGTCTATATGCCTCAGCACATACAGCACTATATGGCTCATCTTCTCGTCGGTAAGATGCTTCGCCAAAACCGGTATATGAGCGGTCGTAGCGGTCAGCGCCAGTTGACGACAGGCAAACTGCTTGGCGTCGTAGGCGGCATTGCTTTCGAGAACCCGCCTAAATCCGTCGTTGAGCTTTTTTCGCAGAGCGGCATCGGAATGTGAACCGATAGCAGATTCGTACAGAAAATTCAGCACATCATCGTTCTGGCCGAACTTATGAGTCTTGAGCTTCTCCATAGCCTCATCAACCGTAATGGCATACGCCGGCCTACCCGCAGCAATGGACAGCAATCCAATTAGAATCATCCACAGCCATAGTCTCTTGTATCTCATGATCGAATCCTTGCTCCTATTGCGGTTTCAAATAGAATGTTATAACTCCTGGCTCTTGTCATTCCGGTGGCTCTTGTCATTCCGGGCTTGACCCGGAATCCAGCGAATATCGGGCCTGGATTCCCGCTTCCGCGGGAATGACAACCAACAAATACAAGTGTGATACCGTACTACGTTCCTGTTTACCAAGCGCCCTCACTTGTGTCGGTTCAGCGTGTTCTTGACATCGCTGCTTTCCGTTATCCGATCATATCGTGTAGGGGCTTCGCATTTCGCGCCAGAGCATCCGGTCGGCCTCGGCGTCGTTGGCGAATCTCTCTTCGCCCGGATCCCACTTCAAAGGCCGCTTCAGCCAATAGGCGATATTGCCTAAGTGACATACCGATATCGAACGATAGCCGATGTCGGCATCGCTGGCCGGCCTCGTGCGATTGCGTACCGCCGCCATAAAATCCAGATGATGATCGTTACTGACGTGCAGATGAATCTCATTCGGCCCGATCTTCTGCCGCAGCAGGCTCTCCGGCTGCGTCTTGAGGTAGCCCCGGTTGACCTCCACCCAGCCTTTAGTCCCCTCGAACTTAACCCCGTTGCACGTGTTATTCCGCGTCATAATCACGCCGTTGGGATACTTGTATGTTAGCACCTTGAAGTCCTTCCCATCCGGCGGAATGATCTCAACCGGCCCGCTCGTCTCGAAGCCCGTCCCCCACTGCGCAATATCGAAATGATGAGCACCCCAATTCGTCATCTCTCCGCCCGAATAATCGCGCCAGGCCATCCAGCCGAGTATTTGCGGATGAAAAGGCCGCCACGGCGCCTGCCCAAGCCAGATGTCATAATCAAGCCACTCCGGCGGCGAACCCAAAGCGGGCAGGTTGCAAACTCTGGGCCCCCCTCCCACGTTCACGGTGACATGCTTGAGTTCGCCGATATATCCGTTCTGCACCAACTCACACGCAAACCGAAACTCCCGTGCCGAACGCTGCTGCGTGCCCGTCTGGAATATCCGCCCGTATCGCCTGAACGTGCGGGCAAGCTCCCGCGCCTCATAAACCGTCAGCGAGATAGGCTTTTCGCAATAAACGTCCTTGCCCGCCTTCGCAGCGGCGATAGAGACAGGCGTATGCCACCGGTCGCCCGTCGCGCAGATTATGATGTCGATGTCGTCTCTGGCCAGCAACTCCTGGTAATGCTTATACGGCGTGCAGTCGCTGTTGCCGTATTCCTCATCGACGATGGACTTCGCTCGCTTGAGATTGTTCTTATTGACATCGCAAACCGCCACGACGTGCACCCCGCGAGCCATAAACCCGCCTTTCGGAACCCAACCGGTATTCGGAACCCCAGGCCCGGCGCTTCGCCAGCCCATCCCCGCCGTGCCCTGGCCGCCCAAGCCAATACATCCCATCACGAGACGCTCGCTGGCGGCCGGCTTGCCCCCGGCGCCCAGCGCCGACGTTGTAATAACATAAGGCACAGCAATCGCCGAGGCCGCGCCCTTGAGAAACCAACGCCTGTTTATCGAGTTATCACGCATACGACTGTCTCCTGTTCAATTAGTGAAATTTCAGCAGCAAAATGTACATCCCTAATAAGATTGCGGCACGCCGTCATTCCAACGCGCCGTCATTTCAACATGCTGTCATTCCGGCCTTGAGCCGGAATCCAAATATATGAAAAACAGTGTCAATTTGTAATACAATCTTTCAACTTCTTGTTTTTTATGCGTGTTTTTCTAAAACAACTTTCATAACTCTTTTTTCTTTAAGGCGTTATATCTTTTCACTGTACCCTTAAACTTTTGCTTTTTTGTCTTTCTAATCCGCGTTTTCAG
>JAUVXL010000326.1 GCA_030603595.1 Sedimentisphaerales bacterium | reverse complement strand
GTGAAAAGAGGGGTTTTCGGAAAATTTTGGGGGATTCCTGTTTTTCTGGTAGAATAGGTGGTAACAAAAGACGGAATATGCGCACATAGTAGTAGTAGAAGATGCACGATTATCGGTATTCCATGGATTGCAGCAAGGATTACATCGAACTTGTCAGGCAGGCGCAGCTTGGCGACAAAGATAGTCTGGATGCTCTTGCCGAGCGTTTTCGGGGGCGTCTGTATGCATACGTCTATCGAATTGTTGTGGATAAGGATTTCGCGCAGGATATTGTGCAGGAGAGTATGCTTCAAATGTTGAAGGTTATAGGAAAGCTCGAGCGTGCGGACCGGTTTTGGCCGTGGCTGCGAGCGATTGCTTTTAATAGGATTCGGCGGGCGTACAACGAGGGTAAGAACCGGAGAATGAGGGCTATTGAGAAGGGGGCGGGGCGGCAAGGCCGAGGGGGACAGAGCGAGGGGGGATTGGCGAAATTGGTTGCTGCGGAGCTGCGGGAGGCGGTTCTGACGGCTATTAAGGAATTGAAACCTCAACATCGGCGCGTGCTGACAATGCGTTGCTATGAGGAGATGGAGTATTCCGATATCGCCGAGCAGACTGGGTGTAGTGAATTAGGGGCTCGTGTGAGGTTCTGCCGGGCGAAGCGGGCGCTTCGTAAGCGTCTTTCTCATAAAGGATTCGGCAGGGGATTCCTGTTGACTGCTTTGGTTGTTTTCGGGAAGCTGACAGCGCCGAGCGAAGCGGCTGCTGCGAGCATATCGGTAACGGCGGCTACGACGAAGGCGGGTATTGCTGCGGGGCTGCTTTCCTTAGCGGGGACCAAGGCGGGGGTAATCTCATTGGTGGCGGCGGGGGTCGTCGGCGTTGGAGCCGGGGTGATTAGCGATGGCGTCGAGGCCGGCAGAATGGAGACGATGCTCGGGGATATGCAGATTGGGCAGACGGTGACGAAGGCGGCGAAGGGCGCCGAGGAGAGTTGGTATTATTACCCTCTGGGCAAGGGCGGGCCTGTGATGATGAGGACTGTTAGATGGGAGTCGGAGGGTGCGGAGTCGTACTATCAACTGTGGCAGGATGCTGAGGCGGACTACTTCTTCGACCAGAGAAAGAACACTATTTACATATACAACTCGAAGATGTGGGGCAGAGGTTCGGCGGTGCAGCGGCTGCCGACAGATAGCGTGCAACTGAGGGAATTCATCTCGCGGGTCGAAGGGGGCGAAGACGAAATGGAATATGTTTCGGGCGACGGGCGAGGGCTGTTGGTGATCGCCAGGCGGGGGGGGCAGGGCAGCGAGGGCGTCAAAGTGGTTCACCACCGTAACATGATGAACGAGGAGTATTTCAGGTACAAATGGCCTTCGACGGCGAATGTGGTGGATAAACGAGATGTTATGCACATGCGGGGGTGGACGTATTTTAGGGTGAGCGGGGAGATTGACGGCGAGCAGGTGAGGGGCCGGGGGCGGATGCCGTTTGTGTATGCGGCGAGGAAGGGATACTATCCTTGGCTTGAGATGGAGGTTGGGAAGAAATTTAGAATTGTGGATACCGGCAGCGAGGCGGTTGTCTATAGTGGGGCCGAGACGGTGGCTAAGTACGAAGGGGGTAGTTTTTTCGATGGCCTGGGCCGGCCTTGGATGGGACTGCACACGATCGACACAGTGCGACGTGATGCGGCGGCGAGGCGGGTATGGTTCGAGACTGAACTGCTGGCGAAGGGCGATAGAGCGCAGATTACGTTGACGTGCGAGGAAGTCAAGCTTGTCTATACGATTGATATTGAGAAAGATGTCGTCGATACAATAGAGTTTTCAAGGAATGATCGTGCCGGGGGCGAATTGAGATTCTCGTATCTTCAGGAGATTGGTGAAGCGGCTGGGGAGTTTGCATCGCCGAGGCGGACAAGTCTGAGGATGTTGCCACAAAACCATTTGGGGGGGGTGTGGCTTGTGAAACTGGTGGATGAAGAATGGTGATTTGCAGATAGCATTAGTTATTGAGGCGATTGAATTTCGGAAGCGGGCGTGAATATGAGTTGCAGAGTGACTAACAGAATAGGTCTATGTCTGGCGGGGATTCTGCTGGCGGCAGCGAGTGCGGCTTTGGGGGGAAATGTGATATATGTGGACGCGGACGCTCCGTGCGGGAATGGCGGTTTGTGCTGGCCTGATGCGTATAAGTATCTGCAGGATGCGTTGGCCGAGGCGAATGCTGCGCAGAAGCCTGTGGAGATACGTGTGGCGGGGGGCGTGTATCGGCCGGATGAATCCGCCGCTGAGCCGAACGGCACCGGCGATAGGACTGCGACGTTCCAGCTTATAAGCGGCGTAACGATCGTCGGGGGATATGCGGGCTCCGGCGAGGCGGATCCGAATACGCGTGACTTGGTCGCCTACGAGACCATACTCAGCGGCGACCTGGACGGCAATGATGTTGAGTTGGCAGGCTGGGACTGGGAATCGATCGATGATTTTATACGCAGCGGGAGCCGGCAGGAGAACTCTTACACAGTTGTAATGGGCAGCGGGACGGACGGCACGGCTGTTCTGGACGGGTTTACTATAACCGGCGGACATGCGAGCGGGCCGATATTGGGGGAGTGTCCGGATGTTGACTATCGTTATCGCGCGGGCGGTGGGATGTATAATGACTCCGGAAGCCCAGCGGTGGTGCGCTGCACATTCCGGTGGAACGTTGCTGAATCGTTTTATGGGTGGACTCACGGTGGGACGGGCTGCTGCTGCACGGGGGATTACCCGGGCGTGAGTTTTCTGCCTGGCACTTGCGGGGGTGGGGTCTGCAACCGGGACAGCAGTCCGACGCTGGATGAGTGCAATTTCGAGGAGAACATCGCATACGGCGCAGATGATTTCAGCGCCGGTGGAGGAATGTTCAACATAAACAGTAATCCCAGGCTGATCAATTGCGTCTTTACTCA
>JAUVXL010000298.1 GCA_030603595.1 Sedimentisphaerales bacterium | reverse complement strand
GCATTATCTTCCTCTATCTGTTGTATCATAAACTCCCGATACGGCGTTATCTTGACGCCCTTGCTATCGGGCTTTTGATGGCATTGATGTTCGGGCGGGTCGGCTGCTTTCTCAACGGCTGTTGCTGGGGCAAGCCTACTGATTTGCCCTGGGGCGTTCGCTTCCCCTACGATTCGCTTGCGTACAACAGCCAGATCAACGGCGACCCGCAGAGGAACCGCTCGGAGCCGCACCTCGCACTGCCGCGCGATGAGTATCTCGGCTTCACGGCCGAGAACGGCGAATGGTACCCCAAGCCTTTTGCCGAACTGACCGAGGAGCAGAAGTACGAGGTCACCAAGGGGAAATATCGCTGCCTGCCCGTGCATCCGACACAGTTGTATTCGTCCGCGATGGGCGGGGTGTCGTGCCTTTTAGTCTATCTGTTCTGGCGGCGCGGGAGCAAGGCCGCGAAGGCGGGCAAACGTAACCGATTCCTCTTCAAGCCGGGGCAGGCATTCGCGCTGATGTTCATAGTGTATGGTATCGGCCGATTCTCTATAGAGTTTTTGCGCGACGATAACCCGTTCGAGTACGGCCCCTGGACGATGCGCATCATTTATGTCATTTACAAAGGCGGAACGGTCTCGCAGAACCTGAGCATTTATCTCGTGTTGCTCGGGCTGGCTCTGATGCTGCTATTTGCGAAACTAAAGCCCGACAAAATCACAGCGGCAACCGCAAAATAGGGCCTGGTTCAAATCAGGGCAACAGTTGAAAAATGGATGTTCAAAAGATATGTGACGTCGCCGTGCCGGCGACTGCTAAACAAAGGACTGTATGGAATATGATACTGTTACCGCCAAATTAGTGTTTTTGAACCATGCCCAAAATAGCCGACCCACACTCGCTCAATCTTTCATTACTCAAACCGAGCTTGTTAATCCGTGCCCAAAAGGCTACTTTAACGGCCAGTCGGGGTGAGCCATCGTTTTTTTTTCTTTGTATAATGGCGCTTTTGGGCTATACTCACCTCGCAGGTGGTAGCATCACTGCGTGCAGTATATGCCCGTGTACTAATAGAAACTGCTTTGTGTGGACGGATTGGACTGAATTGAAAGGAGAATAACCGATGACTGAAGAATCTTTGGAAAGAGAACCCCGCCGGGAGCCTGTGCGAAGGACCTGCTGCCCCTGCGGCGAACACGATTCGAGCAGCGAGGTAACGCGGCGAAGCTTCCTGCAGGGCGCCGGAGGAGCAACGTTAGTCGGAGCGGCCTTGACAGGCCTGACATGGTCGGCCGTAGCAATGGCGGAAACGCAGAACGAAACGGCGCCGAAGCGTCGGGCGCTTGTGGTCAAGCCGGTGCTGGTCTATGCCACTCCGAAACGGCGCCACCAAGCGAGTTGGCGGAGTTGGGGAGGCATTCAGACGGAGGCCGACGCCAAGGAGGAAGTCACACGCATCGGTCTGGAGTTGGGCGAGTTGGGCAAGAACGCTGACTTCCCCGTGCAATTTCTGCCGATTTCGCGTGTTAAAAATGCAGCCGGCCTCTCAACCGCGAATGATCTGGATAAGGCCGACGTATATCTGGTCTATGCGGCGGGCGGCGGGATGGACACATTCGATGCGCTCGGCAAAAAAGGCAAGGATATGATAATATTCTGCCGGCATAAGTCGGGGCCGGTTTACCTGTGGTCTGAAATCATCAGCCCTCGGTATCTTCGGCAGCATACCGATACCCTGTCTGTCAAGGGCGTGGACGACCAGGATGTTGTTGTCGATAGTCAGGACGAGATTATGTGGCGGCTGCGGGCGCTCTGTGGGCTGCGTAACACGATGGGTACGCGGATAGTGGCTGTTGGCGGGCCGGCAGCATGGGCTCAGCCGAAAGATGTCGTGCCGAATCTGGTTAGGGAGAAGTGGCAATTCGATATTCAGACCGTTTCCTACGACGAACTCGGCAAGCTGATAAATGCCGCCCGTGCCGACAAGGGCGCCGTTGAGCGTGCGAAAGAACGGGCCGCCGCGTATCTCAAGTCGAAAGGCACCAAGCTGGAGACCAAACGCGAGTTTGTGGATAAGGCGTTTTTGCTGGAGCAGGTCTTCCGCGGCGTGCTGAACAAGGCCCGCTGTGGCGCGATCACGATCAACGGCTGTATGGGAACGATAATTCCGATGTCCGAAACAACCGCATGCCTGCCGTTGAGCCTGCTCAACGATGCGGGCTACCTGGCGTTTTGCGAGTCGGACTTCGTGGTGATACCATCCGGCGTGTTGTTGGCGAATATCTCAGGCAAACCGGTTTTCCTCAACGATCCGACCTATCCGCACGACGGCGTAATAACCCTCGCACACTGCACCGCGCCGCGAAGGATGAGCGGTAACAAGCTCGAGCCAGCGAGGATTATGACGCACTTTGAGTCGGACTACGGCGCTGCGCCGAAAGTCGAAATGGGCAAGGGACAGGAATTGACCATCATCGTCCCGGACTTTGCATTGAAACGCTGGGTCGGTCTGCCTGCGAAGATTCTCGATGCTCCGTTTATGGACGTTTGCCGCTCACAAATCGACGTCAGCTATAAGTGCGACGACTTGAAACTGGCCGAACACATGCCGGGATTTCACTGGATGGTCGGCTATGGCGATTACCTGCGAGAAGTCGGCTACGCCCTCAAGAAAGTCGGGATCACGTGGGATAACCTCAGCGTCTGATTTTCGATACGGTTGTTGTTCTCGATTGTTAGAGGCCCAATTCCAGGTAGTTGAACGATGTTGAGAAGGGTTAGTCACTCGCTGGCTTCGACGAGGCTTTCTGTATTTACAGGAGCAATTCTCGCCGGTTGTCTCTTGACGGCTTCATCGTCCGCGGCGGCGACCGCGACAAGGCCCTATCCGCCAGGAGAATCCTGGTCAACCACTACCGCAACGACCCGGCGCACCGGGCAGTCCACACGTTCAATGAGACAACGGCGCCGTCACAGACCCGCAGGATTGGCAAAAGAACAATAATCTGTACGACATCGCCGATATACTGGCATTTGAAGACGGAGTAGATGAGCCTCAGAGGACAGGTAACTCCAAATAAAGCCGTCAGATTCGGAAAATCCGGGAAAAACGCCCTATGGAGATACAGGCCCGGAATACTCTTCAAGAAACCTTCCGCACTTGACCATTTTGCCGGATAGCTGTGCAGTAGGCAGCGAAATTCCATTTCGGCACAGAAAAAGGGGATTTTCAAGACGTTAGCCTTCAATGCGATAAACCGAGTGACCCACCCGTAACTGGCCCATTACCCTTTTTTTCGGTTTTTTCTTGCGTCCGCAGCCGATAATATGGTATAAGCGAGTGTGATGGTGTGTTTGCGCTCTCAAGCTCATCCACGGCATGTGCTATACCGGTAGTTGGGCGGTTGAGAGTGCGGGCGTTTATATCCTGAGTGTTGCGTTCTTGGTGTTGGAAATCCTGCTTTTTGAGGAAGAATGTAATGCCAAAGCCAGAAGTTGTGTCTTGCGGGCGCGTGCGTGCGCTTGCTTTGCGCGGAGTTCCACCGCTCGCTGCCGGCCACAACAAATGTGCCTTAATCGACGGCACGATGTTAAGCGATCCGATATTCCTGTCGAAAACAGTAATGTTTGCTACTTTATTCGCATGTTTCTTGTTGACCGTTTTTTCTTCTTAGAAGGAGGACTACTATGTTCAGGAAATTGATTTTGTTGGCTTTTGTTTTGGCTGTGATTGCTGCTTTCTCGAGCGTGGCCTCGGCGTTGCCGCTGATCCAGGTCCCGGTTGATCGCTCGGGCGGCGCTTCCGGCAATCGCGACCACATCGGCCAATATGACGGCGAAAGAGACCCGTTGCAGACGCAGCCAGGCGGTTGGACGAACGGCAACTACTGTTTCTCCGACCGGGACTACACCTGGACCAATACCCCCCCCGAGATTGACGGCGCCGAGCAA
>JAUVXL010000197.1 GCA_030603595.1 Sedimentisphaerales bacterium | reverse complement strand
CAACGCATCGATAATGATGCTGTCGCCGTCAATCCGCGAATATACGCCTAACGGGATGCTGCAGCCGCCGTGCATTGATGCGAGTATATAGCGTTCGGTTTCGGCGGTGATTCGGGTGTCTCTATCGTCGAGCTTTGCGACAAGCTCGGCCAGTTCTGTATCGTCGGCTCGAATCTGGACCGCCAGGGCGCCCTGGGCCGGGGGCGGCAGGAATTCTTCGGGCGGCAGGATGGCGGAAATCTTATCGGCCAGGCCCAGTCGATTGAGCCCCGCGCAGGCGACGATAGCCGCATCGACTTCGCCGCGGGCGACTTTTGCGAGCCTGGTCTCGACGTTTCCTCGCAGAGGGACGCACTTCAAATCGTCTCTGAGCATGCGCACCTGGGCGATCCTCCGCAGACTCGACGTCCCGACGGTAGCCCCTGCGGGCAGGTCGGCCAAGGAGGCCGCCCGCCGGCGGCGGGTAACCAGCGCATCGGCGACGGATTGCCTCGTCGGTATCGCCGCGACCGTCAGGCCCTCGGTATAGGTCGTGGGCAGGTCTTTAAGGCTGTGGACGGCGACGTCGGCCCTGTCGTCTAAGAGTGCGTTTTCGACCTCGGAGGTGAAATAGCCTATGGAATCCGGCTTATTGAGGAAATCGGACTTGTCGCGGTCGCCCCTGGTCGAGATTCTGACTATGGCTACCTCGACTTCGCCGCTTAGATCTTCGAGTCGGCTGCGGATGTAATTAGATTGCACCAATGCGAGCTTGCTGCCCCGGCTGGCGATCCTGATCGGTTTCATCCTACCCTTTCGTATTCCATGGGCTTTGTCTATTTCGAATCGGCGAATTCTATGCAATGTTCGCTGTCATTCTATTCTATTACGACCCGCCCGTCTCGCTCGAAGATTCTCTTGGGAAAGCCTTCCTGCTCGATATCGCCGTAATTGTGGCCTGCGTTTGCGGGATAGACGCAGAAGGATATCAGCGGCTCGTCTTTGGATGTATTGACCGAGCGGTGTGCCCAGAACGGGGGGACATAAACCATCCGCCCGCGGGACATTTCCTCGGCGGCACATTTGCCGTCGGCGGTTTTCATCAGCATGTAACCTTGCCCTTTGAGGCAAAGGTATATCTCCGCTGTTGCTTCGACAGTGTGATAATGCCCCTTTGTCATAAAGAACTCGTCGCCCACTTTCCCGGGCTGGAGCCTGCTGAGGCAGTACATAAGCTGACCGACATCTTCGGGAACGGGTGTCTCGAAGACCTCGTAGTGAAGCGGGTCGCCGTTGTCGCTGATCAGGTTTTCCATCGCCTCGTTGTTCGCGTAATGTCCGCGCATATCCGAGGCGTTTCGCTTGAGATAATTGGTATTGTCGGGCATAGTCCCGTTTTCAAGATCGATCAGCACTGTGAACGGGTCCATTGGGTTAGTGGGCATTATGCACTCCTTATCATCTTGCTTCGGCGGCGATTCTCGATAGTTCGTCGAACGTGGGCCCGGCTGTTGGGATGTCGATATGGAAGACTTCCGCGATCACCCTTGTCCAACCGTGTATGAAATACGTCCAGCCGTCCTCGACATACAAATTCCTTTTTTCTTTTTGGGTGTTGGCCTGCTCCAAGAAGACCAGCTCTCCCCTGTAATTGAACTCCCACGCCATGCCGTTTTCGGGAAAGACGGCGGCGGCGGTAATTGGAGAGCCCGGGGCGTCTTTACCCAAGCCCGTTGCGTTGATAACGAGAGAGCCGGCTTTCAGGCTGTTTACGACCCGGTCATTATCTTCGCGAGTGGGGCAGTGAATATATTCGACCTCAATGCCGGGATTGATCTTCTCGTGGACTTTTTGCATATCCGCGATTCGCGGCGTGCTGCGATTAGTTACGTAGATTCTCGAGGGACGGTCGGATGCGTCTTTGGTATTCATCAGGTAGGTGGTAAGCGCGAGCGACGAGCCGCCGGCGCCGAGCAGACATATCTGGGCTTCGCTCTTGCTCCAATAGCCTGGTGGGACGAATGCCTCCAGAGATAGCCCGCTGGTGATTGGGTCCTTGGCGTGGCCGAGCAATTTGCCGTCTCGCTTTGATATGCAGCTTATCTCGCCGAGCAGCTTGGCGTCGTCGCCGAACTCGTCGAAGAGGTCCCGCGCGGCGCCGAATAAGTCGATCTTGTGAGTCGTGACCAGGCCGCCTAATGACAGTTCATCGTTCTTCAGAAATGAGACGACCTCGCGATATACCTCCGGGTCATCGTGCCACTTGCAGTCGATGCCTCTGATTGGGCAATCGCCGAGATTGAGATACCTCGCCCACTCGGGGAAGACCCTCATAATCGAAGACTTGCCTGTAGTAACGCCGATGAAATAGAACGTAGGCCGGTCCGCCTTTTCCAGATTCACCCCATTGGAAATGTTCGCTTCTTGTCGCATATATTTGCCTCCGCTGGGATTTCTAACGGGGTGATTCCTTTCGTGGGTTATCCGCTTCCTTACGGGCGCGGCTTGTTGGGGTTTATACGTTTCGTGGGGATTATCCTTTCACGGCGATTACGGATTATAGAGCGCTGCGAGGCGTGAAGGCGGCGCGTAAACGTCTCTGCCCCAGACCTGCACTTCGGTGAGGCCGCACCAGCCGAGCGGCGCGGCTTCGAGAAGGTTGGTAAGCCGCAGAGATGATACGATTCGCTTATCGAACTTGAACTCCTGCGGTTCGGCGGTTCTTTTTATTTTGATGCTCTCTTGCGTTCCATCGGAGAAGTCGATTGTTGCGGTTTGCCAGTGGTCGTCGTGCGGGAAGTCGGCGCGGATGTAGAGAGTAATCTTATCGATCTCGACGAGTCTGCCGAAATCGACTTTCCACCACAGGCCCTTAAGCTTGTCGGGTCCCCATGATGGAAAGTTGCCGCCGTGGCCGGTGTTCGCAGTCTTGCCGTTTATCGCGTTCAGTGCGGCGAAGGCGGGCATATCGTGATATTCGCTGTTCGACGAGGCGTGCGGCCAGGAACGGGCGTAGCCCTGCACATCCCGAGGATTGAGCGCGATGTTGCGATAGGGATTGAGAAATTGCTCGTTCGAAGGCAGAAGTCCTGGCGCCGGCTTATGCGGGCTGATCAGCTTGCGAATATTGTCGGCCTCGGTCGCCGCCATAAGGTCGCGCTTTGCCTGGAAGTGCAGATACTTTTTCAACTCGTTTTCGTTCCAGCAGTTGCCCTCGAAGTAGTCCCCGCAATAAGGCACGAGCAAATCGATCCAGCAGGCGATCTTTTCGCTCTCTTCCCGCGAGAGCTTGACGTCGTTGTGGCCTTTTTCGAGCATCTCGATTAAAGGGCTCTTTGCCGAGCCGGCGAAATAGGGCGGCAGCAGCGGCGGGATGGACTGAGCGTTGAGCCATCGGACGGGCCCTTTATCCGGATTGCCCCCGGCGGTCAAGGCAAGGTATGCGTCGGACCAGGCGCGGCCGGCTCTGCTGTCGCAGTTCGGCGCGTGGAGCAAGCTAAAAGCCGGGGTTTTCGTAGGTCTTGTCTTGGCGGCGTACAAATCTACGAGCTCTTTCTTCAGCCCGCGTCTTTTCGTGCGGTCGTTGTGACAACGAACACAATGGCGGTCCAGGATGGGTTGAATCTCTCGATTGAAGCTGAATCCTCTGGCCGGGCCGTAAAACGGCGCCAGTTTCTGTGGGCCGGCGATCATTGCCAAGGTGGGCTTGGTTGTAGTCATCGGCGTTTCATTCTTGGTTTCGTGACAGCCGACACACGAGAATGTCTCGCCAGGCTGTAGCGTGGACCAGGTCCGCATCGACTGTACGACTTGCCCCTTGGCGTCGAGGGCCTGGAAATAAACGGGAGTCCTCGCAGGGACGTTAAAGCAGGCTGAGCCGTCTTCATAGACCCTGGCGTCTCCCAAAACGACCTTGACGTCCCATGTTCCGTTGTCGATTGAGACCGGCGTGCTTACCAGGGCGCCCCCGGCCGGCCCGCCGTTGCGGTTGGACCGAACACCGGCGGCTCGAAACTGTATTTCGACAACGCGAAGTTTCTTCACAGTACCTCGCGGGACGCCCTTGAGGCTCTGGCCGGCATAGACATCCTGGACGTAGTACGTACCGCTGTCCTTCTGGTAATCGGCCATTTGAGGGCGCAGGTGAGGCCTGGGCCTGGGCGATAGCGGTATCGCCTGGTTGCACGAAATCCTGGGGTCGGATGCAAGCAGCTCTCGCCTGCCGTCTATCGTCATATAGTAGATATTGAACAAGACCGGCTTCTGGGTCCAGCCGAACGGCGAGTATGTAACCAGATACTCGGTTTCCGAGAGCGGACAGGGGTATTGGAATAGTTCGCCCTGCTGCCCGTAAGCGTCGATTCTCTCGGCTTTGGTCTCGCGGACGGGGGCTATCAGTTGGACGCCGCTATTCTCCTGGCGCCCCATCGCCGGGTCGATGATTATCAGCTTGCCCGTCTGCCGGCTGTGGTGGCCGGTGGCTATAGCGATGACTTTATTCGTGCCGGGGATCCCGCGAGCGTGCAGTATAGTCGTGGGGAACCATGAGTTGTTTCCGTAGAATTCCCGCTGAGCGGTGCCATCCGGATTCATCTGGTAGAGGGGCTGCGGATACAATTGGCCGCGGTCGTTGTAGTCCCAGCGGGTGTAGATGACCGTGCCGTCGGCGAGGATGGTCGGGAAGTTGGTATGGACCTGGTCGAAGGTCAGCCGGCGGAGGAATCGGCCCTGCCTGTCGCACGTGTAGAGGTTGCTGACTTCTGTCCACCAGCAATCGACGATCTGCACGCATCGCGTGGAGTTGAAGATTATGTCGTCGTTGGGCAGGTAGTCGGCCTCGTAATCCGCAAAGCCCAAGCCTGATGTTATCTGCGTGATCTTGCGGGTCTGGGCATCCATCTCGTAGAGGTGATAGTCGTCTTCGCGGTCGGATTTTTTCCAGGAAAAGAGTATAGTCTTGCCGTCATAAGAAACGCCCGGGTCGCGGATGACTCCTTTGCGATCGTCGATAAGCGTCTCGACTTTGCCGTATATCCCGTCCATCTCAAGGATGCACAAACTGGTTCCAGGCTGAAAGTGTCGCTCGGCCTGGGCGTCGGATTGCCCTTCGGTGTAGGCGTAGTGCGAGCCGCCCATATTATAGTGCTTGGTGAAGACGATTTTCCGATGTTTGGCCGGCAGCGACGCCAGTCGCGCAGCCCGGCGTACTTCACAGGCATTGACATACAGTTTGAGCCATCGCTCGTCCTTGCCGGGGATTTTCATCGGCTTGAGATTGTTGAACGTCGAGCCGAGATATCCACCCTCTGGGCCGACTTCATCCAGGACGCGAGAAATCATCTCTATCTCTATCTCGGCGTCGTCGCCGGCGTCGAACCACCGGCGAAGATTGTTCTCGCTATCCTGCAGCATCCAGTCGGACTGAGCCGGGAAATCGATCATCACTCGTTGCTGAATCTTCTGATAGAGCTTGGTGTGCTGCTCGCCGGAGGCCTCAGATGCCTTGTACATCGCTCGAGAGGCGAGCATTGTCTGCGCAAAGCCGTCTTTCCTTACGTAAACCTGTCCCTTGGCGACCTGTCCTTCGGCGGAAACCGGCGCGGACGCCGAAAGCACGACTAACAGGGCGATAGTCAGGATGCAAACCAGCGAAACAATAGAGCGCCGTCGATCATTCATAGTATCCGGCCTTTCAATGTGTCGTTCAATTGCAGAGTATTTTAGCATTTCTAACGGCCAATCTCAAGACAATGCGACGAGACGGTCGGCTTGCGGGCTTGGGGGCGGCGATTTCCCGGTCTCTATGCTGGGCTTTGGCATCGTCGGCGAGGGGTTGCTCTTTTATCCGTATATGTTGGGCGAACGGCGGCGTGAAAATACCGCCGGCAAGGACGCTTTCTTCGGAATCACGCTCAAACACGCCGCTTTCTTAGGGGCTGCCGGAGTGGGCCTGATTGACGATCTGGTCGCCGAGGCCCTTCGCAGGAGAGTTGTGGACAAAACGGTCTCGCCGCAAGCTGCAAATGCGGATGTTTATAAAGCAGCTCTGCAGGACTATTCCCGGGTATATGACCACATGTTGGGATTCTGGCGGGCCGAGTGAACGCGACGGCCATTCTTGCGAACTCCTCACCTGATTCTCCGGACGTATGCAAAAAAAACACCAACAATTGTCATTGCGAAGGAGCCGTAGGTCCGCCACCGGCGGACGGCAATCTCCTGCCTCTCGCACCGATAAGGAATTCTCTATTTTCTTAGGTGTCCCTATTTCGAGAGCGAATAACGTTCGTTCGGCTCCGGTATGAAAACAGATTCGCCCGCCCCTAATTGCTCAATTCGACACCTTAGCACCTCCGGATCAATCGTATTGAAGCGGAACATCCCGAAATGGTGGCACATCATCAGGGGGATATCCAGCCGGCGACACAGGTCGAAAGATTTGTCGAATGTGAAATTGCCGATGATGCCGCGCGAAGTGCGGTAATCGTTGCGCCCGTTGACCGGCATCAGCGCAAGATCGATATTCTTGTCCCTGAGCTTGTCCGCCAAGCCCGGGTAAGGGACGCAGTCGCCTGAGTGATAGACGCTGAATTGCCCCAAACGAATGATATACCCGAGGAAATGATGCTGCCCGGCCTCATTGGTCCTTATCTGTTCGTGCGCCGATGCTATAACCGAGACGCCAATGTCCTCGGCCAGGTCGATTGTATCGCCCTCGTTGGCCGGGATGACTTTTTCGGTGTCCAGTCCGATTGCCTGGATTCCCTCGATTTCCGCAGCAGACGCTATGATCCTGCATTCGGGATTGTTTCGCAGAAGCAAAGGAAGGCTTTGCGGGTCCGTGTGGTCGCTGTGGGCGTGCGTGCAGAAAAGCCAATTGAGGTTCTTTACCTGTTCCGGCTGGATGGGGGCGGGCATCATGCGGACGTGATCAAATTCCTTCCCGGCGTATTTCTCTGCGAGGGAGTCCGAGAGGTAAGGGTCGATCATCAGGGTGCGGCCCTTGTAGAAAAAGGTGAAACCGGCCTGGCCAAGCCACCAGAAACGCACTCTCTCGTCATGTACAGAAAGATTCCTAAGCTGGTCGGCCATAGTCGCAGGGGCGTTTTCGACGGCAATTTTCACCATAACATAGCCCGCTTTCGTTTGCGGCGCAGCCCAATATTCAGGGCTTCTACAATCCGCAGAACCGAATTTACACTCAATTTTAGCTCTGTAACGCTATTTCTGCATAGTCACGGCCATTTGTCACACAGGCGTCCCTGTGAGTCGTTGCCTGTCCCGGAGCCTGCGTTCTCCGGCGAACTTTGATGCCAAGCCAAGAGTATATGACAAAAACGGGTCGATTCCAATGCGCCCCCGGTCGGACACAGGGATTTTTTTTTGACGACCGGAAAAAAATGTTTGATTGTCGGCTCGTGACGCGCTACAATCTAAAGGCGAGTCGTTAGCCATACGTCCATCTAATGTGAAAGGACTCCTCCAATGGCGAAGAAGAAGAAAAAAACCAAGAAAAAACTCAAAAAAGGTCTATGGACAAAGAGTGATTTAGCTACGCTCAAGAAGCTCTTCGCGAACAATCCCACTGCGAAGATTTCCGCCAAGCTCGGGCGTCCCAACGATGCGGTTAAGAAGAAAGCATCGAGAATGGGACTTTGCAAGTCGAAACGGTATATGAAGTCCCTCGGCAGAGCTTGAGCGAGCAGTCGGGTCTGAACAAATTGCGGTGAAGAGCATCGAGAAGCAAGAAATGGCGATAAGCTCTTGACATTCTTGCATGGGGATGCTATTTTCGGACGAAATGCTTTGCCTTTTTTTTCGTTCGGTACGTTCTGCAAAATTGCAGGTTAGGCCCATATTGTTGAAGAATCCCGACTTATCGGGATTCTTCAATAATCACCTAAGCCCTTACGAAACAACACATTGCCGTTGAAAAGAAAAAATCAAGAAACGATTTTTTCTTTTGTTAAGTAGGCCTAGTACCTCACAATATTTGTATTTGTGGCTTGTCATTCCCGCGAAAGCGGGAATCCAGATTCTAAAGAAATGGATTCCGCATCAAGTGCGGAATGACAACTTACAGATTCGATTGTGACAGAGTACT
>JAUVXL010000295.1 GCA_030603595.1 Sedimentisphaerales bacterium | reverse complement strand
CGGAAAGTTACCGATGCACAGTTGTCCAATGTCAGAATCAAAAGGAATAAGTTTCATGGCGATTGGAACTACCAAATACTTCCAAGCCGATGACTGGAATAAGTTAATATCGGTAAGTTATTATTTTGCGCCTCCTTAGGCCCGGCAAGCCTCTTGCGCTGCCACCGAACCTCGCCATACAATGTCCCGGGCCACAAAAGCCAAACAACAAATAAACACAGAAAAAAAGTCCCGTTCGAATCTGTTTTCGTTTCAAACATAACCCACATCCTAATCTCTCTTCGCAATAAAGTCACTCGTATTCGACCAATTCCAGAATCCTCTTATATGTCACGCCGGAAATAAAGGGCAGTGTAACCTTGCCCTTCTTTCTCAGGGGCATCTCTATTTCACTAAGCGTCTCAGTATTCACAGAAAGCACAAGCTCAGCCTCGTAGGGAATCCTCGAACCCGGCTCGACGTCCTTCAAGATCCGCAGTATTTCCCCGTAGTGAACCCTCACCGGTAACGAGACCTTCTCCTTAGCCCCGGCCGCGATAGTCGTATTGGGCTTGGCGCTGCCGGCTGCAAGCTCGATTCTCTTACTGGAAAGACGGTAACTCATACTCGTCAAAGGCATGCCCGCCGAATAAGGATTCTTGATCTCCACGTCAAAGACCAACTCCAGAGCAGCACGGTCCAATTCCCCAAAATGAATCCCAGCCAGCCTCGCCCTCGGCCTGACTCTTCCACCACCCCCGCTGCACCCCGCCCCCGAAACGATAAGCAACAACACCACTAAAACAACGCATGTTCTGCAACGCATTCGTCTGTCCTCCCAAAAAGACAATCTTTTCTGCGTCTCTGGGCTAACATCATCCAATCATACACCTTTCCCCCCGCAACACAACCCACAGGCTCTGCAATTTTCCGCGACTGTTGACAAAGTTGGATGGAAGAAGAATAGACCTGCCCCGACTTATTCAAAAGCCAGTACCTCTTTTGCTGCTCGTCTTTCCCTTCCTTATCTGCTCAAAAATATTATTTCTTCTGTGTTGATTTACTTTTTGCTGCTTGGTTATAATGTTAGCGTTCAGGCAATCGGGCGTGTGGCCCGAAGAGCCTGTAAATGTGGTTCCGGCGTGTTTCTTGCCGCCTTCGAGGCGGCCCGGAAGAGCAACGCAACAACGCCGAAATGGACATAATGTTCACCACGGACGTAAAATTGGAGAAACGAACATGGTGCAAAAGAATCAAATCACACGAAGAGAACTCTTGAGAAGCTCGGCCCTGACGGCCGGGGCCCTGGCGCTGACAGGCGCGGGGATTCCTCTGGCCGAGGCCAGGGGCAGCGCTGAGGTCCGCGTCGGCGTAATAGGCTGCGGCGGAAGAGGCTCCGGCGCAGCGAGTAACTGCGTCGATTCGGCGCGAGGCGTCAAGATCGTGGCCCTGGCCGACACATTCGGCGACCGCCTCAACGGCCTAAAGGACAAATTCAACGTCCCCGACAACCGCTGCTTCATAGGCATCGACGCCTACAAAAAGCTCCTGGCCATCGACGAGATCAACATGATCATCCTTGCGACGCCCCCTGGTTTTCGGCCGATACAGTTCGCCGCGGCCATCGAGGCGGGTAAGAACGTCTTTATGGAAAAGCCCGTAGCGGTATGCCCCGCGGGAATCAAGATGGTCATCGAGGCATCGAAGAAAGCCACTGAGAAGAAACTCGGCGTCGTCGCAGGAACTCAGCGGCGTCACGAGGCAAAATACGTCGAGACAATGAAACGTATCCACGATGGGGCCATCGGCGATATCGTCTCGGCCCAGTGCTACTGGAACCAGGGCGCTCTCTGGGTCAAAGAACAGCAGCCCAACCAGGGTGACGTCGAATGGCAAATCCGCAACTGGCTCTACTTCACATGGCTCTCGGGCGACCACATCACCGAGCAGCATGTCCACAACATCGACGTAATCAACTGGGCCTTCGACGACGTCATCCCTGAAAGCGTTCACGGCTTGGGCGGGCGACAGTATCGCATGGGCGAGAAGCACGGGAACATCTTCGACCACTTCGGAGTCGAGTTCTTCTATCCCGGTGACGTCCGCACCATCAGCATGTGCCGCCAGATCGACGGCGCCGACGGCAATGTAAGCGAGCGGGTTGTCGGGACAAAGGGCGTGACTAATTGTGGCGGAACCATCGAGGGCGAGAACAAGTGGAGATACAGAGGACCCAATCCAAGCGGCTATGTCCGGGAGCATGCCAACCTGATAAAGAGCATCCGAGCAGGCGAGCCCCTCAACGAAGGAGAGCGAATAGCCCGCAGCACGCTCTGTGCCATCATGGGGCGAGAATCCGCCTATTCGCGCCAGCGATTCAAAACATCATGGTTTATGAGCAAATGCACGCTGGACCTGCTCCCGCCGGACGGTCTCAAGCTCAGCGATTCGAAGGAAGTGCCGGCGTTTGCTATCCCCGGAAAATACAAACTGGCCGGGTTTAGAACATAGCGAGACTGCCCAAAAAAGGATCAGAGAAGTCCGGCAGACGACTTTAAGATACTGTGCAAAGGAGATTAACTGATGGAATCGTCAGAAAAGAATAAATCAAAACAGAACAACCAAACCAAGCCCGCCGCTGGCGCAGCAGCAGTGGCCGCATCAATAGCATCCGTAGCTCATGCCGCAGGTACGGGCAAAATCAAGGTAGGCCTGCTCGGTTGCGGCGGCAGAGGCAACGGCGCCATAAGGCAGAACCTGCAATCCGACCCCGGTATCGAGGTCATTGCCCTGGCAGACCTCTTCGAGAACAAGGTCCGGCAGACCCGCGACAGGCTTGAAAGGGACAAGAAGTTCGAAGGCCGAATCAAAATCTCGAATGAGAATTGCTTCTCGGGCTTCGATTGCCACGAGAGACTCGCCCAGTGCGATGCGGACCTGCTCTGCATGGCGACCGCGCCGGCATTTCGCGGCAGGCAGATGCTCGCCGCAATAAAGGCGGGCAAGAGCGTCTTCACCGAGAAACCCGTAGCTACCGACCCGACCGGTTGTCGCGAGGTGATGGAAGCCGCGAAAATCGCCGATGAAAAGGGCCTTGGTATCGTATGCGGAACTCAGCGGCGGCATGAATTCGGCAGGATCGAGCTTATGAAACGCATCCACGACGGCGCAATCGGCGAGCTCGTCGGCGGACAGTGCTACTGGTACGGCGGCGGAATCTGGTTCAGAGGCCACCGGGAAGGATGGAGCGAGCTCGAGTGGCAGTGCAACAACTGGTACCACTTCAACTGGCTCAGCGGCGACCAGATCTGCGAGCAGCACATCCACAACATCGACGTGATGAACTGGTGCTTCAACGGCCCGCCAAAGAAGATCTCCGCAAACGGAGGCCGGGCATGGAGAACCTACAACGAAGACCAGATTAAGAAGGCAAAAGAAGTCTGCCGCAAGTTCAATAACGGTAGCGAAGAAGCCTGGGAAAAGTACAACGGCGACATCTGGGACCATATCTTCGCAGAATTCGAATACGCCAACGGCGCTCGGTGCCTGAGCTTCAGCGGCCACAGTCCGGGCACCGGAAGAGGCGGAGAAAAGATCGTCGGAACAAAGGGAACGAGCAACTGCAGCAACAGCTACTCCGGCCAAAGCTCATGGAAGTACGAAGGCAAAAACGTCAACGGCCAGCAGCAGGAGCACGACGACCTGGTCGCCAGTATCCGTGCAGGCAAGCCCCTAAACGAAGGCCAGCGAATCGCAGAGAGCACCCTCACCGCCATCGGAGCAAGAATGTCCGCCTATACCGGCAAGACCCTGACATGGGACCAGCTCCTAAACAGCAAGTCCGACCTCGTCCCCAAAGACCTCAAGGCCGGCCCAGGGATATTCAACCCAATCGCAACAGGCAGAGACAAATTCGTCTAAAAAGACCGCAAAGCAAAAACTCAAATAATCCCACGGGCCCCAAAAAAGGGGCCCGTTTTCTTTTCTACCCCCCCCCCGCCCG